>NZ_LZKQ01000033.1 GCF_001668675.1 Mycobacterium asiaticum | reverse complement strand
ACCAGCGCTCCGGTGTGTCGGCGCGGTTCGCGATCGCCGCGGCCGAGACGGTCGCCGCGGCGGCCCGGCACCGCGGCGCGATCCTGGGCGAGACCGACCCGGTCGCCCGGGTGGTCGACCTGGGCACCATCATCGACGTGTTGCGCGGCAAGCTGGAATTCGAGTCCGGCGAGGAGGGCCGCGAGCAGGCCGTGCTGGAGCATCTGCTGCGCCGCGCCACCGCCGACACCGCCTCGCGCGTGCTGGGCGGCATCGACGTCGGCACGCTGGTGTCCGCCGTCGAGAGTGGTTCCGCGGTGACGACGGGTGAACGGGTGTCGGCCAAGGATGTGCTGGCCGCGGTGCCGGGCTTGCCGGTGGTGGAGAAGATCGCGGCGAGACTGGGCGCCGAATCCGAAGGGGAGCGGGCCGCGGCATTGGAATTGGCCCTGGAGGCGTTGTACTTGGCCAAGCGCGTGGACAAGGTCTCCGGTGAAGGGCAGACGGTTTATGGCCAATAGAGGGCACTCATCGCGATACTCGGCGTATACCGGCGGGCCCGACCCGCTGGCTCCGCCGGTGGATCTGCGTGAGGCCCTCGAACAGATCGGGCAGGACGTCATGGCCGGCACCTCGCCGCGCCGCGCGTTGTCCGAGCTGCTGCGACGGGGTACCGAGAACATGCGCGGCGCCGACCGGCTGGCCGCCGAGGCCAATAAGAAGCGGCGAGACCTGCTGCGGCGCAACAACTTGGACGGCACCCTGCAGGAAATCAAGAAGCTGCTCGACGAGGCCGTGCTGGCCGAGCGCAAGGAATTGGCGCGCGCGCTCGACGATGACGCCCGTTTCTCCGAGCTGCAGCTGGAGGCGTTGCCGCAGTCGCCCGCCAAGGCGGTCCAGGAACTCTCCGAATACGACTGGCGCAGCAACGAGGCCCGCCAGAAGTACGAGCAGATCAAGGACCTGCTCGGCCGGGAGATGCTGGACCAACGCTTCGCCGGCATGAAGCAGGCGCTCGAGGGCGCCACCGACGAGGACCGTCAGCGCGTCAACGACATGCTGGACGACCTGAACAATCTGTTGGACAAGCACTCTCGCGGCGAGGACACCCAGCAGGATTTCCAGGACTTCATGAACAAGCACGGCGAGTTCTTCCCCGAGAACCCGCAAAACGTCGAGGAGCTGCTGGACTCGCTGGCCAAGCGGGCCGCCGCCGCACAGCGGTTCCGCAACAGCCTCAGCCAGGAGCAGCGCGACGAGCTGGATGCGTTGGCGCAACAGGCCTTTGGATCACCATCGCTGATGCAGGCGCTCAACAGGCTCGACGCTCACCTGCAGGCTGCCCGTCCCGGTGAAGACTGGACCGGCGAGCAGCGCTTCTCCGGTGAGAACCCGCTGGGCATGGGCGAGGGAGCGCAGGCGCTGGCCGATATCGGTGAGCTGGAGCAGTTGGCCGACCAGTTGTCCCAGGCATACCCCGGCGCCAGCATGGACGACGTGGACCTTGACGCGCTGGCCCGCCAGCTCGGTGACGAGGCGGCGGTCGACGCCCGTACGCTTGCCGAACTCGAACGGGCGCTGGTCAATCAGGGCTTCCTGGATCGCGGTTCGGACGGTCAGTGGCGGTTGTCGCCGAAGGCCATGCGCCGTCTTGGGGAGACGGCTTTGCGTGATGTGGCACAACAGCTTTCGGGTCGGCACGGGGAGCGCGACCACCGGCGGGCCGGTGCGGCCGGTGAGCTGACCGGCGCGACCCGGCCCTGGCAGTTCGGTGACACCGAGCCGTGGAACATCTCCCGCACGCTGACCAACGCCGTGCTGCGCCAATCAGGCACGCGCATCTTCGACGGGACGCGGCCGTCTTTTAAAATCACCGTCGACGACGTCGAGGTCTCCGAGACCGAGACCCGCACCCAGGCCGCGGTCGCGCTGCTGGTCGACACCTCGTTTTCGATGGTGATGGAGAACCGGTGGTTGCCGATGAAGCGCACGGCGCTGGCGCTCAATCACCTGGTGTGCACCCGGTTCCGGTCAGATGCGCTGCAGATCATCGCCTTTGGCCGCTATGCACGTACCGTCTCGGCGGCCGAGCTGACCGGGCTCGAGGGTGTGTACGAGCAGGGCACCAATCTGCACCACGCGCTCGCCCTGGCCGGGCGCCACCTGCGTCGGCATCCCAACGCCCAACCGGTCGTGCTGGTGGTGACCGACGGCGAGCCGACCGCGCACCTGGAGGACTTCGACGGTGACGGCACGTCGGTCTTCTTCGACTACCCGCCGCACCCGAGGACCATCTCCTTCACCGTCAAGGGTTTCGACGAGATGGCTCGCCTGGGTGCGCAGATCACCATCTTCCGGTTGGGTAGCGACCCCGGCCTGGCGCGATTCCTCGACAAGATCGCCCGCCGCGTCGAGGGCCGCGTTGTGGTGCCCGATCTCGACGGGCTGGGCGCCGCCGTGGTGGGTGACTACCTGCGATCCCGACGCCGCCGTTAGCTACGCCGAGCAGACGCAAAAGTCCCCGCACGCACGGCGTGTCGGGGCCTTTTGCGTCTGCTCGTGCTAGGTCCGCAGGCCGTGTACTTCATTGGGCTGGACCTGGCCTGGGGCATGCGTAACCGCACCGGCATCGCCGTGGCCAGTGCCGATGGTGAGCTGGTATTCCTGGCCTCCGCAGTAACCGACGACGAGATCCTCTCGGCGGTATCACCGTTCGTGAAGGGCTCGTGCTTCGTCGGGATCGACGCGCCGTTGGTGGTGGTCAACCCGGCAGGAATGCGCGCCGCCGAACGGGCACTGAATCGGGACTTCCGGCCCTTTGATGCCGGCGCCTATCCCGCCCATCTGGGACTCGCGCCGTTCCGGGACGCTCCCCGCGCTGCTCGCATCGCCGAATCCCTTGGGCTGGAAGTGGATTCGCAGTCACCCGCGCAGCGCCGAGCTGCTGAGGTTTATCCGCACGCGGCGGCGGTGGCACTGTTCCGGCTGGGCCGGACGCTGAAATACAAGCGGCGCAAGGGCAGATCCCTCGAGGACCGCAAATCGGCGATGCTCCAGCTGATCGGATTGATCGAAAGTCTCGCGAACCGGGCACCGCCCATGCGGGTTACGGCCAGCGCGGAATGGCTGCGGCTGCGTCAAACCGTTGAGCGGGCGGCGCGACCGGTCGATCTGGACAGGGCGGAGGATCCGATCGACGCCGTGCTGTGCGCCTACATTGCGCTCTACGCCACCCGGCGGCCGGACGACATGACGGTCTACGGGGACCTTCCGACCGGTTACATTCTGACCCCGACGCTGCCCACGGATCTCGTGCCCGGCTGACGGCTCTACCCGCCGGCGCCGCACGGCGGCCGGCCGGGCGCGACCACGCCGGGCCGGATCAGGTCTTGCGGCAGGCCGGCGAGCACCGCGGCCATGTTGTAGCCGCTCATCCGCAGCTCTCCGTTGCTGCCCAGGCGGGCGTAATCTGAATGGCCGTACGCGCGTTCGTGAAATGCCCCGTCGCCGTTCCGTTCGCCGAACGCGTAACCGTCAAGGCTGGACAGCGCCGTCATGCCGGGCACGTCCTGAAGGGCGGGACCGAACGCGTCGAATTCGGAAAGAAACTCCGCGACCACGTCATCGACTCCGATCAGATAGTAGGCGTGGCCGGGCGCCACCCCGAGCTGCGACGCGTCGGCGAGTTCGGCGCCCGGCGAACCGTAGAGGACGACGTCGCTCACCGGTGCCCCGCCCTGCAGCGCCAGGCTGGTGGTCAGCGAACCGTAGGAATGTCCGAATGCGGTGATGTGTGGCGGTTCGGCGGTATTGCCAGCGGCCGCCAATCCCTTGAAGAAGGTGTTCAGTGGCCCCGCGGCATCACGTGCCTGCCAGTCGTGTATCACGTCGCGCAAGCTGTCGGGTGCGTCGTAACCCAGCCACGCAATGGATGCCACCGCATCGGCTCTCGTCCGGCCCGCCGCAACGCGGAGTTCACAGGCTTTGTTACGTTGTGCGGCAGCCTGATTCACCATGGCCCCGACGCTGGTGCTGACCCGGGTGTTGAGCCCGCCGACCGTGACGCCGACGCGTTCGGCGTTATCGACATCACCAACACCCACCGCCGCCAGCACTTTTCGCGGATTACTCGTGGCGTCGAGCAGGATCAGGCTGGTGCCCGGGGTTGTCACCAGTGCCTGCTGCAGTGCCTGCAGATCCGCTAACTTGTCGGGGTCGGTGCGCCAGCCGTAGGCGCCGATCCAGCCTTGCTTGAGGCGGTCGATTTCACCTTGTGGTGCAACGGTATTGAGCTGGCTGCGGACCGCGACCGGGATGCCGTCGAGGTTGCGGACGGTCTCGGGCGCCCATTGTTTGGCGCGGTCCTGCTGGGCCGGGGTCAGCGCGTGCCACCACGCGCTGACCTGGTCGGGGGTCCCACCCGACTCCAGCACGGGCAACAGGGCTGCCATCTTCGGTGGTTGATGACTGAGTTGTGCATCGACCCGATCAACGGGAAGGTCGCCGTCGCTGGCGCGGATCGCGGCGGCGAGATCTTCGTCCGCGACTTCGGCGTCGGACAACAGCTGTCGTAGCCGTTCGGTGAGCCGCACCGCGTCGTCGAGGATCCGTTGCTGGTCAGCGGGGGAGAAGGCGGACAGGGTGGACGGCGGCAGTGCAGCACCGGCCGCTTCGTCGATCACCAGGTGGGCTTCTCGCGCGAGGCCGCGAATGTCCTTGAGCCGCTGCTTGATGGCGGCGATCTCATCCGCCGCCTGTTCGGCCGCCCGCGCGACCGCCTCGCAGGCCTCGGCATGATCGTCCAGCATTCCGGTGGTGCGGGCGCCGGCTGCGTGCGCTGCCTCGGCGGCATCACCTCCGAAAGGCGTCAGCCGCATCAACTCGGTGATGGCTGCCGACGCCGTGCGGGTTCCGTGTGCGCGTCTGATCGCGGCATCGAATACGGCCCTGACGGCCTCGGGATCCCAATGTTCGATATCGGTCACCGTAAGAGTCATTGTCAGGGTCATCGCAGCGATGCGGCGTTGCGCTGGTCAAGCTCGGCGCACTCGGCGGCGGCGGTCCGCATGCCACCGGCATATTCAGCAATGCTGTTGAGGTGGCTCGCACCGGCGGCGGCCCACCGATCCAGCAATCCCGTCAACGCCGCCGCCGACGAGCCGACCCAACCGCGTTGCGCGCCGCCGACGTCGTCGTGGCAGAGTTGCTGCACCGCCAGCAGCGACTGCCCGTGGTCCGCCAATTGGTTACCGACGTGGGACAGCACGTCGGGGTTCGCTCGCAACTCTCGCGCCACAGCGACCCGCTTTCGCCGATGCCAATGTTCGGCGGAAGTGTGGCACCCCAGAAAACGCCGGGCCACTCACTCGGAGCGGCCCGTGTTGATTACTTGCGCGGCTTGCGGGGCTTGCGCTTGATGCCGACGCCGCCCCACAGGGAGAATCCGCGGATCTTGACCTGGGGTGCGCCCGGCGAACCATCACCGACGACCGCGTGGTCGAAGTTGCCCATCACGCCGCGCCCCTCGATCTCGACGTTGACCTCCGGCGGCAGCAGGATCGTTTGCGCGCCCATGATCGAGTACGCGTGAATTTCGACCTGCGTCGAGGTGAAGTCGGCGTAACGCAGATCCACCACGCCGTTGCCCCACAGCGTGAACGTGGTCAGCTTCTTCGGCACGTTCCACCGGCCGCGGCGCTCGAACCCGCTCATGATGGCCAGCAGCAACGTGGACGGCGCCGGATTGCACTGGCCCCCGCGGCGCGGGCTCACGGCTGCGCCGGGCAAATCGGCACGCAGCTGGTCGAGCTCCTGGTACGTGGTCGCTGCGTAGGCCTTGGTTAGCCGATCTTCGTACTCGTTGAGCTGCAGGCGGCCCTGCTCGGCCGCGTACGCCAGCAACTGCGCAATCTGGATGCGATCAGTGTCCTCCGCGCGCGACCGGGCGGCGCGCGCGGTTTCTACGTCACGCTGGGCTGGGTTGGTCATCTCACCCGCGAGCTTACGACTTCAAGATTTTGCTGCAAGGGGTGTTGGCTAAACTGCAACGTTCGCGCCGGGCCAACGCCTGTCGCGCGGTCGCCTCACGAAGAGGAAACCCAGCTCGGAGGCCGTTTCTGCAGGAAAGCCAGCATGCCTTCGCGGGCTTCGCTTGAAACGAACAGCCGTGCCGACTCCTCGGTGAGCCGCTCCGCATCGCGGTCGAAGCCGGCCAGGATCGCGGCGGTGGTCAGCGCCTTGGACGCCGCCAGGCCCTGCGGCGACCCCCGACCGACGTCGGCGACCAGAGCGGCCACCGCGGCATCCACGTCCTCGGCGGCCAGGGTCACCAAACCGATTTCGGCGGCTTCGCTGGCGCCGAACGTTTCGCCGGTGAGGTAATAGCGTGCCGCCGCGCGCGGCGACAGCTTCGGCAGCAACGTCAGCGAGATGATCGCCGGCGCGACGCCGATGCGAGCCTCGGTCAAGGCAAACGTGCTGCGCGGTCCCGCCACGACCATGTCGCAGGCGCCGATGAGGCCGAAGCCGCCGGCCCGTACGTGCCCGTTGATGGCACCGATCACCGGGCGCGGCGACTCGACGATGGCGCGCAGCAGCGCGGTCATCTCCCGCGCCCGCGCCACCGCCAAGTCAAAGGGATCACCCCCACCCGCCTCACTCAGGTCCGCGCCCGCACAGAAGGTGCCGCCGGTGTGGCCCAGCACCACGACCCGCACCGCCGGGTCCGCCGCGGCGTCCCGCAAACCCTGGTGCAGTTGATTCACCAGGGTGGTCGACAGCGCGTTGCGGTTGTGCGGGGAATTCAGCGTCAGGCGGGCCAGCGGGCCGCCGGTCTCGGCGGGACCCGCGTATTCGACGAGGGTGTCCATCAGTAGCTTCGGGGCAGGCCCAGCGACGTCTGGGACACGAAGTTCAGCACCATCTCGCGACTGATCGGCGCGATCCGGGCCAACCGCGACGCGGTCAGCATTGCCGCCACGCCGTATTCCTTGGTCAGTCCGTTACCGCCCATCGATTGCACGGCCTGATCGACGGCGCGGGTCGACGCCTCGCCCGCCGCGTACTTGGCCATGTTCGCGGCCTCGGCCGCGCCCCCGTCGTCGCCGTGGTCGTAGAGCGTCGCGGCCTTCTGCATCATCAGCTTGGCCAGCTGCACCTCGATGTGGCACTGCGCCAGCGGGTGCGACAAGCCCTGGTGCGCGCCGATCGGCGTTCCCCAGACCTGGCGTGTCTTGACGTATTCGACGGCCTTGCCGAGGGCGAACCGGCCCATCCCGACGGCGCTGGCCGCGCCCATGATCCGTTCGGGGTTCAGCCCGGCGAACAGCTGGGCGATGGCGGCGTCCTCCGCGCCCACCAGCGCGTCCGACGGCAGCCGCACGTCGTCCATGAACACCTGGAACTGGCGCTCGGGGCTGATCAATTCCATCTCGATCGGCGTGTAGGTGAAGCCCGGCGCGTCGGTGGGCACCACGAACAACGCGGGACGCAGCTTGCCGGTCTTGGCTTCCTCGGTGCGCGCCACCACCAGCACCGCCTGGGCCTGGTCGATGCCGGAGATGTACACCTTCTGGCCCTTGAGCAGCCAGTCGCTGCCGTCGCGGCGCGCGGTGGTGGTGATCTTGTGCGAGTTCGATCCCGCGTCCGGCTCGGTGATGGCGAACGCCATCGTCAAGGTGCCGTCGGCGATACCGGGGATCCAGCGCTTCTTCTGCTCCTCGGTGCCGAACTTGCTGATGATGGTTCCGTTGATGGCCGGGGACACCACCATCAGCAGCAGCGCGCTACCCGCCGCCGCCATCTCCTCCATTACCAGCGAGAGCTCGTACATGCCGGCGCCGCCGCCCCCGTACTCTTCGGGAAGGTTCACCCCGAGGAAGCCGAGTTTGCCTGCCTCAGCCCACAATTCGTCGGTGTGCTCCTGGGCGCGCGCCTTCTTGAGGTAGTACTCGGCGCCGTAGTTGGACGCCCACTCGGCGACCGCCTTGCGCAGCGCCTGACGGTCCTCGCTCTCGATGAAGCTGGTGTCGCTCATGACGGATCTCCTTCTGCTTCAGGCGCTTCCACTCTGGCGAGGATTGCACCTACTTCAACTTGTTGGCCGGTCTTGACATTGATCTCCGCGAGCACGCCATCCGTGGGCGCGGTGATGGTGTGCTCCATTTTCATCGCCTCCAGCCAGATCAGCGGCTGGCCGGCGGTGACGGTGGCGCCCTCCTCGGCGCCGATCCGGATGACGTTGCCCGGCATGGGCGCCACCAGCGACCCCTGCTCGACGGCCGAGCCCGGTTCGGGGAAGCGGGGCAACGCGACCAGGTGCACGGGTCCGCGCGCCGAGTCGACGTAGATGTCGTCACCGAAGCGTGCCACCGCGAAGCTGAACGCCACCCCGTTCTCGGCGAGCACCACTTCATTCGGCGATGCCGAGACCAGTTGCACGGCTGGATCGTCCGGCAACGCCAGAGCTGTTCTGGTGAAACGGTATTGGACGTTCTGTTCGGTGTCCGCGTCGTCGCGGTAGGTCTTGGTCTGGAATCCCGATGGCAGGTTTCGCCAGCCGCTGGGGACCCCGCGCAGGATTCGTGCGGTGGCGCGGTTGTGTGCGGCGTCGGCCAGTGCGGCCGCGATCGCCGAAAGCCGCACCGTGGCGGCGTCGGCAAGCGGTGCCGAGAGTTCGGTGAGGCCGTGCGTTTCGAAAAACGCTGTGTCCGTGGCGCCGTCGAGGAAGGCCGGGTGGCGTAGCACGTTCACCAGCAGTTCGCGGTTGGTGCGCAGGCCGTGCACCTGCGCGCGGGCCAACGCGTCGGCGAGCACCAGCGCCGACTGCCGGCGAGTCGGTGCGTAGGAGATGACCTTGGCCAGCATCGGGTCATAGAAGATCGACACCGCCGAGCCGTCGACGATGCCGGAATCCAGCCGGATCCCGGTCCGGTGCTCCAGCGTGCTGAACTCGGTGCGCACCCCGGGCACGTGAATCCGGTGGACCGTGCCGGCCTGCGGCTGCCAGCCGTGCGCGGGGTCCTCGGCGTAGAGCCGCACTTCGATCGAATGACCCTGCGCCGCCGGAGGTTCCGCGCTGAGCCGGCCGCCGCCGGCGACTTCGATCTGCAATTCGACCAGGTCCAGACCGGTGGTTTCCTCGGTTACCGGGTGCTCGACCTGCAGCCGGGTGTTCATTTCCAGGAAGAAGAATTCGCCGTTGTCGTCGGCGAGGAACTCGACCGTACCGGCGCCGGTGTAGCCGATCGCGGCGGCGGCCAGGCGGGCGGCCTCGAACAGTTTGGTGCGCATTCCGGGAGTCCGCTCGACCAACGGCGACGGCGCCTCTTCGATCACCTTCTGGTGGCGGCGCTGAATGGAGCATTCCCGTTCCCCGACAGCCCAGACCGTGCCATGGGTGTCGGCCATGACCTGCACCTCGATGTGGTGACCGGTGGGCAGGTAGCGCTCGCAGAACACCGTAGGGTCGCCGAACGCCGATTGCGCTTCGCGTTGGGCCGCCTCGACTTCGCCGGACAACGCCGACAACTCCCGCACCACCCGCATGCCCCGTCCGCCGCCTCCGGCGGATGCCTTGACCAGCACCGGCAGCTGCGCCTCGGTGACGGTTTCGGGGTCGAGCTCCTCGAGCACCGGCACCCCGGCCGACGCCATCATCTTCTTGGACTCGATCTTGGAGCCCATCGCGCGCACCGCATCCACTGGCGGCCCGATCCAGGTCAAACCCGCCTGTTGGACCGCCGCGGCGAATTCGGCGTTCTCCGAGAGAAAGCCGTAACCAGGATGGATAGCGTCGGCGCCTGCGGCACGGGCGGCGTTGATGATCGCCTCGGCGTTGAGGTAATCGTTGGTCTGCACCAGCCGCACCCGGGCGTCCGCTTCCGCGACATGCGGGGCAGCCGCATCCGGATCGGTGTAGACGGCGACGGTGCCCAGGCCCAGCCGACGGCAGGTGGCGAACACCCGCCGGGCGATCTCGCCGCGATTGGCGACCAGCACTCGAGTAAGCATGGGACTCACATCCGGAAGACGCCGAAGTTCGACGTCCCCTTGATCGGGCCATTGGCGATGGCGGACAAACAGATTCCCAACACGGTGCGGGTGTCGCGCGGGTCGATCACCCCGTCGTCGTAGAGCATCCCGGACAACACCATGGGCAGCGACTCGGCCTCGATCTGGCCTTCGACGGCGGCCCGCATCGCGGCGTCGGCCGCCTCGTCGACCTGCTGGCCGCGGGCTTCGGCCGCAGCCCGGGCCACGATCGACAGCACACCCGACAACTGGGCCCCGCCCATCACCGCGGATTTGGCGCTGGGCCAGGCGAACAGGAACCGGGGATCGTAGGCGCGCCCGCACATGCCGTAGTGGCCCGCGCCGTAGGAAGCCCCGATCAGCAGCGAGATGTGCGGCACGGTCGAGTTCGACACGGCGTTGATCATCATCGAGCCGTGCTTGATCATGCCGCCCTCTTCGTAGTCCTTGCCCACCATGTAACCGGTGGTGTTGTGCAGGAACAACAGTGGCGTGTCGGAGCGGTTGGCCAACTGGATGAACTGGGTGGCCTTCTGGGATTCCTCGCTGAACAGCACGCCGCGAGCATTGGCCAGGATGCCGATCGGATAGCCGTGCAGCTGCGCCCAGCCGGTCACCAGCGAGGAGCCGTACAGCGGCTTGAATTCGTCGAATTCGGAGCCATCGACGATGCGGGCGATCACTTCGCGCGGATCGAACGGGATGCGTAGATCGGCGGGCACGATGCCGATCAGCTCCTCGGCATCGAACAACGGCTCGGTCGCCGGATTGGGCTGCGGGCCTTGCTTCTTCCAGTTCAGCCGAGCCACGATGCGGCGTCCGATGCGGATCGCGTCGGGCTCGTCGACGGCGAAGTAGTCCGCCAAACCCGAGATGCGGGCGTGCATTTCGGCGCCGCCAAGCGACTCGTCGTCGGACTCCTCCCCGGTGGCCATCTTCACCAGCGGGGGACCGGCCAGGAACACCTTCGAGCGTTCCTTGATCATCACGACGTGATCGGACATGCCGGGAACGTAGGCACCACCCGCGGTGGAGTTACCGAAAACCAATGCGATGGTGGGGATCCCGGCGGCAGATAGCCGGGTCAGGTCGCGGAACATGCGCCCGCCCGGGATGAAGATCTCTTTCTGGGTGGGCAGGTCGGCGCCGCCGGATTCCACCAGCGAGATGACCGGAAGCCGGTTCTCGAACGCAATCTGGTTGGCGCGCAGAATCTTCTTCAGCGTCCAGGGATTACTGGTGCCACCTTTGACGGTGGGATCGTTGGCGACGATCATGCACTCCACGCCCGCTACGACGCCGATGCCGGTGACCGTGCTGGCGCCGACCTTGAACGGGCTGCCCCACGCCGCCAGTGGACTCAACTCCAGGAAGGGCGAGTCCGGGTCGACCAGCAGCTCGATGCGTTCCCGAGCGGTCAGCTTCCCGCGAGCATGGTGGCGTTCCACATATTTGGGACCGCCGCCCTCGACGGCGTTGGCGAATTCGGCGGCGATCTCGTCGAGCTTGGTGGTCGCGGCGGCTGCCGCCTCGGCGAAGGTGTCGGCGTTCGGGTCGAGCGTGGACCGCAGGACGGTCATGACCACCTCCGACGATTCAGAACGATCATGACTGGTAGCCAAGCAGCTTGGCCGCCAGCGCGGTCAGAATTTCCGTGGTCCCGCCGCCGATGCCGATGATCCTCATGTCCCGGTATTGGCGTTCGATCTCCGATTCGGCCATATAGCCCATGCCGCCGAACAATTGGACGCCCTGGTTGGCCACCCACTCGCCGGCCTCGACGGCGGTGTTCTTGGCGAAGCAGACCTCCGCGATCAGGTTCGTCTCGCCGGCCAGCTGCCGTTCGACCACATGCCGGGAGTACACCCGGGCGACGTCGATCCGACGGGCCATCTCGGCCAGCGTGTTCTGCACGGCCTGCCGCGAGATCAGCGGACGGCCGAAAGTTTCCCGGTCGCGGCACCATTGCGCGGTGATGTCCAGGCAGCGCTGCGCACTCGAATACGCCTGCGCGGCAAGCCCGATGCGTTCGGAGACGAATGCCTGAGCGATCTGGGCGAAGCCGCTGTTCTCCTCGCCGACCAGGTTGGTTACCGGCACCCGCACGTCGGTGTAGGAGAGCTCTGCGGTGTCCGAGGACCGCCAGCCCATCTTGTCCAGCTTGCGGCTCACCTCGAAACCGGGTGTGCCCTTGTCGACCACCAGCAGCGAAACCCCGCCCGCGCCAGGGCCGCCGGTGCGTACCGCGGTGACGACGTAATCGGCGCGGACCCCGGAGGTGATGTAGGTCTTGGCGCCGTTGACCACGTAGTGGTCGCCGTCGCGGACCGCGCTGGTGCGCAGGTGACCGACGTCGGAACCGCCGCCGGGCTCGGTGATGGCCAGGGAGCCGATCTTCTCGCCCGCCAGCGTGGGCCGCACGTAGGTCTCGATCAGCCGCTCGTCCCCGGAGGCAATGATGTGCGGCACCGCGATGCCGCAGGTGAACAGCGATGCGAACACCCCACCCGGCGCGCCGGCCTCGTGCATCTCCTCGCAGATGATCACCGCATCGGCGCCGTCACCGCCGCCACCGCCAGCCGACTCGGGAAAGTTGGCGCCCAGCAAGCCCGCGTCGCCGGCCCGCCGGTGCAGGTCGCGCGGCAATTCGCCGCTGCGTTCCCACTCGTCGATGTGCGGCAGAATTTCCCGTTCGGCAAAGGAGCGCACCGTTTTTCGCAGCTGCTCACGCTCCGGTGTGGTCCACAGATTCATAACAGTCCTTCTGGAATATCGACGTGGCGGCTGCGCAGCCATTCGCCCAGCCCCTTGGCCTGCGGGTCGAAGCGCGCCTGGTAGGCGACGCCTTGCCCGAGGATTCCCTCAATTACAAAGTTCACCGCCCGCAGATTGGGCAGCACGTGCCGGGTCACCGGCAAGTCGGCCGTTTCGGGAAGCAGTTCCTTGAGCAGCTCGACGGTCAGTGTGTTGGCCAGCCAGCGCCACTGGTCGTCGGTGCGCACCCAGACACCGACGTTGGCGGACCCGCCCTTGTCGCCGCTGCGGGCGCCGGCGATCAAACCGAGCGGCGCTCGGCGGGTGGGCCCGGCCGGCAACGGGTCGGGCAGCGCCGGTGTCTCGGCCAGCTCCAAAGCCAAGGTCTCTGTGGCCGGCGCGATTTCGCTTCTCGTGCCATCGGGGTGGACCGCGATGTGCGGCACCAGGCCGGCGTCGACGTAGCCGGGGGTGAACACTCCGTACACCTGGCCGTCGCCGGGAGGGGTGGTGGCGGTGAAGCCCGGATAGCTGGCCAACGCCAATTCCACTGCGGCGCCGGAGAATTTGCGTCCCACGTTGGCGGGATCGGGATCGCGCACCACGCAACTGAGCAGCGCGCTGGCCGCCTCTTCGGTGTCGGCGTCGGGGTGGTCGGTGCGGGCCAGCGTCCATTCCAACTCGGCGGGCTTGACCGTCAGCGTGGCTTCGAGTTGACGCCGCACCAATTCCGCCTTGGCTTCGATGTCCAACCCGGTCAGCACAAAAGTCATCGCGTTGCGGAACCCGCCGATGCTGTTCAGCGACACCTTCAGGGTGGGCGGCGGCGGTTCACCCACCACTCCGCTGATCCGGACCCGGTCGGGCCCGTCGGACGACAGCTCGATGCTGTCCATCCGGGCCGTCACGTCGGGGTTGGCGTACCGGGCCCCGGTGATTTCGTAGAGCAGTTGCGCGGTGACTGTGTCGACGCTGACCAGGCCGCCGGTGCCCGGGTGCTTGGTGATGACGGCGGTGCCGTCAACGTTGACCTCGGCCAACGGGAAGCCGGCGTACGTCAGGTCCGGTATCTCGGTGAAGAAGGAGAAGTTACCGCCGGTGGCCTGCACGCCGCACTCGATGACGTGACCGGCCACGACCGCCCCGGCGAGCTGGTTGTAGTCGGTGCGGCCCCAGCCGAAGTGCGCGGCCGCGGATCCGACGATCACCGAGGCGTCGGTGACCCGGCCGGTCACCACCACATCCGCCCCGGCATTGAGGCAGTCCGCGATGCCCCAGCCACCCAGATAGGCGTTGGCCGTCAGCGGCGAACCGAGTCCCAACTCGGCCGCCCGGGCCTGCAGATCGTCGCCTTCGACATGGGCGACCCGTGCCGGCACGCCCAGCCGCTCGGCCAGGGCGCGCACCGCGTCGGCCAGACCGGCCGGGTTCAGACCGCCGGCGTTGGCCACGATGCGCACGCCGCGCTCGTGAGCCAGGCCCAGGCATTCCTCGAGCTGGGTCAGAAAGGTCTTGGCATAGCCGCGGTCGGGGTTCTTCATCCGGTCACGGCCCAGGATCAGCATGGTCAGCTCGGCCAGATAGTCGCCGGTGAGGAAGTCCACTTCGCCGCCGGTGAGCATCTCGCGCATGGCGGACAACCGGTCACCGTAGAAACCGGAACAGTTCGCGATACGCACGGCACCAGACTCGGGGGCCAATGCGTCCTCCCTCCATTGGGATGCGCGGCGAGCGCAGTCGAGCAACCAACCAACCGGTAGGTTAGCGGGTGGCGCGGGTATCCCGCCAACTGGCTCGGCGCCTCCCGTCATTTTGGCGACCGGCGGCTCACCGACTACCCTTGACAACAACTGTCGCCGTTCGGCCGTCCAGGTCATGAAGCGCGACACACCCGTCCGTAACCCCGACCGAGGAGTTAGGCCCGACCATGGCCGTACCTAAGCGCAGAATGTCGCGCTCGAACACCCGCAGCCGGCGCTCGCAGTGGAAGGCCACCTCGACCGAGCTGGTCGGCGTCACCGTGGCCGGCCAGAAGCACAAGGTGCCTCGTCGGCTGCTCAAGGCCGCCCGCCTGGGCCTCATCGACCTCGACAAGCGTTAATACCTCGGCGCGCCTCTCAGGCCGCTCTCAGGCGTTCGTACGAAACTAGGCGACGTGCGAATACTTGTCGTCGACGACGATCGCGCAGTGCGCGAGTCGCTGCGCAGGTCTCTTTCCTTCAACGGCTACTCGGTTGACCTGGCCCACGACGGGGTCGAGGCGCTCGAGCTGATCGCCAGTGACCGGCCCGACGCGCTGGTCCTGGACGTGATGATGCCGCGGCTGGACGGTCTGGAAGTGTGCCGTCAGCTGCGCAGTACCGGCGACGACCTGCCGATTCTGGTGCTCACCGCCCGCGACTCGGTGTCCGAGCGCGTCGCCGGGCTGGACGCCGGCGCCGATGATTACCTGCCCAAGCCGTTCGCCCTCGAGGAGCTGCTGGCGCGGATGCGGGCGTTGCTGCGGCGCACCAAGCCCGACGACGCCGCGGAGTCGGTGGCGATGACCTTCTCCGACCTGAGCCTGGACCCGGTCACCCGTGAAGTGATCCGCGGGCAACGCCGCATCAGTCTGACCCGCACCGAGTTCGCGCTGCTGGAGATGCTGATCGCCAACCCGCGGCGGGTCCTGACCCGCAGCCGGATTCTGGAAGAGGTGTGGGGATTCGACTTTCCCACCTCGGGTAACGCCCTCGAGGTCTACGTCGGGTATCTGCGCCGCAAGACCGAGGCCGACGGCGAGCCGCGGCTGATCCACACCGTCCGCGGCGTGGGTTACGTGCTACGCGAAACCCCGCCTTGATACTTCGGCTCCGCCGTCCTGGCCGGGTGAGGCGCGCACCGTTGCGGGCCACCAGCTCGCTGTCGCTGCGGTGGCGGGTGATGCTGCTGGCGATGTCCATGGTGGCGATGGTGGTGCTGCTGATGTCGTTCGCCGTCTATGCGGTGATCTCGGCCGCGCTGTACAGCGATATCGACAACCAGCTGCAGAGCCGGGCGCAGTTGCTGATCGCCAGCGGCTCGCTGGCCGCCGACCCGGGCAAGGCGATCGAAGGCACCGCCTACTCGGATGTCAACGCCATGCTGGTGAACCCCGGCAAATCGATCTACACCGCCAACCAGCCGGGCCAGACGCTGCCGGTCGGCACACCGGAAAAGGCGGTCATCCGGGGTGAATTGTTCATGTCCCGGCGCACCGCGTCCGATCAGCGCGTACTCGCCATTCATCTGCCCAACGGCAGCTCGCTTCTGATCTCGAAGAGTCTGAGGCCGACCGAAGCCGTCATGGGAAAACTGCGCTTTGTGCTGCTGATGGTCGGGGGCGTCGGTGTTGCGGTCGCCGCGGTGGCCGGCGGCATGGTCACCCGGGCCGGGCTGCGTCCGGTCGGTCGCCTCACCGAAGCGGCCGAACGTGTCGCGCGCACCGACGACCTGCGGCCCATCCCGGTGTTCGGCAGCGACGAACTCGCCAGGCTCACTGAGGCCTTCAATCTGATGTTGCGGGCATTGGCCGAGTCGCGGGATCGCCAGACGCGACTCGTCACCGACGCCGGACATGAATTGCGCACCCCGCTCACGTCGTTGCGCACGAACGTCGAACTGCTGATGGCCTCGATGGAGCCGGGCGCGCCGCGGTTACCCGAGCAGGAGATGGTGGATCTGCGCGCCGACGTGTTGGCCCAGATCGAGGAATTGTCAACTCTGGTAGGCGATTTGGTCGATCTCACCCGCGGTGACGCCGGTCACGCGGTGCACGAGCCGGTCGACATGGCCGACGTCATCGACCGTAGCCTCGAACGAGTTCGCCGGCGCCGCAACGACGTTCACTTCGACGTCGATATCATCCCGTGGCAGGTCTACGGCGACACGGCGGGGTTATCGCGAGCGGCACTGAATCTCATGGACAACGCGGCCAAATGGAGTCCGCCGGGCGGTCATGTGGGAGTGGTGCTGCGCCAACTGGACCCGTCCCACGCCGAGCTGGTGGTGTCGGATCAGGGTCCCGGCATCCCCCCGCAGGAACGGCGCCTGGTGTTCGAGCGCTTTTACCGCTCGACATCGGCGCGCGCGATGCCCGGGTCCGGTCTGGGTCTGGCAATTGTCAAACAGGTCGTGCTGAATCACGGTGGATCGTTGCGCGTCGAGGACACCGACCCGCGCAAACAACCGCCGGGCACATCGATTTTCGTGTTGCTTCCCGGTCGCCCGATGCCCGCGCCGGCATATCCGGCCGAGGTCGACGACGCAACGGACGAGCCGCCCGCAACATCTGATCAGCCCGACTCCGGAGACGGCGCGGACTCACGGGGTTCGGCGAACGTCATCTCAGTCGATTCTTAGTTCGCGCACGCAAGGTGGTTGTGCAGTTAGTGTTAAAGACCAAAGCCATGCACGCAAGGCATGCGCGAGTCGGCCTTACCCGAGCCCCCGAAGTAGAGAAGAGCGTTCTAGCGTCATGACGAATCACCCGAGGTATTCGCCACCGCCGCAGCAGCCTGGCTATGGCGCCGCGCCAAACCAGCCGGTGCCGCCTGCCTATGCCCACGGGCAGCAGCACTACAACCAGCAGTTCGACTGGCGCTATCAGTCGCCGCAGCAGCCGCAGTACCGGTCCTCCTACGACCCGCTCAGCGGTACGGGCGTGGGCGCGATACCCGGCCACACCGGCTCGGGCCCGATACCGGGCAACACGGGCACGCATGCGATACCCACCGGAACCGGCTCGCATCCGATCCACACTGGGCCGGGTCCGATTCCCGGCGGGACCGGGCCGGGGCCCATCCCGGCGATGATGCCGCCGCCGATGGGACCGCCGCCCCGCCGGCGCCGGTCTGGCGGGCTGATCTTCGGTGCGCTGGCCATCGCGGTGGTGTCCGCCGGTATCGGCGGAACGGCGGCGACCGTGGTGGAGTTGGGTCACACGACTGGCGGCACCCCCGGTACGACGGCCGCGTCGGGCGGCGCGCCCAGCGTGCCGGCAGCCAACATGCCGCCGGGCTCGGTCGAGCAGGTGGCCGCCAAGGTGGTGCCCAGCGTCGTGATGCTGGAGACCGACCTGGGTCGCCAATCCGAGGAGGGCTCGGGCGTGATCCTGTCGGCGGACGGGCTGATCCTGACCAACAACCACGTCGTTGCGGCGGCCGCCAAGCCGCCCGCGGGCAGTCCTCCGCCCAAGACGACGGTGACGTTCTCCGACGGTCGCACCGCCCCGTTCTCGGTGGTCGGTGCCGATCCCACCAGCGACATCGCCGTGATCCGGGTGCAGGGCGCGTCCGGTCTGACGCCGATCGCCATGGGCTCGTCATCCGGCCTGCGGGTTGGACAGCCGGTGCTGGCCATCGGATCGCCGCTGGGCCTGGCCGGCACCGTGACCACGGGGATCGTCAGCGCACTCAACCGGCCGGTGTCCACCACCGGTGAGGCCGGCAACCAGAACACGGTCCTCGACGCGATCCAGACCGACGCCGCGATCAACCCCGGTAACTCCGGGGGCGCGCTGGTGAACATGAACGGGCAGCTGATCGGCATCAACTCGGCCATCGCCACCCTGGGCGCGGACTCGGGCGATGCCCAGAGCGGCTCGATCGGCCTGGGCTTCGCGATCCCGGTCGACCAGGCCAAACGCATCGCCGACGAGCTGATCAGCACCGGCAAGGCGTCGCACGCGTCTCTCGGGGTGCAGGTCACCACGGACAAGGGAGTGCCGGGTGCCAAGGTGATGGAGGTCGTCGGCAACGGCGCGGCCGCCAACGCCGGGCTACCCAAGGGGGTCGTCGTCACCAAGGTCGACGACCGCACGATCAACAGCGCCGACGCGTTGGTGGCCGCCGTTCGTTCGAAGGCCCCGGGTGACAAAGTGACGCTGACCTATCAGGATCCGGCCGGCGGTACCCGCACGGTGCAGGTGACGCTCGGGAAGGCAGAGCAGTGATGAACGCGGAGGGTCAGCTGTCTGACCTCGGATATACGGTGGCACCCATGGAACAGGGTGCGGAGTTGGTGGTGGGCCGGGCTCTGGTTGTCGTTGTCGACGACCGCACCGCGCACGGCGACGAGGACCACAGCGGCCCGTTGGTCACCGAACTGCTCACCGAGGCCGGTTTCGTGGTCGACGGCGTGGTGGCGGTCGAAGCCGACGAGGTCGAGATCCGCAACGCGCTGAACACCGCGGTGATCGGCGGGGTCGACCTGGTGGTGTCGGTCGGCGGCACCGGTGTGACGCCGCGCGATGTCACTCCCGAGGCCACCCGCGAAATTCTGGACCGGGAGATCCTGGGCATTGCCGAGGCCATCCGTGGCTCCGGCCTGTCCGCGGGCATCACCGACGCGGGCCTGTCGCGCGGGCTGGCCGGTGTCTCGGGCAGCACGCTGGTGGTGAACCTGGCCGGTTCCCGCTACGCCGTGCGCGACGGGATGGCCACGCTGAATCCGCTGGCCGCCTACATCATCGGGCAGCTGTCCAGCCTGGAGATCTGACTTTCGAGGCTAGGCGTCGGCGCGCGGCCCGTAGTTGGGTGGCGGTGAAACCTCGGGCGCTTCGTGGGAGCCGTGCTTTCCGGTGGAGGAATCGCCGTTGGTCTGGGCGAGCAGGTCGCGGATCTCTTGCAGCAGGACCACCTGCGCGTCGTCGGCCTGTTCGACCTCGCCCTGCTTGCGCAGCCTGCTGTAGGGCAGCACGACCAGGAAGTACACCACCGCGGCGACCAGCAGGAAGTTGATTGCCGCCGCGAGCACCACGTTGAGGTTGATGTAGAAGGCGCCGGCAACGTGGATGTTCAGGGCGCCGATATTCGGATCTTTGCCGACACCGATCGAACTGACCAGCGGCTTGATGATGCTGTCGGTGAAGGCCGTGACCAACGCCGTGAACGCCGTACCGATGACCACCGCGACGGACAGGTCGACGATATTGCCCCGCGAGAGAAACTCCTTGAACCCTTTGAGCATGAGGACGTCCCTTCCTGGACTGGACCGAGTTTGCTATCGGTCACGTGCCCAACGGTGGCAACGCGCTCAATGCAGGGTCAACGTCACCGTCTGACCCAGCGCCGAGCCCGCCACCGTGTTCGCCACGCGAGCCGGCAGCGCAACCAACACTACGCGGTCACCCTCGCTGGACTGGAGCTTTGACTTCGCCGACACGAGCACCACGATTGCGTCGGTCGCGATGACCCTGCTCACCGCGGGTGCCGACGGCTGCGCTCCGTTGGCGGGCGCGGCAAGCACATCGACCACGTCGCCGACCCGGATCAAGTCGACGAGCGCGTCGTCGGTCAGATGCAGCGGCACGATCCTTGCGCCTGGTCCTGCGGTGGACTCGGCCAGGCGGCTGTTGAGCAGTCGGACGTCGGTGAACACCTCGCCGCGGCGGGTCGGGCCGGCCAGCGTCGCGCCGAGCACCGCATGCGGGTCCGCCTGCGAGCCGTCGGGAACCGTTGTGGCCAAACGGCTTTCGGATCGCACATCAGCGGCGGTGAGTGCAGTACCGGGGCCCAGATCGCGCGCGGCGACCAGCACGTCCACGCGATCGCCGTCCGGATTGGCCCGCAGCGCGGCAATGCCGGCCAAGACGACGAGTCCGCCGGCGGCCAGCCGTCGGGCCAGTACGGTCCTGGTCCAGTCCGGACGCCACACCGTCGAGATACGGCTGAAGAGTGATGGATTCAGCGGCGGTTCATGCACGCGGTCACCGTAGGCACAGTGGACCGTCGGTTGCTGCCGGCCGCAGCCGGTGTGTGGATAACCGCTTAGGTGGACGCGGCGGCGGTGGCGGAGGCGGCCTTCTCGGTCGAGCCGGATGACTTGCTGTCGCTGGAGCTCGAGCTGGAACTCGAGCCGGAGTCGCCCGAGGACGAGCCGTTGGTCGAGCTGCCCTCTTTCTTGCCGTTCTTGCCGGATTCGCGGCTGTCGGTGCGGTAGAAACCGCTGCCCTTGAACACGACTCCGACCGAGTTGAAGAGCTTGCGCAGCCGGCCGGAGCACTGCTCGCAAGTGGTCAGCGCGTCATCGGTGAAGGCCTGCACCTTGTCGAAGCGGTGGCCGCATTCGGTGCACGCGTAGCTGTACGTCGGCACAAAAACCTCCGGTGGTCATCAAGTCTGACTTAGCACTCTACCGTCTCAAGTGCTAGAACCGCCACGTGATGTCACTCATTCCCGATCGGCAGGGCGATTAATCCTCGTCCCGGAGCGAGCGCGTGCGTCATCGGCACATCGTGTGGCTCGCTGGGCAACTCGTCGGCCAGCTCGTCGTCGCGCACCACTGCGACCAACCGGGCGCGCGGGTCGCGGGCGGCCAGCGACCGGTCGTAGAAGCCGCGACCCCGGCCCAACCGCGCGCCGCGGCGGTCGACCGCGAGGGCCGGTACCAGTACCAGGCTGGCCTCGCCCAGCGCCTCTCCCGGCAGCCAGGGCGGAGCCGGCTCGAGCAATCCCCACCGCGCTGACACCAGCCCGCCTGGCCGGTATTCCCCCCACTGCAACGGCAACGGCGTGTCGTCGACCGAGGTGCGCGCGATCGGCAGCAGCACCCGGCCCGCGCGGCGCAGCAACGCGTCAAGCATGTCGAGCGAGCCGGGTTCCGAGCCCACCGGCACATAGGCGCAGACGGTGCTGTGCGGGTCTACCAGCTGCTCCAGGTGGTCAATGAGCTTGACGGCGTCGGCGGCGCGCACCTCGTCGGGTACCCGGCGCCGGGCCGCCGCGAGTCTCTCCCGCAACGCGGCCTTGCTTGCGGTGCCCATGGCGTCAACGATGACAGACCCGGGCGGGACCCGCGTTTTCAACGCAGGACAGTGGTTACCCAGCCGGTGAGAGATATGGTGTGAGCGATGTCAATACCCTCAGCTTCACGAGTTCCGGTCCCGTTCACGGCGATCGTCCCTGCCGCCGGTCTCGGTACGCGTTTTCTGCCCGCGACCAAGACGGTGCCCAAAGAGCTGCTGCCCGTCGTCGATACGCCCGGCATCGAGCTGGTCGCCGCGGAGGCGGCCGAAGCCGGCGCCGAGCGTCTGGTGATCATCACCTCCGAGGGCAAGGACGGCGTCGTCGCGCACTTCGTCGAGGACCTGGTGCTGGAGGGCACGCTCGAGGCCCGAGGAAAAAAGGCCATGCTGGCCAAGGTCCGGCGCGCCCCAGCGCTGATCAAGGTCGAATCCGTCGTGCAGGCCGAACCGCTGGGGCTGGGGCACGCGATCAGCTGTGTGGAGCCCACCCTGGCCGCGGACGAGACCGCCGTGATGGTGTTGTTGCCCGACGACCTGGTGCTGCCGACCGGCGTGCTGGAGACCATGTCGCAGGTGCGCGCCGAGCGCGGCGGCACGGTGCTGTGCGCCATCGAGGTGTCCCCGGAGGAGATCAGTGCCTACGGTGTCTTCGACGTCGAGCCGGTTCCCGACGGCGGTGACGACGTCTTGCGGGTCAAGGGCATGGTGGAAAAGCCCAAGGCCGAGGACGCCCCTTCGCCGTATGCCGCGGCCGGACGCTACGTGCTCGACCGCGCCATTTTCGACGCGCTGCGCCGCATCGACCGGGGCGCCGGCGGTGAAGTACAGCTCACCGACGCCATTGCGCTGCTGATATCCGAGGGTCATCCGGTCCATGTGGTCGTGCACCGCGGATCCCGACACGACTTGGGAAATCCCGGCGGCTACCTCAAGGCTGCGGTTGACTTTGCATTGGATCGTGACGACTACGGCCCGGAATTGCGGCGGTGGTTGGTAGCGCGATTGGGCCTGACCGAACAGTAGCCGGCACGCCGGCGTCGGGTTCGGGCCCGCACGGCAGGAAGGCGCACGGTGCGTTCTGTAGAAGAGCAACAGGCCCGGATATCGGCCGCGGCGGTGGCCCCGAGGCCGATCAAGGTTGCCATAGCCGAAGCGCAGGGACTGTTATGCGCCGAGGAAGTCGTGACCGAACGACCGCTACCCGGATTCGACCAGGCCGCCATCGACGGCTACGCCGTGCGCAGCGTCGACGTCCTGGGCGTGGGTGATGCGGGCACGCTCGAAGCGGTCGCCGATGACGGTGGTGTCGAGGGTCGCGATGGAGTGGTCCTGCCGGTGATGGGCACCATCGAGGCCGGCGCGCGCACGCCCAGCAGGTTGCAGCCGCGCCAGGCGGCCCGGGTGCAGACCGGGGCGCCGCTGCCCACGTTGGCCGATGCGGTGCTGCCGCTGCGCTGGACCGACGGTGGGATGAACCGGGTCCGGATCCTGCGCGGGGCGCCGTCGGGCGCCTATGTGCGGCGGGCCGGCGACGATGTGCAACCGGGTGATGTCGCGGTGCGGTCCGGGACGATCATCGGCCCCGCCCAGGTGGGGCTGCTGGCCGCGGTCGGCCGGGAACGGGTGTTGGTCCATCCGCGTCCGCGGGTGTCGGTGATGGCTGTCGGCGGTGAGCTGGTGGACATCTCCCGCAGCCCCGGCAACGGCCAGGTGTACGACGTGAACTCCTACGCGCTGGCGGCGGCCGCGCGCGACGCCGGCGCCGAGGTGAATCGCGTCGGCATCGTCAGCAATGACCCCCGCGAACTCGGCGACGTCGTCCAGGGACAGTTGAACCGGGCCGAGGTGCTGGTGATCGCGGGCGGGGTTGGCGGCGCGGCGGCCGAGGCGGTCCGGGCGGTGCTTTCCGAACTCGGCGATATGGAAGTGGTGCGGGTCGCGATGCACCCGGGCTCGGTTCAGGGCTTCGGGCAGCTGGGCCGCGACGGGGTGCCCACCTTCCTGTTACCGGCCAACCCGGTGAGCGCGCTGGTGGTCTTCGAGGTGATGGTCCGGCCCCTGATCCGGCTGTCGCTGGGCAAGCGTCATCCGATGCGACGGATCGTGCAGGCCCGCACGCTGTCGCCGATCACCTCTGTCGCCGGGCGCAAGGGCTACCTGCGCGGCCAGCTGATGCGGGACCAGGAGAGCGGCGAATATCTGGTGCAGGCGTTAGGCGGGGCACCGGGGGCGTCGTCGCATCTGTTGGCCACCCTCGCCGAAGCGAACTGTCTGGTCGTGGTTCCCAGCGGCGCGGAGCAGATTCGCACGGGGGAGATCGTCGACGTTGCCTTCCTGGCTCAGCATGGCTGAGCCCGCCTTGGTCTCGTGAATCTGTTGCGGTCCAGCTCCCGGCATCCCGGCTGGCCGATGAGCGTGGGACCGCTGCGTGTCGACGCCGGGGTCATCCGGTTGCGGCCGGCCCGGATGCGAGACGGGGCCCAGTGGAGCCGGATCCGGCTGGCCGACCGCGCGCTGCTGGAGCCCTGGGAGCCCAGCGCCGACGGCGACTGGACCATGCGGCACGCGGTGGCCGCGTGGCCGGCGGTGTGCTCCGGCCTGCGGGCCGAGGCGCGCAAGGGCCGGATGCTGCCGTTCGTCATCGAACTGGACGGACAGTTCTGTGGACAGCTGACCATCGGCAACGTCACGCATGGCGCGTTGCGCTCGGCGTGGATCGGCTACTGGGTCTACAGCGAGTGCACCGGCGGCGGGGTGGCCACCGGCGCCGTGGCGCTCGGGGTCGACCACTGCTTCGGTCCGGTGATGCTGCACCGGGTCGAGGCCACGGTTCGGCCGGAGAATGCGGCCAGTCGCGCGGTGCTGGCCAAGGCCGGGTTCCGTGAAGAAGGGCTGTTGCGCCGTTACCTGGAGGTGGACCGGGCCTGGCGGGACCACCTGCTGGTGGGGCTGACCGTGGAGGAGGTCTACGGATCGGTGGCGTCGTCGCTGGTCCGCGCCGGACGCGCCAGCTGGGTCTGACTTCTCGATGTGGCCGCGCGGGCGTGCCGCTGTCGTCGAGCGTCACGCTAGCGCGACGCTCGGCGCTGACCGCCACTCAGGGGTGACGCTCGGCGGAAGCGGTGGTCGACTGGCCGCGCCGAGGACGCGCCATCTTGAGGAAACCGAAATAAAAGTGTGGCTAGCGTGACATATGTGGCGTGTGATGCTTGGAAAAGCGAAATTACAGGTGTGTAATTGCCCTGGTCGCAGTGACCGGGCCCGCGCTGGCCAGAGATGAGGCCTCGCGGGGGAGCGGAACCGAAGAGAGCAGGTCATCATGCCAAGCATCCCGCAGTCGTTGTTGTGGATCTCGCTTGTGGTGCTGTGGCTGTTCGTGCTGGTACCCATGCTGATCAGCAAGCGCGACGCGGTCCGGCGCACCAGCGACGTTGCGTTGGCGACCAGGGTGCTCAACGGTGGTGCGAGCTCCCGGCTGCTCAAGCGATCCGGGCCTGCGGCCGGGCACCGCAGCGATCCGGACTGGAAGCCCGAGGACGAGTGGGAGACCGAGCCGATCGACGCGCCGTTCGCCGACGCCGACAAAGACCACGATCAGGACATGCCGGTCCTGGAGGACGAGGACACCGACGTGGTGATGCGCCGCCGTTCGGTGATCACCGCAATGACCAAGGTGGACAAGGGCGTTGAGGTTGCCGACGAGCCGGACTACCTCGACGTCGACGTGATCGACGAGGATGCCGCCGCGCTGCCGGTGGGTGCCAGCGCGCAGGCCGAGCAACCCGAGGTGGCCGTCGTGGAAGATGGTGTGGCAGAGGCCGAGCCTGAATCCTCCGAAGCCCGTGCCGAGGCCGCTGACGACGAACTTGACGAGGACGAATACGAATACGTCGAGGACTCTTCGGGTTTGGAGCCCGAAGAGGACGACGAGGACGAGCGCGACGCTCCGCCGGCCTACGCGTCGGGGGTCAACCGGCGTCGCCGGTATGACAACAAGACCGCCGCGGCCGTCAGCGCACGCAAGTACGCCTTCCGCAAGAAGGTGCTGATGGTGATGGCGGTGGTGCTGGTGGGTTCGGCCATCGCGGCCTTCGAGGTGACGCCGGAAGCCTGGTGGCTGTGCGGCACCGCGACGACGGTCACGCTGTTCTATCTGTTCTATCTGCGCCGGCAGACGCGGATCGAGGAAAAGGTACGCCGCCGCCGGATGCAACGGATGGCTCGCGCGCGGCTCGGGGTGGAGAACACCGAGGACCGCGAATACGACCTCGTGCCGTCGCGGCTGCGCCGCCCGGGTGCGGTGGTGCTGGAGATCGACGACGAGGACCCGATCTTCGAGCATCTGGAGTACGCCACGTCCATGCGCCACTACGGCTGGCCGCGGGATCTGCCACGCGCGGTCGGACAGTAGTGCACGGTTCGGTCCTTCGGGGCTACGGCTGGTAGCCTGCTTAGCGATCAGGGGCTATGGCGCAGTTGGTAGCGCGACTCGTTCGCATCGAGTAGGTCAGGGGTTCGAATCCCCTTAGCTCCACAGAGTTTGCGCAGGTCAGGGTGTATTTGAGTGGGCTGTGCAACTTCGTCAATAGCGTGTCAGCGACGTCGACCAGGCTCGCCGCCCCACGCGTGCTGTGAACGCATCGAGTGCGGCCAGTACTTCCGGAGAACACCACACTTCGGTTCCGCGGCCCGCTGGTCGTCTCGATCAGCACTCCTAGCTCCGTGAGCGGGCAACATCCCGCACCGGGATTTCGTGGCCATGCCCAACACAGCCGCCGCCTGCCGACCCGGATGTGTGCTCAGTCCGGCAGTCCGCACACAGTAGCGGCAACAGTTGCCAATTGCCGGGCACGAGCGGGTGCTAAGTCTCGACGGCGCGCAAGGCAAAGATCCGCACCGCATCTGACTTCCCTTTCAACTCATGAAATCCCCGGTCGATGAGACCGGGCGGACGAGTGCTTAGGGCATCGGCCGATCGCTGGGTGAGCAGTATCGCGTCGCGCGTTGTCTTGGTCAATTGTTCGACGCGGGCGGCGACGTTGACAGCGTCACCGATCAGGGTGAACTCCAGTTTCCCCCCGCCGCCGATGGTGCCGGCGATCACCACGCCCGTGTTGATCCCGATGCCGATCCGAAGCTCCCCGCCGAACCGCTCGGCGACGAGGCGTTGGATCGATACGGCCGCACTTAGCGCCGCGTCAGCGTGGTCGGCAAGGTCATTCGGTGCGCCAAAGACTGCCAGCGCGCCGTCGCCGAGGAACTTGTTGACGTGCCCCCCAGCGCCGACGACGGCGGGCACGACAATCTCGAATAGAGCGTTGAGTCGGGCGACGGTGTCCTCGGCGGTATTGGCTTCCGCGTATGGGGTGAAGTCGCGGATGTCGATGAATACCACCGTCAGCTCGCGACGCTCACCCGCGAACACGTCGTCACCCTGCTCGAGTAGTCGGGTCGCGAGAACGGGATCGACGTAGGTGCCGAACGCGGCTTGAAGTCGTTGCCGCTCAGCCAATCCCGCCTGCATGCGGTTGAATGAGGCGGCCAGCGCACCCAGGTCATCGTCTTGGACTACCGGAAGACGTTGGCTGTAGTCGCCCGCCGTAACACGTTCAGTTCCTGCGGCGAGGTCCCGAATGGGTTGCAAGGACGGCGAAAACGAGGAGAGAAGGGTGATCGGCACTCCCATGCCGAAGGCCAACCCACAAGCGATTGCGACGGTAATTATGGGAACTTCACCGCTCTGAGGGAGAACCGCCGCCAGCATTGCGCCCGCGAGGGCGAACACGAAAGCGGCGCAGACCATGAACGCGTTGGTCCACGCCGCAAAAGTCGGACGCGCGCGGGGCAGAGAATCCCCAATTCCCGTACCGCCGGTCAGCGCAACTCGCGCCGGCCGTAGCGATACTTCCACGAAGCTGTGGAATGCCGCGAGTTGGGTGCTGGCGCCGAGGACGGCACCCCAAATCCCGTACTGGACAAGCCGCGAGGCGCTCGCACCCGCAATTGCACCGATGCTGACCGAAACCACGACCGCCCAAAAGGTAGTGACGATTACGCTTCGGAGAAACGCCTCCCGAACGTAGGCGTAGCTGTCCTCCAACGCCGTCGTCCGATCCACTTGCTGGCCGGCTGCCCACCGCTCAACTGACCGGATGCGGCCTAATCCGGGCAAGAAATCGCCATAAACCAACACCGGCGCGGCGGCAACGGTGACGGCGGCCGCCTGAACGTAGTGAGCAGAGTGCTCGTAAGCGGTGATCATCATCGCCGAGACCAGCCAGGTCGGGAGCACAACCACCAAGCTGATCGCGAAGATCGCCCAGCCGTACCTCGCTTTGTATCGATCCCACGCCCACTGCCAAATGCGATCCATGACGGGAGACTAAACGACAACCCAACCCTGTCATGCGCGTTTCACCGCGCAGGGTGCTGAACCGGGTTTGCCGAATGGCTAAGCTGCTCCACCGCAACGTGTTTGGCGCGTCACGACGGCTGGGCCGGCCAGCGGCACCGCCAACAACCCCGGCGCCGCGTCGATGACAGCCGGTATCGCGTTGACCGCTGCCATCGCCGTCGCGGCCACACCGGGATTGGTGGCGTCGCCTTCCGCCGGATCCAGCCGTAGGTCGAGCGTCATGCTGGGTGAGCCCTTGACCCGGAACACCATCCCACCCTGGCCGGGTTTGGCTGGGCGCGGCCAGGTTTCGGGCCACGGCGTCGACGTAACCGTCGCGAAGTACTGAACCGACACCACCGGTCGCCCTTCGCATATCGCGGCGAGCTGCCAGCGGTGCGCGCAAATCGTGTTCTGTGGAATCACACCGAGTGCCGTGTCGAGGTTTTCCGGGGCAAGGATCGTCTCCCAATCCAGCGCCACACGTTCGACGTCAACGGACAGGGTGTCAGCGATGTAGCGCACCACGGGTTCCCAGTCGTTGTTCACCTTTCCCGACGCAATGCGAATCGGAACGTGGCCGTCGGGCTTGCCGAAACCCATCGACTCATGCAGGACTTCCCAGATCGGGTAGGCCAAGTCGAGGTCGAGGGCGTACTCGTCCATGCGGTAGGAATCGACCACGCCGGCGCCCGTCAGCAGCGCGGTAGGAAGGTTCAGGCTCACGAACCCGGGTTCGCATCCGGTGGCGTAGAACGTGGCGTTGCCCTTAAGGGCGGCTTGTTCGATCGGATCGCGCCACTTCGCCGGGGCCGCTGGTGGATACACCATCGGGATCGCGGAGATGGTAACGACATTGATCCCGGCCTCCAGGTAACCGACGATGTCGGCGATCACCTCGTCCTCACGTCGCACGGCCGTCGCGCAATAGGCGACGCAGTCCGGCGCAGCCGCCAGGACGGCGGTCAAATCGCCCGTGGCGGTGACGCCCACATCCGGCCGGCCGCATAGCCGACCGGCGTCGGTGCCGACCTTCGCCGGAGTGGACACCTTCACCGCGATCAAATCCAGCGCTGGGTCGTCGATGATCGCGCGCAGCGCCACGCGGCCGGTCATGCCGGTGCCGACGTGAACCACGCGGCGCTGTGCAGAACGAGATGAGGTCACGGCCGGATCATAGGCCCACCGTTGGTAAAGCCAGGTAACTAGTTGCTGACGTGATCGGCGCAGTCGACCCGTAGGTCCGAGATCGCCATCGGGATGTCGTAGACCTTGCAGCGGAAGCTGCGGTTGTCCGCCAGCGTCGTCTCCAGGTGCGTACACGTGCTGCAGGCGCGCACCACCGGCATCAGCTGCGCGTCGTGCATCTTGGCGATGACCAGCAGCAGCGTGTCGAGCAGCTGCTCTGCCTCGAGCCGGTCCAGCTTCGAGGTGGCGATCTCGGCGGGTGCGGTCCACCTCGACAACGTCGCCGCGGTCTTGCGGCCGGCCTGGGTCAGCGTCAGATCGTGGCGTCGGCGGTCCAGCGGGTCGCGGGTGCGAGCCACCAAACCTTTGCGGATCAATGCCGCAATCGCATCGCTCACGGTGGGGTCGGAGACGTTGAGTTCCCGGGCCAGCGAGGTGCTCCGCGCCAATGGTGGCGGCCCGACGAAAAGCCAAACCAGCACCCGCATTTGGGTGCTCGACAGATCGTGGGCCTCGGCGCTGCGGCGCGCCAGGACGTGCAGCGCGTCTCCCACGCGGTCGAGGGCGGCGACGATCTTCGAGTCGAGGCTGCGGTGGCGCGCGCCGTCGGGTTTCAGGGCACAACCTCGTTGTCAGTGGCCACGCTTCTCCCTCTCGCTTCAGCCCGGTAGGCGCTCGCACCGGATCGTAACCGCGGCCGGATCCGCGGCTGAGGATGCAAATCTGCTTGATCCTAATCATTAGGACTCCTTGGAATATGCATCATCATGGACACCGTTCGCGTCATCGCAGCTAGACCGACGCCGGTCCAGCGATGGCAGCCCATGACGGACAAGGACGACTGATGCCCAAACTCACTCGCAGCGACTGGTACGACCTCGCCCGGGACACCAACTGGACCTTCCGCTACGTCACCGAAGACGAGGTGTTTCCCGAGGAACTGTCCGGAACGCACCGCGTCTCCGCCGAAGGGTGGCTCAAATGGGATGAGCCCTACAAGGTCGGCTACCGCGAGTACGTCCACAACCAGGTCACCAAGGACACCACCACGTACTCGCTGAAGAACGCGATCGGGCGCTCGAAGTTGTTCGAGCAGCTCGATCCGGGCTGGAAGTCGGTGATCGTCGCGCACTACGGCGCGATCACCATGCCCGAATACCTTGCCTCCATCGGCGAGGCCCGGATGGGCCGGTTCGGCCGCGCCGCGGCGTGGCGCAACACCGCGACGTTCGGCACTCTCGACGAGATCCGGCACGGCCAGATTCAGGCCTTCTTCCCGTTCGGCCTGCTCGATAAAGAACCGCGCGGGGACTGGGCGCTCAAGGCATTTCACACCAACAACTGGATCGTGCTCGCCGTCCGCTACCTGTTCGATGACATGTTCGTCGCCAACGACGCCTTGTCCATCGCGTTGCAGCTGACGTTCACCCTCGAGACCGGTTTCACCAACTTGCAATTCCTCGGGATGGCCGCCGACGCCATCGACGTCGGCGACCTCGAGTTCGGCGCGCTGATCAGCTCCATCCAGACCGATGAGGCACGCCACGCCCAGCAGGGTGAGCCGACCATCAAGGTGCTCACCGAGAACGGCGAAGGCGAATGGGGGCAGTTCCTCATCGACCACATGTTCTGGCGATCGTGGCGCATCTTCGCTCTGCTGACCGGGCTGTCCATGGACTACTACACCCCGCTGGAAAGCCGCAGGATGAGCTTCAAGGAATTCATCGAGGACTGGGTGGTCAAACAGTTCGCCGATCAGTTCCGCGATTATGGCCTCGATTTCCCCTGGTACTGGGACGAATTCATCAACGAGCTGACCTGGTACCACCACGCCATCCACCTGGGCGTCTGGTATTACCGCCCGACGGTCTGGTGGAACCCCGACGCCGGGGTATCCGAGGCGGAACGGCTGTGGCTCGAAGAGAAGTATCCCGGCTGGAATCGGGACTTCGGCAAGAACTGGGACGTCATCACCGAGAACATCCGAAACGGCGACATCACCGCGACGCTGCCCGAAACGCTGCCGATCACCTGCAATCTGTGCCAGCTGCCGATCGTTCGCGCCGCCGGGGTAACCGTTGGCGCCCACCAAGACCCGGCACCACTGACCCACGTGCACAACGACCGCAAGTACCTGTTCTGCTCCGAGCCGTGCCGGTGGATCTTCACCCAACGGCCGGACCGGTTCGCCGGGCACCAGTCGCTGATCGACCGGGTTCTCTCGGGCGAGATCAGCCCGCCGGATCTGGGAACCGTGCTGCAGTACTTCGGTCTATCGCCCGAAGAGCAAGGCCAGGACGCCGACGGGTATGCGTGGGCGCAGAACGGATCGAACAACGGATCGAGGGGCTGACGACCATGGCGCTGCTTCCACTGACCGCCCTTTTCGAGGGCGACGTCCTCGAACTGCTGATCCCCGTCGACGACGCCGACACCGTCGAGGCGGTGAGCGCCGCGATAGCCCATCACGTCGTCGGGCACCGCGTCGCGCAGCGTGATGCGCCGATCAGGCTGCGGCACAACGGCAAAGTGCTCGACCCCCAAGTCGGCATCGCTGCCGCCGGCGTCGGCCCGCTCGACCATGTCGAGGCCTTCTATGCCTGACGTGCAAACGTGGACCCCCGTCGCGACCGTCGACGAGTTGTGGGAAGGCGAAGTCAGCGAATTCTTCGTCGGCGACCGGTCGATCCTGTTGGCCCACCTCCGTAACGGGGAGATCCGGGCTTACGACGGCGTGTGCCCGCACGCCGGATTCCCGCTCGCCGACGGCGAAGTCGAGGGTGACGTCCTGACCTGCGCCGCGCACAGCTGGGAGTTCGACCTGAACACCGGTGCCGGCGTGAACCCCGCCAGCTGCCGCTTACACAGCCACCCGGTGCGCCGGGACGGCGACCAGATCGCCGTGGCGCTCACCGACGAAGGGATCCACTGATGACAACAACCGCAGACCAGGCCAAGCTGGTAGGTCCCGTGGTGCGAGGCTTCGACCCCGACATCGTCGCGGCGGTCACCGAGGCAATCCGCGTCGACAACCCCGATGTCGCCCTGACAATCGACGACCACGCCGGCTACGTGCGCATTCACGCGGCGCGCTTCCTGCGCGTCACCCGCGCGAGCCTGGAAGACGCTGCCGGACAACCCTTCCCGTTGGCGACGCTGGAGCCCGCACTGGTGGCATTCGCCGGGCGATTGCGCTATGTCGGCGACGACGAACTGCACTGGTACCTGGACCGAGAGGACTGACCGATGACCACAACCGTCCCAAGGCGGCTCAAGACCTGGAGCATCGCCGGCGACACCCGGCGCAAACCGACCGAGTACGAGGCCGTCACCGGCCGCTTCCACTACCACTTCGGCCGCAAGCCGGCCCCCTTCGACCTCGACCCCGACAGCGCGATCAACCGGTGGTACCTCAAGCACCGCGAAGGCTCACCGCTGCAGGCCGACGACTGGGAGGGCTTCCGGGATCCCGCCGCGCTGAACTACCGGCGTTACATTGCACTGCAACACAATCGCGAGGTCTACGCCGAGGGCGTGGTCGACCATTACGAGGCGCTCGATCACGATGCACGGTTGGACCCCGACTGGGTCGAGACACTGAACCGCGTCTACGTGCCGGCCCGCTACGCGTTTCACGTCCTGCAGATCACCAGCCTCTACGTCGGTCAGCTGGCGCCCAGCGCCTACATCACCAACGCGGCGTTCTTCCAGGCCGCGGACGAATTGCGGGCGCTGCAGTGGATCGCCTACCGGGCCAAATCGCTGTCGCTCAGCCATGGCACGCATCTGGCCAACACCGAAGCGACGCGGCGCATTTGGGAAACCGACGAGGTGTGGCAGCCGGCTCGCGAAACCCTCGAACGGCTGCTGCTGGCCTACGACTGGGGTGAGGCGTTCACCGCGCTGAACCTGGTGGTCAAACCGGCGCTGGACGCGGTGTTCAAGGAGGCGTTCGTCGACCTGGCCACCAGCAACGGTGACGGCCTCACCGCGGCCCTGCTACAGGAATCCCGGGTGGACACCACGCGCAATCAGGCGTGGAGCGTCGCGCTCGCCCGCTACGCGCTGGCCGCGAACCCCGCCAACCGCTCGGTGATCGACGGCTGGGCGGACAAGTGGCGGCCGCTGGCCGATCGCGCCGTCGAGGGTCTTGCTGCGACATTCCCGGATCCCGCCGCGGCCCGCCGCCGCGTCGCCGAATCCGTCGCAGCCCTCACCGCGCAATGGACGGACTGACCGCTGTCCTCAGGGATGGGTGACCAGGTAGGTTTCGTTGTCCAGGCCCGCCGTCAGGGCCGCGACGTCGAACGGTTGCTGCAGGCGTGCCGCTAGCTCGTCGCGGTTGACGAGCAGGCTGATTTCGACGGTCTGCCGGGCGAATAGCCGTGTGATCTGCGGATATAGCCGCCGCATGATCGCGCGTTCCGCGGCGGTGCATCGGGACGCGCAGTACCCCACATGCCCGATCTCGTCGGTGAGAATCTCCTTGTAAAGCAACTCGATTCGTTCGGCGACCGCGGGTTCATCGGCGAAGAGTTCAACGGCGACGCGGCGCAATTCGTCGAACATGACGCAGCCGGCCATCTCGGCGGCGCCAATGAACATGAAGCTGAGCCGCTCGGGGATGAAGACGCCGGCCTTGACGAACTGGCGCATCACGAACGGTGGGGGCACCACTTGGAACGTCAGGTCGAACACATCGAGCGCGTACGCCAACAGTCGGGTGTGATAGTGCTCCTCCAGCTCAAGATAGACCTTTTCCGGGGGCAGGTTTTCGTCACTGTGGAGACCGTAGGTCTCGCCGAGGCCGACTCCGAAGCGTTCCGCCTGATTGAGCTTTGCGGTGGCCAGCAGGAACAGCATCTTTCGGTCCAGGCCGGCTTCGGGCCGTCGGCGCCGCAGGTTGCGCAGGAAGACTTCACGGTCGGCGGAATGTTTCGAGCGGACCGGGTTCGTAACCAGTTGGGTGAAGAAGTCTTCGCGGTTGGCCAGGCGCCGATTGAGCAGGTCTGCCTCCCCGTCGCGGCGCTTCAAGAAGTCACGGTAACCCTCGATTCCGTTGTTGCTCATCGTGATTCCATTCCCTTCACAATTGTTGTCACGTACCGCGCCAGGATGGCGTCGGCCGCAGGATCATGCGCGCCGGTGGCGAGCAGGGCGAAGAGCCCCGTCAGGAAGAACACCGTGAGTTCACCGGCGTCCCGCTGCGCCGGGACGCGACCCGCGTTCTGGGCGTTGGTGATTGCGGCGGCGACGAAGTCCGCCAACGGATGTTCGGTGAGTTCGTCCTCTACCGGGCGGGTCGCCGAAAAGTGCAGACCCAGCATGTCCCGGAACACCACCCGGCCCAACTGGCGCTCGGTGGCGGCGATCCGAAGCACGAGGGTAGTGAGTAGGCACACCAAATCGTCACTGTCGTCCTGGCTTTCGGCCAGCTCGGCGACAATGCGGGCCTCTTCGCTGCGCTCCAATTCCACCAGGACGTGTTCCTTGGTGGGGAAGTGGAAGTAGAACGTACCCCGCACCACGCCGGCCGCCGCGGCGATGGCGCTCACGTCCGCGCCGGCCACTCCGGACCGATCGATCTCGGTGAGCGCGGCCTCGAACAGTCGGGCCCGGGTTTCCAGCCGGCGAAGCTCCCGGACGCCGCCGCCGTAGGCGCGGGCTCGTGTGGCGGCACCCGTCGGTCCCATCAGTGCAGGCTATTACCAACTACTGACAGTCGTCAATGACGACCGTCAATTGAAATCAGTCGAGGTACGCGTCGGCCCAGGCGCCGATGATCCGTCCGGCCCGCCGCGCCTGACCACGCGCGGTCAATAGGTGATCGGAACCCTCGAGGGAGACGAAGCTGCGTGGGTGCCGGGCCAGGTTGAAAATCTCGCTCGCGTTCTCGATGCCGACGGTGTTGTCGGTCGGCGAGTGCAGGATGAGCAGCGGCAGCTGCAGGTCTTTGATCTTGTCGTGCAGGTGCGCGGTGCGGACGTCCTCGACGAACGCGCGTTTGAGTGTCAGCGTCCGGCCGCCGACCATCCACTCCGCGGCGCCCTCGGACAAAGCTCGGTCGACCACTGCGTCGTAGTGCTTTTCGACGTGACTGGGGTCCACCGGCGCCGCCACGGTCACCACCGCCTGCACTCCCGGCGACCGCCGTGCCGCCGCGAGGACGGCGGCCCCGCCCCACGAGTGCCCAACCAAGAGATCGGCCGCAGTCCCGCGATCGGCCATGAACTCGCACGCCTTGACGATGTCGTCGACCTTGCCGGTGAACGAGCCGTCGCCCCAGTCGCCCTCGGAGGCACCAAGACCCAGCGCGTCGAAGCGCAGCATGCCGATGCCATCCGCCGCCAGTTGTTTACACATCCGCGCCGCGGCCGGCGAGTCCTTGCCCAGGGTGAAGCCGTGGGCAAATACGCCCCAGCCGCGCACCGCTCCCTCCGGAACTTCGATCACGCCGGCCAGGGTGGGACCGGTGCAGCTTTGGAACGTGACGCGTTCGCCCATGCTTGCGATCTAACACCTCTGCGCTGAAGAGCGTCGGCGGCCGCACCGCGGGGAGTACCGTGACGCGGTGGCACGGCGACGTTTGGCGACCAACTCCGGTCCGGTGCTGGTCGACGACGACGGGACGCTGATCCGGGCACGCGGCATTCCCTACGCGACCGCCAGTCGCTTCGGCGCCCCGGTTCCCGCTCTGCCGCACACCGACGACCTCGACGCGACCCGGCGCGGGCCGGTGTGCCCGCAGTTGCCGTCGAGACTCGAGTTCGTCACGGGCCCGGTGGTGGCCGGTCTACCGCAGCGTGAGCAATGCCAAGTGCTCAGTGTCACAGCACCTTCCAATGCCCAGGACCTGCCGGTCATGGTCTGGTTCCATGGCGGCGCCTATGTCTCGGGCAGCGGTGAAGCGCCTAAGTACGACCCGGATGCGCTGGTCGCCGAGGGCCGCGTCGTGGTGGTCACCGTCACCTACCGCCTCGGCATCTTCGGGTACCTCACCCCCGATGCCGACGGCGATGCGAACCTGGGGCTGCGCGACCAGATCCTGGCGCTGCACTGGGTTCAGCACAACATCGCGGCGTTCGGCGGTGACCGTTCCCGGGTCACCATATTCGGACAGTCCGCGGGCGGCGACAGTGTCCTGTCGCTGATCCTGAGCGACGGCACCGCGGGTCTGTTCCACCGCGCCATCCTGCAGAGCGCACCGCTGGGCTTGCGGCGTGGCCGCGAGGCGATGACCGCTGCGATGCGGGACTCGGCGAACGAGGCGTTGGGCGGTGTCAGCCCTACCGAAGCCAGCGTCGGGCAACTGCTGGACGCTCAAATGGCAGCTGTCACAACGGCGCAGCGATTCGGTGCGCGCGGTGGGTTCCCGTTCGCGCCCATCGCGGGCATGGCGCCGCTGCCGGCCGCGCACGCGGAGCGGCGCCGACTGCTCGACGTGGCGTCGGAGATCGAGATACTTGCCGGCTACACCCGCCACGACGCCGCCCCGTTCGTCGCCCTGGACCCGCGCGGCCGACGGCTCCGCTGGCTCGGGAAGGCCGGGACTGGGCTGGTCGTGCGGGCGATCACGAACCGGATCTTCGGTCGCCCCGCACTGGACCTGGCCAAGCTGTGGCTCTCCGCCGGCGGCCAAGCCGCCACCTTCCGGGTGGAGTGGTCGCCGGCTGGGGCGCCGTTGGGCGCGTGCCACTGCATTGAGCTGCCGCTACTGTTCGGCTCACCGCCATCTTGGGCCGATGCGCCGATGCTAGGTCCCGGAAGCGACCCGATCGATGCCGACCTGGCCCGCACGACGCGCGGTCGTTGGGCCGCGTTCGCACATCACAACATCTCGGCCCTGGGCGGCACAGCCCTGCGGATCTGACGCCCGGCGGTCCAGAAAACGGGTCTCAGTAGATCAATTTGGATGACGTTTGGCCAGCTCAGCGGTGCCTCTCGCGGCTCTGGCCCGCCCAGTGCCCTTACTTGTTGGCTTCGCGTGATGGATAATGGTCGAGTCGGCTCAGCACGATGCCGTGGCCATCTTCACCTGCCCGAAAGCCGACTCAATGTTTACGGTTCTCCTTGACACCAAAGACCTCGGCGAAGCCGAGGCTGTTCTGAGCGCGAACATCTCCAACATGCGCATCAGCAAAACCTCCGGTGACAAGTCGGCGCTGATGCGGATGGAGCGGGCGTTTGTCGGATCGATCAGTTACGACGCCGCCGAGTGCGGCCTCGATTTCCGATACGAGATGGACCCGCCGGACCAGATCCTGGTGTGCCGAGTGGTCTCCGGCGAGTTGCAAGAGCGACCGCGGGGGCGGGCCGCCGCTACGTTCCAACCCGGCGAGGCCGGGGCCATCGGCGCGATCCAGGGAGTGCCCAGCGAGGGATTCGTGCGGCAGGGACATTACGACCAGCTGATCGTCAAGCCCAGCCTGCTCAGCACCATTGCGGCCGAACGGCATGGTAGCGACAACCCGGTGCGACTGACGGGCTCGGTTCCTATTTCCCGACAGGCGAGCCGGCAACTATTCGAGACGATCGGATACGTCGGCCGCGTCGCCGCCAACCGGTACGCACAACAGAGCCGGTTGATCACGTCGGGGCTGGAGCGTTACGTGGCAAGTACATTGCTCGCCACCCTGCCGAATACCGCGCGGCTGGAGCCGACTCGCCTGGACCGCCGCGACAGCAGTCCGCTGCTGTTCCGCAAGGCCCTCGCCTACATCGACGACAACGCGCACACCGACATCACGCTGACTGGTATCGCGTCAGCCGTGTACGTGACTCCGCGGGCGCTGCAGTACATGTTCCGCAAGCACCGGGACTGCACACCGATGGAGTACGTTCGCAAGGTTCGGTTGCAGCATGCCCATCTCGACTTGGTTATGAGCGATCGGGATGCGACCAGTGTCGGCGAGATCGCGCTGCGCTGGGGGTTCGGCCACTTGGGCCGTTTCGCGGTTCTCTACCGCGAGACATACGGCCAGAGCCCGCACGTCACGCTGCGTAACTAGCCGGGGCTCGAGATCCCCGAAAACAACTCCGGCGCAACCGGTTTGGTGGCATACGTGCGTGTACCGGAGGACACGGTGAGCACGATGCGCGGCGACTCGTCTTCGACGGCAGCGGCGAACCGGTAGGCGTGTTGCAGCTCCGTCAGGAACAGGGCGCAACCACCGGGCGGTATGTCATGCGGAACGTCTGCGCCCGCGATCGGCTTTTCCAGCGGCACCAGCGATGTGCCGTCAGGGTCAGATCGGACCGCCCACCCGGCAACGTGGAACGGTTCGCGTCCGGCATTGACGACCTTGACCCCGATGATCAGCGGAATATCCTCCAACTGCTCGGCAATGTTGGCCAGTGACTCGCGCACATCGCGGCTGGCGTCGTTGGTCACCAGCCCGTCCCGTGTCAACCGACCAACGACAGGAGTCAGCTTGGGCCGCGGACGCTGCATTCGCTGCGTGACCAGTTGCCACCCCAGCGACACCACCGCCAGAACGGTGCCGACCAGGCCAAGAACGAAGCCGGCGACACTCATCGCACACCCCAGTTATCGACCATGCCTCAACGTTACTGGTTGCGCGGGTGGCGATTTGGGACCCATCCTGATGAGTTTCCTAAATTCAGCTGAACGTTGACTAAGAGGGCGTGGCGAACCGCCGGACCTGTCAGTAGCCGCACTTAGGGTCGCGGGCATGAGCACCAAGTACTACCTGCAAAAGGTTCCCGCCGAATCCGTGCAACCCGGCTATTCGCTGGCGATCCGCACCAACAGCAAGTTCCGTCTGTTCCAGGTGGAAAGTACGGAGATCTCCCAACGCGCGGGCCAGCCCGCAATGATCAGGCTGACTTCGGTCGCCGAGAAAACTGATCGACCGTGGATGCTGGAGTATGAAGCGGGCACGCCGGTGGTTCGCCTTTTCGGGGTCTGCGAAGCGGCGGCGTCCTGAGTTTCCTGGCTCAGCCCGGCTTGGTTGCGGTGACGAATTGCAGGGCACGCTGCGTCTGCTGCTCGACGTCGATCAGTCCTGCCTCGGTGAACAGGTCGACGAAGGCGTCCCGGTCGAACATGGTCAACCCGATCAGCCGCGCCGTGGCGTGCAGCGCCAAGTTGATCGGCGGCGGTTGGCCGGCGTAACTGGTCAGGATGGCGATCCGCCCGCCCGGTCGCAGTACCCGCACCATCTGGTGCGCGATCCGGAACGGCTCGGGCATCAGGTACAGCGCCCCGAAACAGCAAACGGCGTCGAAGGTTTCATCGCCGAACGGAAGGTCGCGGGCGTCGCCGCGGACGTAGCACGTGCGCGGTCCGCTGTTGTCCTGCACGGCGCGGGTCAGCATCGGCTCGGAAATGTCGAAGCCGACCGCGAGGCTGCCGGTGGACAGCTGTTCGGCCAGTGGCCCGGTGAAATTACCTGGCCCGCAGGCAACGTCGAGTAGCCGCTTGGCGCTGCGCAGGCGCAGGGCCTCGGCCGCGCGGCGCTCCTCCGCGCGGGTGGTCATCCCGCTGGCGAAATAGAAGGACGTCGGCCGCCACAGCCCTTCGTACACCGTCGCGACCAACGGGCTGTTCATCGCGCGCTGGGCAAACGTCGGAGCCGGTGTCGCCGTCGATTCGCCCAGCACGTCGAGGTAGCCGTGCCGCAGTACGGCCGGTTTGTTGAGCAGACTTCGCGTCAGCTCCATTCGGTCCTGGTTATCGATCACGTCGGGCCCTTTTCTGCTGTCCTGCGTCGCAGTGACGACCTGTCGTCAGGCTAGTGCGCGCGGGTGGGGACTTCTTGCAGGGGCGGCGGCGAAGCCCATAACCTGGGTCGGAGCGGACCGCGACTGGACGGGGTGGCCGAATTGAGCGGCACAGAGACCGAGGGGCTCGCGGCAATGGACGTCTTCAAGGGATGTCCCACCGAAGATCTGCTGCCGTTGGCCTCCCGTCTGTCCCCGCTGCGCGCGCCGGCCGCCCAGGTCCTGATGCGGCAGGGGGAGCAGGCCGTATCGTTCCTGCTCATCGCCTCGGGTAGCGCCGAGGTCATGCACGTGGGCGACGACAACACGGTGATCGTCGAGCAGGTACTGCCCGGCATGATCGTCGGGGAGATCGCCCTGCTGCGCGATGTTCCCCGCACGGCCACGGTCACGACGCTTGAGCCCCTGACCGGGTGGATCGGCGGCAAGGACGCTCTGGACCAGATGATGCACATCCCGGGCATCATGGAGCAGCTGGTGCGCACGGTGCGCCAGCGCCTCGCCGCCTTCATCACGCCGATTCCGGTGCAGGTCCGTGACGGCACGCACCTGTTGCTGCGCCCGGTGCTGCCCGGCGACAGCGAGCGCACGGTGCACGGGCACGTCCATTTCTCCAGCGAGACGATCTATCGGCGGTTCATGTCGGCTCGGGTGCCGAGCCTGGCGATGATGCACTATCTGGCCGAGGTTGACTACGTCGACCATTTCGTCTGGGTGATGGTCGACGGCACCGACCCGGTCGCCGACGCCCGCTTCGTCCGCGACGAGAACGATCCGACGATCGCCGAGATCGCGTTCACCGTCGCCGACGCGTATCAGGGTCGCGGTGTCGGGACCTTCCTGATCAGCGCACTGGCCGTGGCCGCCCGGGTCGGCGGTGTCGAAAGATTCTCGGCGCGAATGCTTTCCGACAACGTGCCGATGCGCACCATCATGGACCAGCATGGCGCGGTGTGGCAGCGGGAGGACATCGGGGTCATCACCACCGTCATCGACGTGCCGCGCCACCTGAGCTTCGGGCGCGATATGGAGCGACAGATCAAACGAGTGGCCCGGCAGGTCATTGAAGCCGTGAGTTGATCCGCAGGCCGGCCACCGCGGCGTGATATCAACGGTCATGCGGCCGTCACGCCTTGGCGCTGCGCTGTCCCTGCTGCTCGCCGGCTGCGCTCAGTCCCCGGCGCCGGCTCCGGCATCGGGGACAACGACATCGACGCAGCGCGGCACGGTCGTCAATCCCGCCAACATCCGCCGCGTCGGGCGTGAGCTGCCGCCTGGCTACGAGGTGTCCAACGTGCCGCGGGCCGCCTCACCCCGGGCGATCTGGGGCATCGGGGGCGACGCCGGTGCGGTGCCGCCGCAATGTATTGCGCTGGCAGAATTGCCGACCGGGCCGGACCCGGCTGCGCAAGGAGTTTCTGGTTCCGGACCGGGCGGGATCCTGGACGCGGTCGTGGTGCCGGTGGCCGTGGGATCGCGTCCCGACCGGGCTTTGGTGAGCGCGTGTGGCCGGTGGGAGCTGAGCGCCGGGCGCACCAAGGTGAGCATCGAAAACGCCGACGCACCGCACGTCGACGGCGCGGAAACCATTGGCATGGTGGCCGACATCCGCGCCGCCGTCGAATCCGGCAGCGAAATCGATTCTCGGGCATACACATTCATTGCCTACCTGGGCGAATACTGCGCATTCACCACGCTGACCACCGATCCGGGTTCGATGCTGCCTCCGCTGTCGGCGGGATTCGCCGCCGATCTCCTGGTCAAAACCGTGTCGACGTTACGTGGCTGAGCATTTCGACTTGGGTAGATTGGCGACGATGTGGAAGCTGGCGGGGGCGGTCGGGGCGGTGTGCCTGCTGGTCGGCTGCTCGCCCGGCGCGAACTCGTCGCAGCCCGTCAAGGCTGACATCGCCAAGATTCTGGACGTCAAATCCAGCTTCGGCCCCGAGTTCAAGGTCACCGATGTCACCCCGCGGGCCATCGACCCGCAGTTCTTTGCCTCCCGCAAGCTGCCCGAGGGGCTCACTTTCGACCCGGCGAACTGCGCAAAAGCCGCGACCGGACCGGAGTTGCCGTCCGGATTGCAGGGCAACATGGCGGCGGTTTCCGCCGAGGGCAACGGCAACCGGTTCGTCGTGATCGGTTTGGAGACCTCCCAGGCGTTGCCGATCAACGATCCCGGCAAGGACTGCGCCAAGGTGGGATTCTCCGGTGCGCAGCTGCGCGGCGCGATCGAGGTGATCGACGCACCGCAGATCGACGATGTGCACACTCAGGCCGTGCACCGCGTGCTGCAGGCACTCGTCGCCGGTGCCGCCCGTACCGGCGAACTTTACGACTACTCGGCACAATTCGGCGATTACCAGGTGATTGTGATCGCCAACCCGCTGGTGGTTCCCGGCCAGCCGGTGGCCAAGGTGGATACGCAGCGTGCCCGTGACTTGCTGGTGAAGGCAGTCGGGGCGGTTCGGGGTTAGACCTGCAACCTGCTAGCGCACGTTGCGCGGGCGGAATTGGAGGCTCACCCGCGGACCCGCCGAAGCGGTGGTCTTGGGCACCGCATGCTCCCAGGTGCGTTGGCAGGAGCCGCCCATCACCAGCAGATCGCCGTGTGCAAGCGGCAACCGCAACGACGGGCCGCCGCCACGTCGGCGCATCGCGAACGTCCGAGTGGCGCCCAGGCTGACGATGGCGACCATGGTGTCCTCGGAACTGCTGCGGCCGATGGTGTCACCATGCCAGGCCACGCTGTCCGATCCGTCCCGGTAGCAGCACAATCCGACGGTGGTGAACGGTTCGCCGAGCTCGCCGGCATAAATGTCGTTGAGCCGCCGTCGCAGCCGGGTCAGGGCGGGATGCGGTGGATCCTCGACGGTCAGGTCGTGGAAGCTGACCAGGCGGGGCACGTCGACCACCCGGTCGTACATCTGGCGGCGTTCGGCCCGCCACGGGACCGTGGTGAGCAGGGCCTGCAGCAGCTCGTCGCCGTCCTTGAGCCAGTTCGCGCGGACGTCGATGAAGGCTCCGTCACCGAGCTGCCTGCGCTCGTTGTGCTCGAACAGCGAGCCCTGAACCGCGATCGCCACGCCCCCAATTCTATCGCACACCCGTTCGATCGATCGGCGTGTGGCGCGCCCGGTCGCGTCCGCCCCGCTACGGTTTGAGCTGTGGGTGTCGTGCTGGGGACCAATTCTGAGGTGGGCGCATTACGGGTCGCCATCCTGCACCGGCCCGGCGCCGAATTGCGGCGGCTCAACCCGAGCAACAGCGATCAGCTGCTGTTCGACGGACTGCCGTGGGTGGACCGCGCACAAGACGAGCACGACCAGTTCGCGGAGCTGCTGCGCGCCAACGGTGTGGAGGTGCTGCTGCTCTCGCAGCTGCTGACCGAGGCGCTGCAGCACAGCGGAGCGGCCCGCATGCAGGGCGTGGCGGCAGCGGTCAACGCCCGGCGCCTCGGAGTGGCTCTGGCGCAAGATCTTTCGGCATATCTGCGGGGCCTCGAGCCCGCGGCGCTGGCGCAGGTGTTGACGGCGGGCATGACCTTCGAGGAGTTACCGCCCAGCATCCGCACCGACGTGTCGCTGGTGCTGCGCATGCACCACGGCTCGGATTTCGTAATCGAACCCCTGCCCAACCTGGTATTCACCCGGGACTCCTCGATCTGGATCGGACCGAAGGTGGTGATCCCGTCGCTGGCGCTGCCGGCGCGGGTGCGGGAAGCGTCGCTGACCGACATCATCTATGCCCACCACCCGCGATTCACCGGCGTGCGGCGGGCCTACGAGTCGCGCACCGCCCCGGTCGAGGGCGGGGACGTGTTGTTGCTCGCCCCCGGTGTGATTGCGGTGGGTGTGGGTGAGCGGACCACACCTGCGGGCGCGGAAGCGTTGGCGCGCAGCCTGTTCGACGACGATCTCGCGCACACCGTGCTCGCGGTGCCGATCGCTCAGAAGCGGGCGCAAATGCACCTGGACACCGTGTGCACCGTGGTCGACGTCGACGCGGTGGTGATGTACGCCAACGTCGTCGACACACTGTCGGCCTTCACGATTCGACGCACCGCCGCTGGGGTCGCCATCGGCGACGCCGCCCCGTTCGTGGAGGCCGCCGCCGCCGCGATGGGGATCGAGAAACTGCGTGTCATCGATACCGGCCGCGATCCCGTCGTCGCCGAGCGCGAACAATGGGATGACGGAAACAACACGTTGGCCCTGGCGCCCGGGGTGGTCGTTGCGTACGAGCGCAATTCGCAGACCAATGCGCGTTTGCAGGACGCCGGCATCGAGGTGCTCACCATCGCGGGCTCCGAACTGGGCACCGGCCGCGGCGGCCCGCGCTGCATGTCCTGTCCGGCCGCCCGCGACCCCCTCTGAGGTGTGCCGAGCGTCTGCTCGCTACCCGGCGTCGTTGACTTCGAGCACGCGTCGGCGCAACCCATCAGTCGCGGCCCGCATCAACCACTGAGCCGCCTTGCGAACCAGAAACCCCGGCACGGGCGCGGCCAGATCCACCATCAGCTCCAGCCGCACCCGGGTGGCATCGCCCTCGGGAGTCAGGGTGTAGCGGCCTTTCTGGCCACGTAACTGCTTGGCGCTCAACAACTCCCAGCTCAAGCCGTCATCCTGCAGGTGATACTGCACCACCTGTTCATCGGTGGCGCCCATCACCTTGACCGTCTGCCGGCACTGGCTCGGCTGGCCCCGCTCGTCGCGGGTCAGGATTTCGATCTTCTCGTGCAACGCGGACCACTCGGGCAACGACTCGAGGTCCAGCAGCACCGCCATGATCTGTGCGGGCGTCGCGTCCACCACGACCTCACGGGAATCCGTCATGGCCATCGGGCCAGCATAGTGAGCTGGGTCCGGATGCCCGGCGAGCAGACGCAAACGCACCCAATTTCGGCACGAAATGGGTGCCTTTGCGTCTGCTCGGCCAACTAACGCCAGCTGGGCAGCCAGATCTCCATGTCCCACGTCTCCTGGGAAATCGGCAGCCCGGTCAGCACCGGGAACAGCCAGGCGAAGTTCGTCACCACCAACGCCACATAGCAACTCACCAGGATCAGCCCCAGCGTGCGCCGCTCCTGGTTCTGCCGGGGCTGATGCAGGATGTCGCCCAGGATCAGCGCGATGGCCATCACCAGGAACGGCCCCATCGTCGCCGCATAGAAGAAGTACATCTGCCGGTCGATCTCGGCGAACCACGGCAACCATCCGGCGCAATACCCCACCCAGACCGCGGCGTAGCGCCAGTCGCGGCGCACGAACATCCGCCACGACGCGTAGAACAACACCGGCACCGCCAGCCACCACATCGCCGGAGTGCCCACCAGCATGACCGCCTTGACGCACGACTGCGCGCCGCAGCCGGGCACATTCTGCTGATCGATGGCATACAGCACCGGCCGCAGCGACATCGGCCAGCTCCACGGCTTGGATTCCCAGGGATGGTGGTTGCCCGCCGAATTCGTCAGCGTCGCATGGAAATGGAAGGCCTTGGTGGTGTAGTACCACAGCGAGCGGATGGCGTCGGGCAGCGGGACGACGCTGTCGGGGCCGATGGTCTGGCCGACCTGGTGACGGTCGATCGCGGTTTCGGAGGCGAACCATCCCGCATAGCTGGCGAGGTAGACCCCGAACGGGATGAGCACCAACGCATACGCGCTGGGCACCAAATCGCGCCACAGTGCTCCCACCCAGGGTCGTGGGACCTGATACTGACGGCGCGCGGCGATATCGAAGGCCAGCGACATCACGCCGAAGAACGCAATGAAATACAGCCCGGACCACTTGGTCCCCAACGCCAATCCCAACAGCACGCCGGCGCCGAACCGCCACCAGCGCACCCCCAGCCGCGGGCCCCACACCGTCTCGGCGATGCGGCCCTCGGCGAACGCGATGTGCATCCGCTGTCGGACCTGGTCACGGTCGACCATGAGCGCGCCGAACGCCGCGACGACGAAGAACGTCAGGAAGCCGTCCAGCAAGGCGGTCCGCGCCGTTACGAAGCTCACGCCGTCGCAGATGACCAGGATCCCGGCGATGGCGCCCACGAGCGTGGACCGGCTGATCCGGCGCACGATGCGCGTCACCAGCGCGACCAGCAACACCCCCAGCAGCGCGCCGGTGAACCGCCAGCCGAACCCGGTGTAGCCGAACAGCGCCTCGCCGATCGCGATCAGCTGCTTACCGACCGGGGGATGCACCACCAGGCCGAAACCCGGATTGTCCTCCACCCAATGGTTGTTCAGTACCTGCCAGGCCTGAGGTGCGTAGTGCTTCTCGTCGAAGATCGGCGTGCCGGCATCGGTCGGCGAGCCCAGGTTGAGGAAGCGGGTGAATGCGGCGAGCAGGGTGATGACGGCGGTGGTGACCCAGCCGCGCATCCGGTCCGCCGGGCCGAAATCGGCGAGCGGTACCAGGGGACCGGGGCTGATCAGCGGGGTCTGACGAGGCGCCGCGCGCTCCTCGAGCACGACAGGGGTTTCTCGGGGCGGGGCGGACATCACGTCGATCGTAGGCTGTGCGGTGTGACCACTGGGCGCCTATTGCTGGGTGCGACGCCGTTGGGCCAACCCACGGATGCCTCGCCCCGCCTGATCGAAGCGCTGGCCGACGCCGACGTCGTGGCCGCCGAAGACACCCGTCGGGTGCGGAATCTGGCCAAGGCGCTCGACGTCCAGATCGGCGGGCGGGTGCTGAGTCTGTTCGATCGGGTCGAGGCCACCCGGGTGGCCGCCCTGCTGGACGCCATCGGCGCCGGGGCGACCGTGCTGGTGGTCAGCGACGCGGGCATGCCGGTGATCAGTGATCCCGGCTATCGGCTGGTCACCGCGTGCGTCGCGGCGGGACTTCCGGTGCAATGCCTGCCCGGCCCGTCGGCGGTGACGACCGCGCTGGTGGTGTCCGGCCTGCCGGCGGAGAAGTTCTGCTTCGAGGGCTTCGCGCCGCGGCGCGGCTCGGCGCGCCGGACGTGGCTGGCCACGCTGGCCGACGAACGGCGCACCTGCGTGTTCTTCGAATCCCCGCGGCGGCTGGCTGCCTGCCTGCGCGACGCGGTCGAGCAACTCGGGGGCGCCCGTCAGGCGGCCGTTTGCCGGGAACTGACCAAGGTGCACGAGGAAGTGGTGCGCGGGTCGCTCGATGAGCTGGCGGCGTGGTCGGCCGGGGGAGTGCTGGGCGAGATCACCGTGGTACTGGCCGGTGCCACTCCCCGGGCCGACGTCTCGACCCTGCTCACCGAACTGGTGGCGGAGGTGGAGAACCTGATCGCGGGCGGAATCCGGATCAAGGACGCGTGCAGCCACGTGGCGGCCGGGTATCCCGAGGTGCGCTCGCGCCAGCTTTACGATGCGGTGCTCGCCTCACGCCGCGATGCGCAGCAACCCGAGGACGACTCCGACGACTAAGGCGGGGCGGCGTCCGTCAGGACGTCAGAAGCAGGGCCCGCCCGGTATCGGGCAGATCGGCGGGTGCGGGGGCGGTCCCGGCAGGGCGGGCAGCGCGGGCAAGCCAGGCAGGCCGGGCAAGCCAGGCAGTCCGGGCAACGCAGGCAGGCCGGGCAACCCCGGCAGGCCGGCGGGTAGCGCGGCCGCTATCGCCGGCAGCGCGGCAGCCAGCGCGGCCGGGTCGACGCCCGGAAGCGCCGGCAGGCCCGGCAGCCCGGGCAGGCTCGGCAGCCCCGGCGCGCCTCCGCCGACCAGGGCGGGCAATGCCGCGGCAACCAATCCGGGATCCACGCCGGGTACGCCGCCGGCCAGGGCGGGCAGCGCGGCGCTCAGCATTGCCGGATTCACACCCGGGACCCCACCGGCCAATGCCGGTAGCAGCGCGGCCACCATCGCCGGATCCACGTTGGGGATCCCACCCGGTATCGCCGTGGCCAGGGCGGGCAGCGCCGCCGACAGCATCGCTGGGTCGAGGCCGGGGACCGGGGGCAGCCCCGGGATGCCGGCAGCCAGCGCCGGCAGGGCCGCGGCGATGATCGCCGGGTCGACGCCCGGTAGGGGCGGCAGACCCGGAATGCCGCCGCTGGTCGCCAGTGCGATCAGGTCGGTGGGAGACACACCCGGCAGACCCGGCAGGCCGTTTGCCGCCAGCGGCAGCAGGCTGGCCGCTGACACGCCCGGCAGACCCGGCAGGCCGGGCAAGCCGCCAGCGCCGGCGAGCGCGATCAGCCCTGCGGGGGACATGCCCGGGAGGCCGGGGAGGCTCGGTAGGCCGGGGAGGCTGAGGCTGGGAAGTGCCGCAGCCGGCAGTGCAGCCGCGCCTGGGAGCAGCAGGTTGCCCAGCGAGCCGAGGCTGTTGTTGACGGCGGGCAGCAGCCCGGAGCTCTGCAAGGCGTTGTAGGCGAGCACCACGTAGGTGACGGCCAGTGCGCCAGAGGTCACCGCTCCGGAAACAGTGTTGCCCACCCCGATCAGCCCGTTGACGATCGAAAAGGCGGCGTTGGCGCCATAGGGGATTCCGGCCAGCCCGGCTACCCCACCGGCCACGCCGTAGAGGTCCGGTACGCCCGGGATGCCGACGCCGGGGATGCCACCGATGCCAGGAAGGGTGGGGTAGGCGTCGATGGGCGGCAACGCCGACGCCGCCGGCGGGGTGGCCGGACTGATCGCGCTCGACGCGGGGGGCAAGAAACTCGAACCGCCGCTGGACCCGGCGGGCGGCGTGTAGGCGGCGGGTGCGGGGTTTCCGGGCGTTTCGGGCCGCGGCGCGATGGCAGGTGAGGGAGGAGCCGGCGGCTCGACCGCTGACGGCACCCGCGGCGCCTGGGCTCCGGACTGTTTGCCGGCCTCGGGCATCAGGACCGACGCCAGCCGGTCGCACTGCTTACCTGCGCTGCAGGTGCCGCCCGACGGCAGCGTCCTCGATTGGTTGGAGACGGTCAACGGCGCAACCGCCAGCGCACCACCCAAAACAGCGGCCGCCGCTGCGCCGACGATGGCGACTCTCATGCCGATCCCCTCCAAACTCGCTCCTGCAGACCCCGCCGCGTTTGCGCGCGGACAGCCGGGTCGATGGCTGAAGCTTATGCGCACGCGGGAAATCGCGTGGGCGTTCCGCGAAATTAGCCGGGCCGGATTACCTGCTCCGGAATTTGCTGAGCTAACTTACCGACTTGCCGCGACGGCGGCCGGCGGTCCGACGACGGGGGCCGCCTTGTGCAAGCACTCCTGCCACTCGGCGTCGGGATCCGAGTCGGCGGTGATGCCGCCGCCGACCCCCAGCACCGCGCCGCCGTGGGGGTCGAATTCAACGGTGCGGATCGCCACGTTGAGCTCACATCCCGCGACGGGAGATGCTAAACCGATGGTGCCACAGTAAATTCCGCGCCGCTGTCGCTCCCACTGCGAGATCAATTGCCGGGCACGTATTTTGGGTGTTCCGGTAACGGAGGCGGGCGGGAAGGCGGCGTCCAGCAGCGCGGTGTTAGGCAGGTCGGGCAGTATGTGTGCAGACACCGTCGACACCAGGTGCCACACGCCGGGTGCCCGGCGGACCACGAGTAGCTCGGGCACCTTGACGGAACCGGTAATCGCCACGCGGCCAAGGTCATTGCGCACCAGATCCACGATCATGATGTTCTCCGCCACTTCCTTCGGAGATGCCCGCAACGCTGACGGCCACGCGTGCAGGGGCAGGGTGCCCTTGATCGGGCTGGAAGCCACGACGTCGCCGTGGCGCCGCAGGAAAAGTTCGGGTGACAGCGATGCGACAGCACCCCAGTTACCGGCGACGTACGCCGCCCGCGCCGGTGCGGTTCGGGCCACCCCGTCGGCGAAGAAATCCAGCGGGGATCCGCTGGCTGTTCCGGTGAACTGGGTGCAGACGCAGGCCTGGTACACCTCGCCCGCGGTAATGGCCTCCAAGCACGCCAGCACACCCGCGCGGTGTGCTGGGCGATCGGCGGGCTGCCAAGTGATCTGGCACAGCGGTGCCGTTCTCGGGCCCGGCCCGGCGCACGACCCCAGCGACTCGGCGAGCCAGTCCGGCATGCGCTCACCCGACAGGCTTTCGTACCACCACTGGCCGTCCCGGTCGCGGCGCAGCACGCTGTCCGTCCAGCCGCCGGCGGCCTCGGGGATCCGGGGCGGGAGTCCGTCGGCACCCGCATCCGGATAGGACAGGTAGCCGATCCAGCCACCGCCCACGGCGCCTACCTGCGGATTCACCGGGTGGGTGGGTCCGGCGTCGAACACATTGTCGGCAGCGACCGGCTGCACGGACACACTCGGCGCGATGACGGCGAGCGCGCCGAACCATTCCCCGGTCAGTGCGGCCGGCGGTGGCAGGCCGAGCCGACCGGCGGCGCGGCCGACGGCGCGCAGCACCTGTGGCGCGCCGCCCAGGTCGCCGAGCCGGTCGATTCGCACCGACCTAGCTTGACAGAACGACGGATATTCGCACGCCAGGGACTAGCCGCGACTGATCTCACGTGCGTTCACCAGAGCGGCCAGCTTGTCGGGGTTGCGCATCACATAGAAGTTCGTGATCTTTTCGTCGACGATCTCCACGGTGATCACCCCTTCGAGCCGTTCGTCCAGGTAGAACAGGACCGCGGGAGCGCTGTTGCAGGTTACCGTCTCCACCCGGAGTTGTCCCTGCGCCTTGCGCATCAGCCCGGCGACGGCCCTGGCTACCCGCTCCGCGCCGACCACCGGCTTGCGGGCGGCGCTGACCTTGCCGCCGCTATCGGCCGTCCAGACCGCGTCGGGCGCCAACATGGCCAACAGTGCCTCGACGTCTCCGCTGGCCGCGGAGGCCAGGAACTGCTGGGTGATCTGGGCGTTGCGCTCGGGGTCGATGTCGTCGAACCGTTTGCGGCGGGCATGCACGTGTTCACGGGCCCGGTGGGCGACCTGCCGCACGGCGGGCTCCGACTTGTTCACGGCCTCCGCGATCTCGCCGTAGTTGAACCCGAACACCTCGCGCAGCACGAATACCGCTCGTTCGTCCGGCGTCAGCGTCTCCAGCAGCACCAGCATCGCCATCGAAACCGATTCCGCCAGCACAACATCGGCCGACGCGTCCTGATCCTCGAGCAGAAGCGGCTCGGGCAGCCAGGGCCCTACGTACTCCTCACGGCGACGCGCTTGCGCGCGTAGTGCGTTGAGCGCCTGACGGGTGACGAGCCGGGCCAGATAGGACTTGGTGTCGCGCACCGTCGAGAGGTCGACGTCGGCCCAACGAAGGTAGCTGTCCTGCAGTACGTCGTCGGCCTCGGTGGCCGAGCCCAGGATCTCGTAGGCGATGGTGAACAGCAGCGGGCGCAGCAGGGAGAACCGGTCTGCGTGCCCGCCGCTGTCCGTCATCGAACTCACCGCAGCGCAGCCTGCTGTTCGGTGGCCAGCTGCGCGGGGCGGTTGCCGCCCTTGATCCAGCGGTACCAGCCGGGCTTGGCCGCCTCCTTGCGCAGGCCCCAGAGCGTGCCCTTGCAGACCAGCTCCTTGATGGAGGCGGCGGTCCGGCCGCCGATGTAGAGCCTGATCGGGGTGTCATCAAGGCGGGCCAGCTGCACGGTGCCGTAGCTGCGCCCGACGCTGATGCACTGGCCGGTGAACGCCTGGTTCAGGTTGGCCGGGGTGGTCCCGGCGATGCGAGCCAGGACCGTGTTGGCCGCCTGGGCGGCCATCGGGTTGGCGGCCTGGCAGCTCATCCGCAACGGCTGGTTGGACGGCGCTGCTGCGTCGCCGGCGCCGACGATGCGCTCGTCGCTGATGCTGGTCAGCGTCTCGTCGGTGAGCAGGCGGCCGATCGAGTCGGTGCGCAGCCCGCTGCGGGTGGCCAGGTCAGGGACGCCGAAGCCGGCCGTCCAGACGGTCACCGCGCTGGGCAGCACCGCGCAATCGTTGAGCACCACCGAATCCCAGCGCACCTCGTTGACGGTTGCGGTTTCCAGGATGGTGACCCCAAGCTTGCGCAGCTGCTTTGCCACCGAGCGCCGACCCGGACCGCTCAGCGACGGACCCAGGATGCCGCCGCACACCAGGGTGACGGCCCGGCCCTCCTCGCCCAGCTCGCCGGCGGCCTCGATGCCGGTCAGGCCGCCACCGACAACGGTGACGGGGGCGTTCGGCGGCAGATCGGCCAAGGCGTAACGCAGCCGTTGTGCGCCTTCGAGTTCGGCGAGTACGAATGCGTACTCGTCGGCGCCCGGCACCGCAACGGGAGTCGCGCCGGTGCTGCCGACGGCGTAGATCAGGTAGTCGTATTCCAGTTCGGCACCCGAGGCCAGCTGCACGCGCCGGGCGTCGGCGTCGATGTACTCGGCCTTGTCGACGACCAGCTCGATGCCGTTGCCCAGCAGCGTGCCGTAGTCGGCGGTGGCGGTGCCGGTCCCGGCCGCCAGCTGGTGCAGACGGATGCGTTCGACGAACTGCGGCCGAGCGTTCACCAGGGTGATGTCGACGTCGGCCCGCAGCCGCAGGTGGTTTGCCGCCATGGTGCCGGCGTAGCCGCCGCCGATGACGACGACGCGTTTGCGGGGCCCGGTCGGTTGTAGCTCAGACATCTTTGTCTCCTTTGGTCGCGAGCGTTACGACCTTCAGACACCGCAGCCCGGCCATCCGTGACAGCGCAGACCGCAATTGTGACCTGTTTCACCCCGCTATGGGCCGGACCCCTGGGCTGGTTCGAAGACGAAGTTGTTGACGTAGACGCCGGTCGCCGCCCAGTCATCCTCCGCTCCGCCGATGTTTGCGGAGTTCTGATGTGCGGCGGCGTCGAATTCCTCGATGGGCCGGCGCTGCCCGTCCAGGGTGAAATGGCCGCGGAAGCCCAGGCCGCTCAACAGCTCGGTGATGTCGGCGACCGCGTTGGCGTGGTGACGTTCTTCGGCTTCGACGACGATCGATGGCCGATTGCGGCGCAACGTGTCGAGGGCACCGCGCAGGACGGCCAGTTCGTGGCCCTCGACGTCGATCTTGATCAGCCCGACGTTCGTCAGCTGGTAATCGTCGAGGCACCTGACCGGGACCTCGATCGACTGGACGGCGCCGCCGATCGCGGTGTCCAGCACGTTCTCGCCGTCGATGGTGCTTCGCCCCGGATCGGATTCGACCACCCGCATCGTGGTCACACCGGGTGCGTCCGACAACGCCACCGCCTCGACGCGCACGTTTGCGCCGACCGCATCGAACATTGCCGTCAGGTCGCGGGCCTGAGCCGGACGCGGCTCGAACGCGACCACCGATTGCGACGCACTCAGCATGGCGATTGCGAATTCGCCGACGTCGGCGCCGATGTCGAGGGAGATGCGTCCTGGGTCACAGAGGGATTGCACCAGCGCGACGTCCGGGCGGGATTCGCCGAGACGCTGCAAAATCCGGTATTTGCGCCGCCAGAACAGGCGGGGTGTGAGCGCCTTCGCCGCGGGCGCGAGCAACCGTTTGGCGGACGCTGCGACTGACACAAGCCGACCCTAGCCGACCTCGGCCGTCGCCACCGCCGGCCGCGGTGGAGGACGGAGTTAGCACAGGGCACCAGGGCCTTTGCGTGATAGTCTTCGCTGACTACTAATCCATCCGTGACCTGCGCCGGCTACGGGCGACCGCCGGTCATCAGACAGTCTTGGCGGCCGCTGTATCTCAATGCCTGCCGATGCGCATCGAAGCGGCCTCAAGAGTCGCCTGGAAGCCCTGGGCAGTACCCGGACCGACGCAGGTCACGGATGGATTAGTAGTCAGCGAAGACTATCACGCAAAGGCCCTGGTGCCCTGTGCTAACTCCGTCCTC
>NZ_LZKQ01000032.1 GCF_001668675.1 Mycobacterium asiaticum | reverse complement strand
TCGGGCAGCCGCGCGATGTCCTCGTCAGCGCCGGTGAACGTCATGGCGGGATGGATCGCCAGCGGCATGCAGCCCTGTTCGGTCAGCGGAGCCAGTACGGAGACGCCGTTGGCGCCGGAGGTGTGGACCACGATCGTGCCCGGTCGCACCGCGGAGGTGGCGGCCAACCCAGCCACCAGGCCGGCCAGTTCGCTGTCGGGTACCGCCAGCAGCAGCAGTTCCGCGCCCACGGCCACGTCCGGCGGCGGCAGTACCGGGGTGTCCGGCAGGCGGCGCTGCGCCCACTGCAGGGACGCGTGGGAGATGGCACTGCATGCCACGACGACGTGGTCGGCGCGCTCCAGCGCGACTCCCAACGCGGTGCCCACCCGACCGGCGGAGACGATCCCCACCTTGAGCCTGGCCGGGCGCAAACCGTCGAACTGCCCCATCGCAGACGACCTCACAAATTTCTACGTTTCGTTCCAGTCCCGATTCTCGGGTACCGGACGGTCACTATGACTGTAGTCGATGAGGCGGCAGAGAACCCAGTTCACTCGTCCCGGCGGCGACGGCGGCCGCCTCCGCTGGGCTGGACCTGCAGCCGAGCCAGCAGGTCGGCGACGGTCTGGCCGCCGCTGGGCGGTTCGTTGTCGTCGGCTTGCTGGTTCAGCTCTTCGGCACTGCGGTGCCGGGGCGCGGGCACCGGCGGCTGGGGCAGCCGGGGCGGCGGCGGGGGCTCGTCCGGTACGGATTCGGTGCCGCGGGCGAGGCTGCTCACGCCGTACTCGCGGTACTCCGCCGAGTGCCGCGAGCGGGAGCGGCGACCGCCGCCGTACGGGGCCGCGAAGTCGCCTGAGCTCTCGCCTCTCTCGCCGGTGTTGTCGGGCTCGGCATCCCGGTAACGCCTCCTGCGACCCTGGGTCTGGCTGGACGGTTGGGGCGGTTCGGGCTGCCAGTGGCTGCCGGCCGTTCCCGGCGGCAACCACTGCCCGGCAGCGGTGACCGGCTGCCACTCGGTCGGCCGCGGCTCGGGCTGCGGCTCGGGGGCGGGCGGCGGTTGCGGCTGGAACTGCGGCTGTGGCTGGAATTGGGGCTCAAACTGCGGCTGCTGCGGCGGCGGGGGCGGTGTCGGCGGCGGCGGCGCGGGCCGATGACGCGGTTCGGGCTGCGCGGGAGGAACGTACTCCTGGACGGGGGCCGGCTGCCGCGGCGGCAACAGCGGTTCTTCCGGGACGTCGATGATCGCAACCTCGTCGGTCCGGGTGAGCGGATCCTCGTCGCGGCGGACCGCCGTGACCCGATCGCTGGGCACCCAGTCGGCGGGCGGGGCCTCGCCGTTCTGCGCGCCGTTGCGACCCCGGTCCGTCAGCGCCCGTGCGGCGTCCCCGCCCAGCGTCTCGAGCGCTGGGCGCTGTTCCAGGTCGGTGTCGAACAGGATCTCGAGGTTGGTTCGCAGCGCGGACAATTCCGCGCGCAGCGCGGCGATCTCGTCGGCGGCCTGGGCGCGCAGTTCGGCGGCCAGCTCGCGGCGCAGCTGCGACTCGACGGTCAGCTCGTATTCGCGGCGGGCCGAGATCTCTCGATCCAGCTGCAGGTCGTAAACCAGCTTCATATCGCGCGCCCGCGCCTGATCCGCCTCGGCCTGGCGGCGGTACAGCACCGACACGAAGGCGCCGGCGACGGCGGCCCACAGCGCCAGGATCACAGCGAGCTTGAGGAGTTCCACCCGATCGGTGAAAACCAACGCGGAACTGGCCCCGATTGCCAGGACCAGCAACGTCGTCAAGAGCACCCAACCCGGCCTGCGGCCGCCGCGCCGGACCCGGGCGCCGCGGGACAGAACGGTCATGGCCCCTGACTGTACCGGGCGAGGTCAGTTGGCGTGTCGCGCCTGCGCGGCGATTCTCGCGCCGAGTTCAGCACCGGCTAGGTCTCCGCTCCTTCGCCCTGCTCGCCCGGTTCCTGGGGCGGCGACTTGCAGCAATGCTGCAGCCACAGCGCGGCCACCAACAAGGCCAGAGCGCTGACGGCAGCCACCACCGCCCCGCCGGTGTCCTCCGCGGCCGCACGCATCCAGGACCGCCGCGGCAGGAAATACACCAGCACGCCCAACCACCACCCCAGCATCACCGCACCCACCCAGGCCGACGCCTTGGCGACCATCAGGCTGCGCGCCACCGCCAGCGGATGCAGCCAGCCGGGAGCGTCACCGATTTCGCCCTCGTTGATCTTGGCCCGCACGTTGCGGGCCCACAGCCCCTCGGCCACGGCGACCAGCAGCAGCGACACCCCACTCCACACCGTGATCGGCGGGAAATACCGGTACAGCACGGTGATCAGCAGGTAGCCCAGCACGGCGGCACCGAAGACGACCGCGGTCAGGTCACGTTTGCGGGTGGGGCCCATCAGGTGTCCAGCGTCCACGTCGTCGGGCGTACTCCGGCGCGTTCGTCGGGGTCGAGTTCGGCCAGCAGCTCCCGCACCGGCCTGCTCAGGTGAGCGGCCGGGTCGGCGTCCAGCCACGGCACCAAGACGAATGCCCGCACCTGCGCGCGCGGATGCGGCAACGTCAGATCGGGCTCATCCAGCGTGATCTCGTGGTGCGCGTCGTAGCAGGCGATCAGGTCGACATCCAGGCTGCGCGGCCCCCAGCGCACCGCCCGGACGCGGCCCGCGGCGCGTTCCAGCTCCTGCGCCCGGCGCAGCCAGGCGTGAGCGTCGCGCGCCGGATCCTCGGCGATCAGCACGGCGTTGAGGAACGGACCCTGTTCGACCCCGCCCCACGGGTCGGTCTCATACACCCGCGACACCGCCGTCACCGTGTCGCCCAGGCCGTCGGCCACCGACTGCAGCCGGGCCATCCGGTCGCCGAGGTTGGAGCCGATGGACAGCACCACGCGCGTCATACCGCCCCGCTCGCCGGGATCACCGAACCCCGACCGCCACGCCGGGACCGGCGGGTCACCACCGCCACGTCGTCGAACCCGTGCGGGATGGGCGCCTGCGGCTTGTGCACGGTCACCTCGACGGCGTGCAGGCGCTCGTCCTTGATCACCTCGTCGGCGATGTTGGCCCCGACGGTTTCGATCAGGTTCCGCGGTGTTCCGCCGACGATGTCGACGGCCAGCTGGGCCAGATCCGCGTAGTTGTAAGTGTCGGCCAGGTCGTCGCTGGCGGCCGCGGCCGCGAGGTCCATCCACACCGTGATGTCGACGACGAAGTCCTGACCGTCCCGCCGCTCATGTTCGAACACCCCGTGCCGGCCACGGATTGTCAAGCCCCGCAATTCGATTCGATCAGCCATCGCGCCCGTCCCCTTCCCCGCCCTGCCATGCCGCCACGACCTTGCGGGCGTCGACCGAAGCGCGCACGTCGTGCACCCGAACACCCCAGGCGCCGTGCAGCGCCGCCAAAGCCGAAATCACCGCGGTCGCGGTTTCCCGTCCGTCGGCCGCGCGCGGCGTACCGTCCGCGCCGGCCAGCAACGTGCCCAGGAATCGTTTGCGCGAGGCCCCGATCAACACCGGGAAGCCGGTGGCCACCAGCTCCGGCAGGGCGCGCAGCAATGCCCAATTGTGTTGGCCGGTCTTGGCGAATCCCAGTCCGGGGTCGATCAGCAACTTGTCGCTGTCGACTCCCGCGGCCACCGCGTCCTCCACGCTGGCGAGCAGGTCGGCGCGAACGTCGGCGACCACATCCCGGTAATGCGGTACCCGGTGCGGGTTGTCGACCGACACCGGACGCCAGTGCATCAGCACCCACGGCACGCGCGCCTCGGCGAGCAGCGGCGCCATCGCCGGGTCAGCGCGGCCACCCGACACGTCATTCACCAGCTGGGCGCCGTTCTCCAGCGCCGCGCGCGCGACCTGCGCGTGCATGGTATCGATGCTGACGGTGATGTGATGCGCCGCAAGGGCTTTGATGACCGGAACGACGCGCGCCGCTTCGACATCGGGTGCCACTCGGGCAGCGCCGGGCCGCGTCGATTCCCCGCCGACGTCGACGATGTCGGCGCCTTCGGCGGCCAATGCCAGCCCGTGCTGGACGGCGTCGTCGGCGTCAAGGTAGCGGCCGCCGTCAGAGAATGAGTCGTCCGTGACGTTGAGCACCCCCATAACCTGCACGGGCGCCAAACTCACTTACGCAGAATGAGATCGAGCGCTTCGGCTCGGGAGGCGGCGTCGGTCTTGAACTGACCGCGCACCGCCGAGGTCGTCGTAACAGCGCCCGGTTTGCGGACGCCGCGCATCGCCATGCACAGATGCTCGGCTTCTATCACCACGATGACCCCCAGCGGATTCAGCCGCTGCACCAGGGCGTCAGCGATCTGGCTGGTCAGGCGCTCCTGCACCTGCGGGCGCTTGGCGAAAAGGTCAACCAGGCGAGCGATTTTCGACAAACCGGTGACTCGACCGTCCGCGCCGGGGATGTAGCCCACGTGGGCCACCCCGTGGAACGACACCAGATGGTGTTCGCAGGTGGAGTACAGCGGGATCTCTTTGACGATCACCAATTCGTTGTGGTCTTCGTCGAACATGGTGTTCAACACCGAGGCCGGATCGGTGTAGAGCCCGGCGAAAACCTCCTTGTAGGCGCGGGCCACCCTGGCCGGCGTCTCCCGCAGCCCCTCCCGGTCCGGGTCTTCCCCGAGCGCGATCAGCAGCTCACGGACGGCCGCCTCAGCGCGTTGCTGGTCGAACACGTGCACCCGGGTACCCCTGGCATCCAGTTGCGTCATCCAAACCTCCCGCCGCGCTGATCGGACGGCTCGTCGGTTTCTTGGTCCTCGGTATCCGGTGCGGGATAGCTCGGCGCTTGGTTCGACGGTCGCGGCGGCCAGCCCGGCGCGTGCCAGTCGGCCGGGGCGCCGTAGTCGGGCTGAGTGGGTCCGTGCGATCCGTTGGCGCCCCGGGAGGCGCTGTCACCGTTGCCCTGCGACTCGCCCTTGGCCTCCTCGGCGGCCTTACTGGCCCGCGCGATGGCGGCCTTGAAGGCCGGCTCCGGCACCGGCTGCGGCCACGGCTCACCCCGCTCGATGGCCAGCTCCCCGGGGGTCTTGATCGGCGGTTTGTCGGACGGGATCCGGCCGCCGAAGTCGTCGAAGATGGTCAACCTCGGCCGCTTTTCGACGTCACCGAAGATCGCTTCCAGCTCGGGGCGGTGCAGCGTCTCCTTCTCCAGCAGCTCACCGGCCAGGGTGTCCAGCACGTCCCGGTACTCGGTGAGGATTTCCCAGGCCTCGGTGTGCGCGGCCTCGATGAGCTTGCGGATCTCCTCGTCGATTTCGCGGGCGACCTCGTGCGAGTAGTCGGCCTGGTTGCCCATGGTGCGGCCCAGGAACGGATCACCGTGTTCGGTGCCGTACTTCACCGCGCCCAGCCGCGCGCTCATGCCGTATTCGGTGACCATGGCCCGAGCCACCTTGGTCGCCTGCTCGATGTCGGACACCGCGCCCGTGGTGGGCTCGCGGAACACCAGCTCTTCGGCCGCGCGGCCGCCCATCGCGAACACCAGCTGGGCGATCATCTCCGAGCGGGTGCGCAGGCCCTTGTCTTCCTCTGGGACGGCAACCGCGTGCCCGCCGGTGCGCCCCCGGGCCAGGATCGTCACCTTGTACACCGGGTCGATGTCGGGCATCGCCCACGCCGCCAGGGTGTGTCCGCCCTCGTGATAGGCGGTGATCTTCTTCTCCTGCTCGCTGATGATGCGGCCCTTGCGCCGCGGGCCGCCGATGACCCGATCGACGGCTTCCTCGAGCGCTGGGCCGGTGATCACCGTGCCGTTCTCCCGGGCGGTCAGCAGCGCCGCCTCGTTCACCACGTTGGCCAGGTCCGCGCCGGTCATGCCGACGGTTCGCTTGGCCAGCCCGTCGAGGTCGGCGTCATCGGCGATCGGCTTGCCCTTGGAGTGCACCCGCAGGACCGCCCGCCGACCCGCCAGGTCGGGATTCGAGACCGGGATCTGCCGGTCGAACCGGCCGGGCCGCAGCAGCGCCGGGTCCAGGATGTCCGGCCGGTTGGTGGCCGCGATCAGGATGACCCCGGCGCGATCGCCGAAACCGTCCATTTCGACCAGCAGCTGGTTCAGCGTCTGTTCGCGCTCGTCGTGGCCGCCGCCGAGCCCGGCGCCGCGCTGGCGCCCCACCGCGTCGATCTCGTCGACGAAGATGATGCAGGGACTGTTTTGTTTTGCCTGTTCGAAAAGGTCACGGACGCGCGAGGCGCCGACACCGACGAACATCTCGACGAAGTCCGAGCCGGAGATGGTGAAGAACGGCACCCCGGCTTCGCCCGCGGCGGCGCGGGCCAGCAGGGTCTTGCCGGTACCCGGCGGGCCGTAGAGCAGCACGCCCTTGGGGATCTTGGCGCCGAGCGCCTGGTACCTGGAGGGGTTCTGCAGGAAGTCCTTGATCTCGTAGAGCTCCTCGACCGCCTCGTCGACGCCCGCGACGTCGGCGAAGGTGGTCTTGGGCATGTCCTTGGACAGCTGTTTGGCTCGGGACTTGCCGAAGCCGAAGCCCATCCGGGCGCCGCCCTGCATGCGGGAGAACATCACGAACAGACCCACCAGCAACAACAGTGGCAGCACATACACCAGCAGTTCGCCGACGATGCTGCCTTCATTGACGACGGTGGCGACCTTGGCGTTCTTGGCATTCAGCGCGTTGAACAGGTCGACGCCGTAGCCCGTCGGGTATTTGGTGATGACCTTGTCGGAGTTCTCGGTGTCGTTGTTGCCCTTCTTCAGGGTCAGCCGCAGCTGCTGTTCGCGGTCGTCGATCTGCGCGGACTTGACGTTGTCGCTGTTGATCTGGGCCATCGCCACCGAGGTGTCGACCGGCTTGTACCCGCGGGTGTCGTCGCTGAAGTAAAAGAACGACCAGCCGAGCAATACCAATACGGCGACCGCCGTCATCGTGCGGATCACGTTTTTACGGTTCATCACTCACGGCCGAGTCGGCCAGGTCCTTCCCAATACGCACACGTGGAAATGTCCAGGTTACCGCCCATGACGATCGCCGGGCTCCAACGGGACAACGATCGGGGGTTCCCGAAACCCCCGCCAAGCATGCGCCGGTTCACCTTCGCCGCCGGGATCACTCGTAATAGCGCGCCTCGATGACATTGCCGTCCGGATCGGGAAAGTAGTAACCCTGCGGCGCCCAGCCCTGCGCACCGAAGGAATTGTCGAGCCGCGCGCTGGTGTCTATCCCGGCCGCCTGCAGGCGCCGATCCAATTCGTCGTACTCCGACTTCGACATTGAGATGCAGACGTGGTTGACGCGATGGCCCGCGCTTCCCCCTACCTTCGTCATCGATTCGGTGACCGGCGCGCCTTCGGCCGCCATCAGATCGATGATCGAGTCCTCGCTCACCCGCACGCTCGGGAACGGCGCCGTGCCGGACTCGAACTCCTCGAAGCGCACCGGCGCCAGGCCCACCACCCGGGTATAGAAGTCCATCGATGTCCGCACGTCTTTTGTCCACAGCACCACATGGTCCAGTCGCATGGCTCACCATCATCCGCGGCAGCCCCGCCGATATCCACCGGCCAAGCTTCTCAGCCCGCTGCTGTTGTGATTTGGTGTGACGATGGGCTCCTCTACCGAACGGTTAGTTGACACCAACGGGGTGCGGTTGCGGGTGATCGAGGCCGGCGACCGCGGGGCGCCCGTGGTGGTGCTGTGCCACGGGTTTCCAGAGCTGGCCTACTCCTGGCGGCACCAGATCCCGGTGTTGGCCGACGCCGGTTATCACGTGTTGGCACCGGATCAGCGCGGTTACGGCGGCTCGTCGCGGCCGGAGGAACTCGCGGCTTACGACATCCACCACCTGACCGCCGACATCACCGGCTTGCTCGACGACGTCGGCGCCGAGCGCGCCGCGTGGATCGGCCACGACTGGGGCGCCATGGTGGTGTGGAACGCGCCACTGCTACACCCCGATCGCGTGGGTGCGGTGGCTGCACTGAGCGTCCCGCCGGTACCCCGCGCGAAACGGCCCGTCACGGTGGCCCTGAAGCGCACGTTCGGCGACAACTTCTTCTACATCCTGTATTTCCAGGAGCCCGGTGTCGCCGACGCCGAACTCGACGGAGATCCTGGCCGCACGATGCGCCGGATGATGGGGAGCCTGCAGCTATCCGGTGACCAGGACGCGGCGCTGCGCATGTTCGCACCCGGGTCCGAGGGATTCATCGACCGCCTGCCCGAGCCCGACGGACTCCCCGACTGGATCAGTCGGGACGAACTCGACCACTACGTCACGGAATTCAGCCGTACCGGATTCACCGGCGGGCTGAACTGGTACCGCAACATGGACCGCAATTGGGAGACCACCGCGCACCTGGACGGTGCCACGATCGAGGTGCCGTGCCTGTTCATCGGCGGCACTGCCGATCCCGTGTTGAGCTTCACCCGCAAAGACCGGGCCGCGGAGGTGGTCAGCGGCCCCTATCGCGAGCTGATGATCGACGGCGCCGGCCACTGGTTGCAGCAGGAGCGGCCCGACGAAGTGAACGCTGCGTTGTTGGAATTCCTCAAAGGAGTGGAATGGTGAGTACACCAATGCGATTTGGCGTCTTCATCACGCCGTTTCACCCGACCGGCCAGTCCCCCACGGTGGCACTGGAATACGACATGGAACGTGTCGTCGCGCTGGACCGGTTGGGCTACGACGAAGCATGGTTCGGCGAACACCACTCCGGCGGTTACGAATTGATCGCCTGCCCGGAGGTTTTCATCGCGGCCGCCGCGGAGCGGACCAAACACATCCGACTGGGCACCGGCGTGGTCTCGCTGCCCTATCACCACCCGCTGATGGTGGCGGACCGCTGGGTGCTGCTGGACCACCTCACCCGGGGGCGCGTGATGTTCGGCACGGGCCCCGGGGCGCTGCCGTCGGACGCCTACATGATGGGTATCGATCCCGTCGATCAGCGACGCATGATGCAGGAATCCCTCGAGGCGATCCTGGCGCTGTTCCGTGCCGCACCCGAAGAACGCATCGACCGCCACACCGAGTGGTTCACCCTGCGCGACGCACAGTTGCACATTCGTCCCTACACCTGGCCATACCCCGAGATATCCACGGCCGCAATGATTTCTCCGTCGGGACCCCGCCTGGCCGGGGCGTTGGGCACCTCGCTGCTGTCGCTGTCGATGTCGGTGCCCGGCGGCTACGCCGCGCTGGAGAACACCTGGGAGGTGGTGCGCGAACAGGCCGCCAAAGCGGGACGGGCCGAACCCGACCGCACCGACTGGCGGGTGTTGAGCATCATGCACATCGCCGACACCCGCGACCAGGCGATCGAGGACTGCACGTACGGGTTGATGGACTTTGCCAAGTACTTCGGCGCCGCCGGATTCGTACCGCTGGCCAACTCGGTTGAAGGCGCGCAGTCACCCCGGGAGTTCGTCGAAGACTATGCGGCCAAGGGGAATTGTTGCATCGGCACGCCGGAGGACGCGATCGCGCACATTGAGGATCTGCTGGAGCGCTCGGGCGGCTTCGGCACGTTGCTGCTGCTGGGCCACGACTGGGCCTCGCCGCAGGCGACCTTCCACTCCTATGATTTGTTCGCCCGCAAAGTGATTCCCTACTTCAAAGGTCAACTCGAAGCGCCCCGCGCGTCCCACGAGTGGGCCAAGGACAAGCGCGAGGAGCTGATCGGACGCGCGGGTCAGGCCGTGGTGCAGGCCATCACCCAGCACGTCGCCGAGCACGACGGCACCGAAAACTGATGCGCGCGTCGGTGCTACGTGGCGGGCGGATGGTCTACCGCGACGACGTGCCGGAACCCGTGCCGGGCCCGGGACAGGTGCTCGTTGCGGTCCGTGCGTGCGGAATCTGTGGCTCCGACCTGCATTTCGCCGCCCACGGCGCAAAGGTGGTGGCGCTGAGCAACGAGTTGGCCCGCGGTCGCGGCGGCATGGATCTCGACTTGGAGCGAGACATCTTCATGGGTCATGAGTTCAGCGCCGAGGTGCTCGAGGCCGGGCCCGACACCGAGACCCATCCGCCTGGGACTCTGGTCACCTCTTTGCCAGTCCTGCTCTCGGACAAGGGTGTTCAGCCGATCGTCTTCAGCAACACCGCGCTCGGTGGCTATGCCGAGCGGATGCTGCTCTCCGCACCGCTGCTGCTGCCCATCCCGGACGGGATGAATGTCAAACACGCCGCCCTGGCCGAACCCATGGCGGTGGGGTTGCACGCGGTCAACAAGTCGGAAATCCGGGTCGACGAGACCGCATTGGTGATCGGCTGCGGACCCATCGGAATCGCCATCATCGCCGCACTGAAGGCGCGGGGCGTGGAAACCATTGTGGCATCGGACTTCTCACCGAAGCGGCGGGAGCTGGCGGCGAGGATGGGCGCACATCAAACTGTGGACCCGGCTCAGAATTCGCCGTTTGACACCGTGAAAGCTCGCGTGGTGTTCGAGGCGGTCGGCGTTCCCGGCATCATCGACGACGTAATGCGGCGTGCCCGCAACGGAACCCGGCTGGTCGTCGCGGGGGTATGCATGGAGCCGGATGCGATTCACCCGTTCTTCGGCACCGCCAAGGAGATCAATATGCAGTTCGTCAACGCCTACACACCCGAGGAGTTCGGGGACGCGTTGCGCGCGATCGCCGAGGGCGACATCGACGTCGGTCCGTTGATCACCGGCGAGGTCGGCCTAAACCAGGTGGCGGCGGCCTTTGACGATCTGGCCGATCCGGACCGGCACTGCAAGATCCTGGTGACGCCGTAGCCGCCGCCACCCTCGTCACTCTTACCCCGCGAACGGTGGCCGCGTCATCACCGTGGGATGGAAGCCGTAGCGCGGCGCGTTGGCCGCACCGAGGCCGCGTCCGAGCCCGCCGGTAAGCGGCATGCCGCCCAGCAAGTGCTGGCTGGGCGCCGCGGCCTCAGCCATCGCGCCGGGCGTAGCAAGCGGCAGCGTTGCCATGCGCCCGATCCCGGGAGTCGCGGACGCCCAAGCATTCGGCACCGACAATCCACCGATCTGCGCGGCCTTACCGATGCCAGCCAAACCTCCGGCCCCGAGTCCCGAGAAGTTGAAGTTCTGCGGCAACGCCTCGAGCGCTTTGGCCGCACCTTCCGCGGCCTGTTTAGCTGCCGGGAAGAAAGTCTGACCCAGGCCGGTGATGTCCCTGAAGGTGGTTGCGAACAGTCGGGTGGGCGAAATCAGACGGATGAACGCATCGATGCCGCTGCCGGCGTTCAACGTCGACGATCCGGTCAGCGCCTCCAGCACGTCCCCGAGCGGCCCGTCGAAGGAGATCGAATCGCTGGTGAATTCGATCGGCAGACCCAACGCCGTAGCGGCGGGGTTAAGCGCGGACATGTTGCCCAGGGTGGTGGGCAGATTCGAAATCAACTGCTGCAGTTGCGGCACATCGGCGGCCGCGCTGCTGCTGACCGCCTGGCCGACCGCGGCGGCCTGTCCCGCCAACGCCGTTGGCGTCGTCGCGGGAGTCGGCGGGGTGAACGGTGTCAGCGCAGCCGCCTCCGCCGACGAGCCGGCGTAGCCATACATCACGCCGGCGTCCTGCGCCCACATTTCCGCGTAGTCGGCCTCGACCACGGCTATCGCCGGGGTGTTCTGGCCGAAGATGTTGGTCGCCACCAACTGCGCGAGCAGCGCCCGGTTGGCCGCGACCTCAACCGGCGGCACCGTCCCGGAGAACGCCGCCTCGTAGGCGGCGGCCGCGGCCGAGGCCTGGGCCCCGGCCTGTTCGGCCAGCAGAGAGGTGCTGTCCAACCAGGTCAAATGGGGTGCGACCGCGGCCGACATCGCCGCCGCGGCCGGCCCGATCCATGGTCCGGCGGTCAGGCCGGACAACAGCGACCGGTAGGACCCTGCTGTCGCGCGGAGTTCAGCGGCCAGCGATTGCCATCCGGCGGCCGCGGCCAGCATCGATCCGGCACCCGGCCCGGAGTACATCAACGTGGAGTTGACCTCCGGGGGAAGTAATGCGAAATCCACTGCTACTACTTTCCCGCCTAGCCGATGCTGGCGGCGTTGGCGGCCTCGGTGTCCGCGTAAGAACCTGCGGTGACGGCGAGTGTCGTGGCCAACTGCTCCTGTACGGCTGCTGCCTGCTCGCTGATCACCTGATATAGCCGTGCGTGCGCTGCGAACTGGGCGGCGGTCAGCTGCGAGACCACGTCGGCGGCGGCCGGAACCACCCCGGTTGTCGGTGCTGCCGCAAGTTCGTCCCCTGCCCGCGCCATTGCGTTGATGGACTGCAGTTCCCCGGCGACGCCCGCCACGATTTCGGGCCGGGCGATGACGAGTGACATTTGTGTTCCTCCCTTAGAGCACTTGCATCAGTGACTTCCAGCAACTGGTACGTCACTGACGCGCATCCTCCGTCAGGTTAGGCAGCCACACGCGCGCAACACAGGCTTCGGCAAACCTGTTCACTGTCGAGTTAGCAATTGTTCATTTGCTGGGGCCCTACGGACGGGCATTTGAATTCTTTCTATGAGTCTTATCTGAATCAAATATGATCGACAAGCTATATGAATTCTGCTGATTGGCCGGCCCAGCCGGGGCCATGGCGCGGGACAGGCCACACCGTCACCGTTATGTGACCTGCGTTACTTTCCAAAGACGCTGCTGCACAACGGGATTACGTCGCTTGACGGGAGGGCGCGGGGGTCGCCCGGACACACGCCGACGGGTTGCGTCGATGCGTACCCGGTCACGCTTATACTTCACACGCGACGCTTCACTCGCGCCGCCCTGAATGCTGCATCCTGTGATCGCAGGCGGCTCGGACGACGGCCGCCCTAGGCGCCAATTGCGCTCTCACACCTTTGCTCGCCAGATATTGCGGGGTAAACGGCCACATAACGGGACGGTGAACGGCCGGGATCACGATCCCCCGGCCAAAGAGACTAAGGTCCGAGCCATGCCGATTGCAAACCGCACCCGCAAAGTTTTCATCGCGGTGGCCGCCGGCCTGGCACTGGTCACCGCGTCGGCATGCGACGCACCGACCCCGGCCAACGCTCCACCCGCCGGTCCACGTCAGGTGACCGTGCTCGGATCCGGTCAAGTCCAGGGCGTCCCGGACACCCTGACCGCGGTCGTCGGTATCGAATTCATCGCCGCCGATGCGACCGCGGCGATGAACCAGACGAACGACCGGCAACAAGCGGTGATCAACGCGCTGCTCGGCGCCGGCCTGGACCGGCAAGACATTCGGACCACGCAAGTCGCCCTGCAGCCGCAATACACCGCGCCGGTGCCCACCGAAACCGCCGCGGTCGCCGGCTACCGCGCCGACAACACGATCGAGGTCCGAATCCACCCAACCGACGCCGCCTCGAAGCTGCTGGACCTCGTCGTGAGCACCGGCGGCAACGCGACCCGGATCCGCTCGGTGAACTACTCGATCGCCGACGACTCGCAACTGGTCAAGGACGCGCGTGCCCGCGCCTTCGAAGACGCCAAGACGCGTGCCCAGCAGTACGCCCAACTGTCCGGACTCAGGCTGGGCAAGGTGTTGTCCATTTCCGAGGCCGCGGGCACCCCACCCACTGCCGGTCCGCAACCCGCCCCCCGCGCCTCAATGGCGCCGCTCGAGCCGGGCCAACAGACGGTGAACTTCTCGGTGACCGCGGTCTGGGAACTGAGCTGACCGCTATTGGTAAACCCGCGGGTCCAACGTCCCGATGTAGGACAGGTCGCGGTAACGCTCGTCGTAGTCCAGGCCGTAGCCGACGACGAAGTCATTCGGGATGTCAAAGCCCACGTAGGTGATGTCGACGTTGGCGCCCACCGCTTCCGGCTTGCGCAGCAGCGTGCACACTCGCAGCGAGCGCGGATGGCGGCTGGTGAGGTTGCGCAGCAGCCAGGACAGCGTCAGGCCGGAGTCGACCACGTCCTCGACGATCAGCACGTCGCGGTCGTGGATGTCGCGGTCGAGGTCCTTGAGGATTCGCACCACGCCCGACGAGGACGTCGAGGAACCGTAGGAGCTCACCGCCATGAACTCGAACTGAGTTGGCAGCGGGATGGCGCGGGCCAGGTCCGTGACGAATAGCACCGCGCCCTTGAGGACGGTGATCAACAGCAGGTCCTGGCCGGTGGTTGCCGCCAGGTCACGGTAGTCCTCGCCGATCTGTGCGGCGAGCTCGGCGATGCGGGCCTGAATCTGCTCCTGGGTGAGCAGCACCGACTTGATGTCCCCCGGATACAGCTCGGCCGCCACGTGCACAGCGTGCCATGACTTGCTGTGAGGAACCAACGCAGCCGTCAAATTGCCTCCTGCCGCAACGTAAGTAGGCCGTTGCGGCGACCCGCCACCAGGCGCCGACCGCGCAGCGTCGAGCCGACGGCCACCCCACCCTGACCCCGCCATGCGGTCACCAGCGTGTCCACCCCGCGGATCTGCTTGTCGGTGAGGTTGATCGCGCCACCCCCCAGCAGCCACGCCCGGATCACCCGCCGTCGCACCGGTGCGGACAATCCGGACAGGGCGGCGGTGTCGAGCCCGTCTCCCGTTGTGACCTCGGGCAGCGCAGCGGCGGCGACGGCGTCGATCAAATCGGTGTCCTCGCGCAAGGCGGTCGCGGTGCGCGCCAGCGCCTCGGCCACGCCGCCGCCCAGGACCTCTTCCAGCAGCGGAAGCACCTCGTTGCGCAGCCGGGCCCGGGTGAAGCGGGGGTCCCGGTTGTGCGGATCCCACCACGGGTCGAGGCCGAGCTCGACGCACGCGGTGTGGGTCACCTGCCGGCGCACCCCGAGCAGCGGGCGACACCAGGGTGGATCGTAGGGACGCATGCCGGCGATGGACCGGGCGCCCGAGCCCCGGCCCAGACCCAGCAGCACCGTTTCGGCCTGGTCGTCGAGTGTGTGGGCCAGCAGCACCGGGCCGTCGCGATGGTGGTCCAGCGCGGCGTAGCGGGCGGCACGCGCCGCGGCTTCCGGGCCGCCATCACCGCCGACCTCGACGCGAAGCACCCGCGCCTGCTCGCATCCCAATGAAATAGCTTGCGCACGTGCCGTTTCCGCGATCTCAGCCGAAGCGGGCTGCATCCCGTGGTCCACGATCAGCGCGATGGTGGGCCGCAGCTTTGCGGCAACCGCGGTGAGCGCCAACGAATCCGGGCCGCCGGACAATCCCACGCACCAGCGTGCGTCCGTACCGGCCAACCGTGTCTGCGCGAATTCTGTTACGGCCCTGCGCAGTTGGGCTACAGCACCCTGTCGATCCATCGTTGGGGCTCGTCGATCTCGGCGGGCAACGGCAACGTTTCGGGGCTCGTCCACACGGTGTTGAAACGCTTCATGCCGACGCGCTCCACCACCTGGTCGACGAACACCTTGCCGCGGGTGTACTGGCTGAGCTTCGCCTCGACACCCAACAACGCACGCACCAGTCGCGCCAGCGGCGGTTGCTTGCGCTGGCGGCGTTCGTCGAACCTGCGGCGGATGGTGGCGACCGAGGGGACCACCATCGGGCCCACCGCGTCCATCACGTGCTCGGCATGACCCTCGAGCAGTGTGCCCAGGACCAGCAACTGATCGAGGGCTTTGCGCTGCGGCTCGGACTGCACCGCGCGCATCAAGCCCAGGATCCCGGTGGCATTGGTGTCGTCCGAACCGTTGCCGCGGGTCCGCACGTATTCGGCGAGCCGGCCGGCCACCTCACGGATGTCGTCGGCGGGCTCCTGGGTCAGCAGGCCCAGTGAGCTCGACATGTAGTCCGCGATCCACGGATTGGCGGTGAACTGCACTCGGTGGGTGACCTCGTGCAGACACACCCACAACCGGAAGTCGGACGGGTCGACCTTGAGCTGACGCTCGACGGCGATGACGTTCGGATACACCAGGAGCAGCGTTCCGGTGCGCTGGTCCTGGTGGCCGTTGAGGGAATTGAACGGGTCGTACTGCCCGAGGATGCCGGAGGACACGAACGCCAGCACCGCGCCGGTCTGCGCCCCGGTGAGCCGCCCGGTGATCAGGCCGCGTGGCTTCTCGCTGCCGTTGGTCATGGCGCGCATCGATTGAGCTGCCGCCCGGATCCATTCGGGACGGTCGACGACGCGGGCCGGCGGCACCGGGCCCTCGGTGATCAGGCCGGTGACGTCGCGAACGGGTGGCTCGGCCTGTTCGGCCGCCGTCAGTAACTGCGCCATCACCTGGCGGCGGGTGTAGTCGGAGGTCACCGGCCCGCCGCGGGCCAGTTTCTCGCCCACGGTGGCCGCAAACCCCCAGTCAACGGCGTTGCCCATGGTGAGTCCGGAGGACCCCGAGGACGAGGACGGGGGTTGGGTCACGTCGCGCACCCGCAGAACCACAGTCGGGTGGCCAGCGCGTCCAGTGCGTTGCGGCCGTTCGGGCCGGCGTCGTTGGACACGAACGCGAACGTCAGCACGCGGCCGCTGGCGTCCGTGAGCAGCCCGACCAGCGAGTTCACCGCGGTGAGCGAGCCGGTCTTGGCGCGTAACCAGCCCGCCGGCCCCTGGTCGGTGGACCGGTCCAGGAACCGTTCCCCGAGCGTGCCGCTGCCGCCGGCAATGGGCAGCAGATCCAGCAGGGCGCGCAGCGACGACTGGTCCGGTCCCGCGGCGGCCTGCACCGTGCCGTCCAGCGTGCGGGCGGTCAGCCGGTTGTTCACCGACAGCCCGCTGGAGTCGACCAGCGCGGTCCCGCTGGTGTCGACGTGTGCGGTGTTGAGCCGACTGGTCACTGCGTCGACCGCGCCGGTGAAACTGCGCGGCCGGTTGATCGCGGCCGCCACCTCGCGACCGATGCACTCGGCCATCACATTGTCGGAGGCGTTCATCATCTGGGACAGCCGCTGAATCAGCGGCGGCGACTGGACGACGGCCAACTGCCGGGCACCGGAGGGGGCCGAGCCGATCGTCACCGCACCCGGATCCAGGCCGAGCCCGATGGCCAATTCCCGTCCGGCGTCCAGCGCCGGGGTCCGGGATCGCCGCGAGTTCACGGTGGTGGGCTGGATGCGGCCCGCATCGATCATCGCCGCCTCGATCGGCGCGACGTCACCGTTGTCGACGTCTGCGGGGTCCCAGCCCGGCGCCATCGTCGGACCGCTGAACGCGGAGATGTCCACCTGCACCGATGTCGGCGTCACGCCGCTGCGGTGCACCTGTTCGACGAGATCGCTGATCCGCGCCGCCCCGTGATACCAGGTCTCCACTCCGGGAGGCGCCGCCGACAATGTCGGGTCGCCGGCGCCCACCAGCACGACCGGGCCCTGCGCGTTCTGCGCGGACGCCACCACCCGGGTGCTGATCCTGGCCTGCCGGTCCAGCGTGAGCAGGGCCGCGGCGGCGGTGAGGACCTTGTTGGTCGACGCCGGGATCATCGGCTGATCATCGAGCACGCGCCACAGTTCCTTGCCGGTCAGGGCATCGGTGACCCGCCCGCCCAGCCTGCCCAGGTTGGGATCGGCCGCGGCGGCGGCCAGGGCCGCGGCCACACCGCCGGCGCTGGGTGTGTCGGCGTTGTCGGCGACCGGTGACACCGCCGCCTTGACCGTGGGGGGCCGCGGCGGCGGCACCGGCGAGCGCGCGCCGCTGGTGCCGTGACCGCCCGTGGTGAACAGCACCGCCGCCGCCACGACGGCAGCGACGAACACAAGTACCACCAGCCCGATCAGCACGTGGGTGGACTTGCGCCAGCTTTTGGGGCCCATAGAGATCGTCGAACTCCTGTCGTCGCGTCCCATTCTGCCGAACCGGCCGCAAAGCATCCCCGCGGCACCCGCTGGATTAGTGTGTAGCCGTGCAATTCGACGTGACCATCGAAATCCCAAAGGGCCAGCGCAACAAGTACGAGGTCGACCACGAGACCGGCCGGGTGCGCCTGGACCGCTACCTCTACACCCCGATGGCCTACCCCACCGACTACGGCTTCATCGAGGACACCCTCGGTGAGGACGGTGACCCGCTGGACGCGCTGGTGCTGCTGCCGCAGCCGTTGTTCCCCGGCGTCCTGGTGGAGGTGCGCCCGGTCGGCATGTTCCGGATGGTCGACGAGGCGGGCGGCGACGACAAGGTGCTGTGCGTTCCGGCCGGTGACAATCGCTGGGACCACATCCAGGACATCGGCGACGTGCCGGAGTACGAACTGGAAGCCATCAAGCACTTCTTCGTGCACTACAAGGACCTCGAACCGGGCAAGTACGTCAAGGCCGCCGACTGGGTAGGCCGCGCAGAAGCCGAGGCCGAGGTGCAGCGTTCGGTGGAGCGGTTCAAGACCGAAGGACACTGAACCGTAGTGTCGCCACGGTGACGGACGGCGCGGCGACACCGGCAGCCGCGGGGGCGTCGGTCGGCCCGGTCGCGCGCAGCAGCGTCGTCAGGGTCGGGATAGCGACGGCGCTGACCGCGTTGTGCGGCTACGCGGTGGTCTATCTGGCCGCGCGCAACCTGTCCCCGAGCGGCTTCTCCATTTTCGGGGTGTTTTGGGGTGCGTTCGGTCTGGTCGGTGGGGCCGCCAACGGCTTACTGCAGGAAACCACCCGGGAAGTCCGCGCCATGCAGTACCTGGACGCCCCGGACGAATCGCGGATCCGTCCGCTGCGTGTGGCCGGGATGGTCGGTCTGATCTCGGCCGCCCTCATCGCGGGCAGTTCACCATTGTGGGCCGGGCGCGTGTTCGTCGAGGCGCGCGGGGAGTCGATCGCGCTGCTCAGCGTGGGATTGGCCGGCATCTGTCTGCATTCGACCCTGCTGGGCATGCTGGCCGGGCTCGATCGATGGGGGCAGTACGGAACGCTGATGGTGACCGACGCGGTGATGCGCGTGACGGTCGCCGCGGTCACGTTCGTGGTCGGCTGGGGGCTGGTCGGCTACCTGTGGGCAACGGTTGCCGGCTCGGTGGCGTGGCTGATCATGCTGGTCGGCTCGCCGAAGGCGCGCGCCGCGGCGCGTGTGCAAACCCCCGGCAACACTCCGACGTTCCTGCGCGGCGCCGCCCACTCCATCACGGCGTCGGGCGCCAGCGCGATCCTGGTGATGGGTTTCCCGGTGCTGCTGAAGCTGACGTCGGCCGACCTGGGCGCGGAGGGTGGCGTGATCATCCTGGCCGTGACGCTCACCCGGGCGCCGCTGCTGGTGCCGCTATTTGCGATGCAGGGCAATCTGATCGCCCACTTCGTTGACGAACGCAGCCACCGCTTGCGCGCGCTGGTATCCCCCGGGCTGCTGGTCGCGGGGATCGGCGGGCTGGGTGTGCTGCTGGCCGGGCTGGTGGGGCCGTGGCTACTGCGGTCCGCGTTCGGATCGGACTACCAGGCCAGCAGCGCGCTGTTGGCCTGGCTGACGGCCGCAGCGGTGGCCATCGCCCTGCTCACACTCACCGGTTCGGCGGCGGTCGCGGCCGCGCTGCACCGCGCGTATTCGCTCGGGTGGGTTGCCGCCACCGTGGCCGCCGGGTTGCTGCTGATGCTGCCGCTGGCGCTGGAGACCCGCACCGTGGTGGCCCTGTTCTGCGGTCCGCTGGTGGGAATCGGCGTCCATCTCCTCGCCCTGGGGCGTGGCGGACGCGCCGACGGCTGATCACCCGGTCCGACGTGTACTTTGTGGCTTGCAATGGGTTCTGATACGCGCGACGTCTGGATCGTCGTCCCCAACTTCAACGAAGGCCCCGTTATCGGCGAGGTGATCTCCGAGCTGCGCTCGGTCTTCGACAACGTTGTCTGCGTGGACGACGGCAGCTCCGACGGCAGCGGCGAGATCGCCCGGTTGGCCGGAGCCCACCTGGTGCGCCATCCGATCAACCTGGGCCAGGGCGCGGCCATCCAGACCGGCATCGAGTACGCCCGCAGCCAGCCCGGCGCCAAGGTCTTCGCCACCTTCGACGCCGACGGCCAGCACCGCGTGAAGGACCTGTCCGCGATGGTGGACCGGCTTCTGGTCGGTGACGTCGACATCGTGATCGGCACCCGATTCGGCCGGCCGGTCGGCAGCCGGCCCCCGTTCCTCAAACGGGTGGTCCTGCAGACTGCTGCGCGCCTCAGCCGGCGCGGCCGGCGGCTGGGCCTGACCGACACCAACAACGGTCTGCGGGTATTCAACAAGACCGTCGCCGACGGGTTGAACATCACCATGAGCGGCATGAGCCACGCCACCGAGATTGTCATGATGATCGCCGAAAACCAGTGGCGGGTAGCCGAAGAGCCGGTCGAGGTGCTCTATACCGAGTACTCCAAATCGAAGGGTCAGCCGCTACTGAACGGCGTCAACATCATCTTCGACGGGTTCCTGCGCGGGAGGATTCGGCGTTGACAAGGACGAAGAAATGAACTGGATCAAGGTGCTGCTGATCGGCTCGATCATCGCGTTGCTGATCTTCTTGCTGCGATCGCGCCGCAGCGCGCGGGCGCGGGCGTGGGTCAAGGTCGGTTACGTGCTGTTCGTGCTGCTGGGCATCTACGCGGTGTTGCGGCCAGATGACACGACGGTGGTGGCGCACTGGTTCGGGGTCAACCGCGGCACGGATTTGATGTTGTACGCCCTGATCATGGCGTTCAGTTTCACCACGTTGAGTACTTATATGCGGTTCAAGGACCTGGAGTTGCGCTATGCGCGGCTGGCTCGGGCCATCGCCTTGGAGAGCGCGCAGGTCCCCGAGCCGCGCTAGCGGTTTGCGCGAGCAGTCGCAAAAGCACCCGACACGCCGTGCGTGCGGGTGCTTTTGCGTCTGCTCGCCATAGCTACTAGGCCCGCTGGCTTCGGAAGAAATCCACGGTCCGGCGTACACCCTCATCGAGACCGACCTGCGGTCTCCAGCCCAAAACCTCTGCCGCCAGACCGATGTCGAGGCAGGACCGGCGCAGGTCGCCCAGCCGGGGCGGGTGGAACTCCGGGTCGTCCGGACCGCCGACCGCGGCGGCCACCGCCGAATGCAGCTGGCGGTCCGAGGTTTCGAGCCCGGTGCCGACGTTGAACCGCTGACCGCCACCCGCATCACCGGATGCCCGCACGAAGGCGTCCACCACATCGTCGACGAACACGTAGTCCCGGGTGTTGGAGCCGTCCCCGAAAACCTTGGTGGGCTTACCTTCCAGCAGCGCCTGCGCGAAGATCGCGACCACACCGGCCTCGCCGTGCGGGTCTTGGCGCGGACCGTAGACGTTGGCCGGCGCGATGTGTGAGCAGTCCAGCCCGTACAGATGCCGGAAGGTGTTGAGATAGATCTCACCGGCCACTTTGCCCGCGGCATAGGGCGAAGCGGGGTCGGTCGGCACCGTCTCCGGTGTCGGGTACTGCGGCGGAACACCGTAGATGGAACCCCCGGACGAGGTGTGCACCACCTTGCGGACACCGGTGCGCCGGGCCGCTTCGGCGACTCGCACGGTGCCGATCACGTTCACCGAAGCGTCGAACTGCGGGTCCGCCACCGAGTGCCGCACATCGATCTGAGCAGCCAGGTGAAAGACCACCTCGGGCTTGTGCTCGTCGAAGATCGACTCCAGGTCGGCGGACACGATGTCGGCCTCGACGAAGACGTGCCCGGTGTTGCCGGCCAGGTGTTCCAGGTTGGTCGCGCGGCCGGTCGCGAAGTTGTCCAGGCTCACGACCGTGTGGCCGTCGGCCAGAAGACGGTCGACTAGCGTCGACCCGATGAAACCGGCTGCCCCGGTGACCAGTGCGCGCACCGGCCCACCATACCGACTGGCGCTGGCGGCAGCCGCGCTGCTCGTGGCGCAGCTCGGGATCCGGGCGGTACTGGCGTTCGGTGGCTATTTCTATTGGGACGATCTGATTCTCGTCGGCCGGGCCGGGACACAGGGGTTGTTGTCACCGTCCTATCTGTTCGACGACCACGACGGGCACGTGATGCCCGGCGCCTTCCTGCTGGCCGGGGCCATCATCCGGCTGGCGCCGCTGGTGTGGACGTGGCCGGCGGTCAGCCTGGTGGTGCTGCAGCTGTTGGCATCCCTGGCGTTGCTACGGACGCTGTACGTGATCCTGGGGTGGCGGCCGGTGCTGCTGATCCCCTTGACGTTCGCGCTGTTCACTCCGCTGGGGGTGCCGGGATTCGCGTGGTGGGCGGCCGCGCTGAACTCACTGCCGATGCTGACTGCGATGGCCTGGGTGTGCGCCGATGCGGTGCTGCTGATCCGCACCGGCAACCAGCGCTACGCAGTCACCGGTGTGCTGGCCTATCTCGGCGGCCTGCTGTTCTTCGAGAAGGCGGCGGTGATCCCGTTCGTCGCGTTCGCGGTGGTGGGCCTGCTTCAGCACGTGCAAGGTGAAGCCAATCCGCTGCGCACGGCCTGGCGGGCGGGTGCGCGGCTGTGGGTGGCGTCGCTGGCGATCACGCTGTGCTGGGTAGCGCTGTACCTGTCGGTGGTGAACCAGCGGCGATGGAGCTCGGATCTGGCGATGACGTGGGCGCTGTTGCGCCGTTCGATCACACACGGGATAGTCCCGGGGCTGGCCGGCGGCCCATGGGACTGGGCGCGATGGGCGCCGGCCTCGCCGTGGGCCACGCCGCCGGTCTCGGTAATGGTGCTCGGATGGCTGGTTCTGGCTGCAGCGCTTGCTGTTTCGCTGGTACGCAAGCAGCGGATCGGGCTGGTATGGCTGACCGCGGCGGGCTACGCCGTCGCCTGCCAGGTGCCCATCTATCTGATGCGCTCGTCGCGGTTCACCGCCCTCGAACTCGCCCAGACGCTTCGGTATTTCCCTGATCTGGTGGTGGTGCTGGCACTGCTGGCGGCGGTCGCGTTCACCGCGCCAAACCGGGAATCGGCCCGCCGGCTCGACGCATCCCGGCTGCGTACCGTGCTGACATGCGTTGCGGCGCTGTTGTTTTTGATCAGCAGCGGATATTCGACGGCCACGTTCCTCACCTCGTGGCGGGACAACCCGGCGGAGCCCTATCTGAAAAACGCCCAGGCCGGCCTGGCGGATACAAACAGGGCGGTGCCGCTGCTGGACCAGGAAGTCGACCCGCTGGTACTCCAGCGGGTGGCTTGGCCGGAGAACCTGGCCAGTCACATGTTCGCCCTGATCCGCGAGCGCCCTGAATTCGCCTCCGCGACAACACAATTACGAGTTATCGACAGCAAAGGCCGGCTGGTCGACGCTCGGGTGACCTGGGTGCGGACGATAGCGCCCGGCCCGGTGCCGCAATGCGGCTACTTCGTCCAGCCCGACCAGCCGGCCCGCCTGCTTCTGGACGGGCCGCTGCTTCCGGCGGAGTGGACCGTTGAACTCAATTACCTCGCCAATTCCGATGGTTCGATGGTGCTGGCATTGTCCGAGGGCCACGAGGTCAAGGTGCCCGTGCATCCGGGCCTGAACCGCGTGTATGCCCGGCTGCCCGGGGCCGGGGATGCCATCGTGGCGCGAGCCACCACTACCGCGCTCTCGGTCTGCCTCGCGTCGGGGCCCGTCGGGTTCCTGGCCCCGGCCTGATCTTGTGATCCGCGCGCTGCCCGGCTGAAACGTTCTGAACCTCGATCTCGATACCTGGTTGTGTCGGAGTTGATCGCGGTCCCCGAGCTGATGGCCGCCGCCGCTACGGATCTATCCCGCCTCGGGTCGTCGCTGACCCTAGCCAACCTGGTTGCGGCCCTACCCACCTCAGCGCTACCTGCCGCGGGAGCCGACGAGATCTCGGCCGCGGTCGCAGCGCTGTTCACCGGGCATGCGCGCGAGTATCAGGAGCTCAGCGCCCAGGCGGCGGCGTTCCACCAACGCTTCGTGCAGTTGCTGACCGGCGGCGCCGGGTCGTATGCGAGCGCCGAGGCGACCAACGCCGGGCCGCTGCAACCGGTGCTTGATCTGATCAATGCCCCGACCCAGACGCTGCTGGGCCGCCCGCTGATCGGCAATGGGGCCAACGCGACGACGCCGGGTGGAGCGGGCGGGGCCGGCGGGTTGTTGATCGGCAACGGCGGCGACGGCGCGACCGGTGTGCCGGGCGGCACCGGAGGGGCCGGTGGGGACGCCGGACTGATCGGGATCGGCGGGGCCGGCGGTGCGGGCGGTATCGGCGGCGGTACCGGTGGTGCCGGCGGCGCCGGCGGACGGCTGCTCGGATTCGGCGGATTGGGCGGTGCAGGTGGCGCCGGTCTGCTCGGCGGTGCCGGCGGCAACGGTGGTGCCGGCGGCCAGGGCGCGCTGCTGTTCGGCCGCGGCGGTTTCGGGGGCGCCGGCGGCCAGGGTGGCGCAGCCGACGCCGGCGGCGTGGGTGGGGCCGGCGGCGCTGGTGGTGCCGGCGGCGCGGCCGGCGTTCTGCTGGGCAACGGCGGCCACGGGGGCGCGGGCGGTGACGGTGGCGGCGCCGCGGGCATTGCCGGCGGGCTCGGCGGTGAAGGCGGCGCGGGTGGCGACGGCGGCACCCCGGGGCTGGTCGGCACCGGCGGGATAGGCGGCGCAGGAGGCGCGGGCGGCATCGGGGGACCGGGTGGGACCGGCGGTGACGGCGGCGCGGGCGGCGCGGGCGCACCGGCGAAATACGTGGGCAGCGGCGGCGACGGCGGGGCCGGCGGCGTCCCGGGCCTGCCGCTGGGCACTGGCACCGGCGGCCCGGGCGGGCCGGGCGGCACCAAAGGCGCGATATTCGGCGAGGACGGGCTGCCCGGACCGGGCGGATGACACGAAATATGGAGCCGCCTAGGAGAATCGAACTCCTGACCTATTCATTACGAGTGAATCGCTCTACCGACTGAGCTAAGGCGGCGGTACCCGATAGTCGGGCGGCACGAGTCTACGGCAGGCGGCCCATCGCGCCCAACTCCGGCAACTCAGCGCAGTTCCTGCCCGATGGTCGCGACCATGGCATCGACGGCGAACTTGGGTTTGACGTTGATCGCCAGCGCTTCCCGGCATTCCAGCACGGCTTCGATGCAGCGCAGCAGCCGATCGGGGCTTGCGTGCCCGGCCAGCGAGCTCACCCGCTCGGCCATGTCGGGGTGGTTGGCCCGAACCTGGCCCGCGTCCGCCGACACGACCAGCGCATCCCGGAAATAGGTGGCCAGGTCGATCAGCGCACGGTCCAGGGCGTCGCGCGAGGCCCTGGTCTGGCGGGACTTCTGCCGTCGCTCCAGATCCTTGATCGCACCGGCGGCCCCTCGCATCGCCCCGGCAGCGCCTTTGCCCGTGCCACCGGCTCCCAGCGCCGTCCGTAGCTCCTCGGTCTCCACCTCGGCGCGCCCGGCGGTCAACGCCACCGCCTCGGCTTCGGCGGCGGTCACCAAATCCTCCGCCGCGGCGTATGCCCGGGCGGGCCGCACGGCGTCGCGGACCAGCTCCAGCGCCTGTTCTCGTCGCTGCCGGGCGTCGGAGTCGGTGGCCAGCCGGCGGGCGCGGCCGACATGACCGCCGCTGACCGATGCCGCCCAATTCGCGACGTCGGCGTCCAGCCCATCACCGTCGATGAGTACCTGTGCGATGGCCTCGGTGGGCGGCGTGACGAGCGCGACATGCCGGCACCGCGACCGCAGCGTGATTGCGATGTCCTCCGGGTCCACCGATGGGGCACACAGCAGGAAGACGGTGGACGGCGGCGGCTCCTCGACGACCTTCAGCAACGCATTGGCCGCGCCTTCGGTCAAGCGGTCGGCGTCCTCGATGACGACGATCTGGTGGCGCCCCGTGGTCGGCCGCCGGGACGCGATCTGGACGATGCCGCGCATCTCGTCGACACCGATCGACAGCCCTTCGGGGATGACCCGTCGGACGTCGGCATGGGTGCCGGCCATGGTGGTCGTACACGCTCGGCACTCGCCACACCCCGGCGGGCCGTCGGAGGTGCACTGCAGGGCCGCCGCGAAGCACAGCGCCGCGACGGACCGCCCGGACCCCGGCGGGCCGGTGATCAGCCAGGCATGTGTCATATTCCCTTCGCCGGAGGGGCTGTGAGTCGCGTCACCGCGTGCGGATCTGGCCGCCGCGAGCAGCTCGGCCTCGACCACTTCCTGGCCTACCAGCCGCGTAAACACTCCCGTCATCCCCGGCAACATTAGTGAGCTCCACCGACGGATACCGATCAGCGTCCGTTTCGCGACATTTCCGTGATCTCTCGCCGTCTTTCGGCACGTCGCGCGACTTGCCGGAGCACTTTTTTGTTACCGACGAGTCCCCCTCGACCGATACGGTGGGTTCGTGACCACAGTGGCAACACTTCCCAGACGAATCAGTGGATTCGTCCGGTGGGTGGTGCGCACTCCGTGGCCGGTTTTTTCGCTGAGCATGCTGCAAGCGGACATCATCGGCGGCTTGTTCGTGCTCGGCTTTCTGCGCTACGGGCTGCCCCCGCACGACCGCATCCAGCTGCAGGATCTGCCGACCCTCAACGTCGCGATCTTCATCGCCACGGTGGTCTTCCTCTTCCTGGCGGGCTTTGCCTGGAACCTGAAGTTGCTGGTGCCGGTTTTCCGTTGGCAGCGACGTGACAACCTGCTGGTCGAAGCCGATCCGTCCACCACCGAACTGGCCCGTACCCGCGCGCTGCGAATGCCGTTCTATCGGACCCTGACCAGCGCGTTCGCCTGGGCCATCGGCAGTGTCGTGTTCGTGGTCGCCAGCTGGTCGGTGGCCCGGCACGCGGCGCCGGTCGTGGTGGTGGCAAACGCGCTGGGTGCGACGGCGACGGGGATCATCGGTTACCTGCAGTCCGAGCGGGTGTTGCGGCCGGTGGCGGTCGCGGCCCTGCGCAGCGGTGTACCGGAGAACGTGAAGGCGCCCGGCGTCATTCTGCGGCTGATGCTGACGTGGGTGCTCTCCACGGCCGTGCCGCTGTTGGCCATCGTCCTTGCGGTCGTGTCGGACAAGATCGCGCTGCTGCACGCTCCGGCGCAGAGCCTGTTCAATCCCATTCTGTTGCTGGCGCTGGCCGCACTGGGCATCGGAGCGGCGAGCACGCTGCTGGTGTCGATGTCGATCGCCGACCCACTGCGTCAGCTGCGCTGGGCCCTGTCGGAAGTGCAGCGGGGTAACTACAACGCGCACATGCAGATCTACGACGCCAGCGAGCTGGGCCTGCTGCAGTCCGGCTTCAACGACATGGTGCGTGACCTGTCGGAGCGGCAGCGGCTGCGCGACCTGTTCGGCCGCTATGTGGGCGAGGACGTGGCCCGGCGGGCCCTCGAGCGGGGCACCGAACTCGGCGGGCAGGAACGCGACGTCGCGGTGCTGTTCGTGGATCTGGTGGGTTCCACCCAGTTGGCGGCGACCAGGCCGCCTGCCGAGGTCGTGAGCCTGCTCAACGAGTTCTTCCGGGTGGTGGTCGACACCGTCGGCCGTTACGGCGGGTTCGTCAACAAGTTCCAGGGCGACGCGGCGCTGGCGATCTTCGGCGCGCCGATCGAGCATCCCGACGGTGCCGGTGCGGCGCTCGCGGCCGCCCGCGCCCTGCACGACGAGCTGATCCCGGTGCTCGGATCCGCCGAGTTCGGCATCGGGGTGTCAGCCGGTCGAGCCATCGCCGGCCACATCGGCGCCCAGGCCCGCTTCGAGTACACCGTCATCGGCGACCCGGTCAACGAGGCCGCCCGCCTGACCGAGCTGGCCAAGCTCGAAGAGGGCCACGTACTGGCGTCGGCGATCGCGGTCAGCGGCGCACTGGACGCCGAGGCATTGTGTTGGGATGTCGGCGAAGTGGTCGAGCTGCGCGGTCGCACCGCGCCCACCCAGCTGGCCCGCCCGCTGAATCTCGCTGCGCCGGAAAACGTGACAAGGGAAGCCGAAAAAGCTTCCAGCAAGGCCAATTAGCCGTCGACAAAGGTGACGGTCTCGGCCAGCGGGGCCCGACCGGTGCGCTCCTGGATCTCGGTGTCGTCCTCGTACCCGATCGACAGGCCGCAGAACAGGATCAGCCCGTCGGGCGGCGACAGCACATCGGCGACGGTCTTGCGGTACACCGACCACGCCATCTGCGGGCAGCTGTGCAACCCTTCGGCGCGAAGCAGCAGCATGACCGTCTGCAGATACATTCCGACGTCCGCCCACTGGGGCTGGCCCAGGTCGCGGTCGATGTAGCAGAACAGGGCAGCGGGAGCGCCGAAACAGTCCCAGTTGGCGACGGCGGCCCGCTGACGCCCCTCGACATCGTCACGCGAAATGCCCAGGGCCCCATAGCGTTGCTCTCCGAAAGCGGCCCGGCGTTCCCGGTAGGGCGACTTCAGCGCCGCCGGGTACATCTCGTACTCCCGCTCGTCCCAGTCATCGCCGATCGCGATGCGCTCGGCGGCCCGCTTCTTGATCTCCGCCAGCGGCGCACCGGTGACCACATAGCAATTCCAGGGCTGGATGTTCGAACCCGACGGCGACCAGGCCGCCGCCGCCAGCACCCGCTCCAGCACTTCTTTCGGCACCGGCCGGTCCGAGAACTGGCGCACCGCGCGTCGACTCTGCACTGCCTCGTATACGTCCATGGCCGCCTCCTCGTAACTCCTAGCACCATAGTATTGTTTGATACTGTTTCATTCAATACTAATGTGAGAGACAGAACAGGGTAAATCAATCCGCAGCGGTCAACCGGTTGAGCAAATCCGTGAGCTGTTCGGCCTCCCCTGGACCGAACCCGGCCACCAGCCGCTCGGCCAACGGCTCAGCGGCGACATGCGCGGCGTCGAAGAGTTGCACACCCTCCGGGGTGATCTCTACCGCCCGCGCGCGACGGTCGCCCGGAACCGGCTTGCGTATGGCCAGACCTTTGCGCTCCAGGTCGTCGACCACGCGCATGATTCCGGCTTTGTCCGAACCGGTCGCTGCCACCAGGTCCTGTTGCCGGGTGGGCCCACGGTCAACCAGCACGATCAGCACGGCGAAGTGCCGCAACTCAATCCCCAAGGGACGTAGCGCCTCGGACATCACCGCCGCCGCGTGCCAGTGCGCCCGGCGCAGCAGCAATCCGAGGGCGAATGGTGAGGCGTCCCCGCTGCGGCCGGTGGCACGGGGAACGTCGGCGGGCACGGGCCAACAATATCGGTCGATACGGTATCGATCGACTAGCTGCGCTTGGCCGCCTTCTTGGCCGGCGCCTTCTTGGCCGTGGTCTTGCGGGCGGTCTTTTTCGCGGTCCGCTTCACCGGTCCGCGGGCACGACGATCCGCCAGCAGTTCGGAGGCCCGCTCGTCGGTGATCGACAGCACGTCGTCACCCTTGCGCAGGCTGGCATTGGTCTCGCCGTCGGTGACGTAGGGCCCGAACCGGCCGTCCTTGATCACCATCGGCTTGCCGGACGCCGGGTCGGTACCCAGCTCACGTAGCGGCGGCGCCGAAGCGGCTTGCCGCCCAGAGCGTTTGGGCTCGGAGTAGATCTTGAGTGCTTCTTCGAGGGTGATGGTGAACATCTGGTCCTCGTTCTGCAGCGACCGAGAATCGGTGCCGCGCTTGAGGTATGGGCCGTAGCGCCCGTTCTGCGCGGTGATTTCCTCGCCGGTGGCCGGGTCCACGCCAACGACGCGCGGCAGCGACAGCAGCTTCAAAGCGTCCTCGAGCGTTACCGTTTGGAGGTCCATGCTGCGCAGCAGCGAACCGGTCCGCGGTTTGGGCCCGGTCGGCTTCTTGCCCTTCTTGGCGGGCTCCGCACTGGGATCGGCGGGCGGTTCCGGCAGAACCTCGGTCACGTACGGCCCGTAACGCCCGTCTTTGGCGACGATTTCGTGGCCGGTCGCTGGGTCGACACCCAGCACGCGCCCCTCTTGGGGGGTGGCGAACAGCTCCTCGGCGACCTCGAGGGTCAGCTCGTCGGGAGTCAGGGAATCGTTGAGGTTGGCCCGCTGCGGGGTGGGTTCACCGTTGTCACCGGTGATCGTACGTTCCAGATAAGGTCCGTTCTTGCCTACCCGGACGTAGACCGGCCGGCCCTGCGCATCGTCAAACAGCCTGATGGAGTTGACTTCTCGCGCGTCAATACCCTCGAGGTTGATACCGACAAGCTTCTTCAGCCCGCCGGATCGGGCCACCGAGTCCGCCACACCGTGATCGCCGCCGAAGTAGAAGTTGTTGAGCCAGTTGGTGCGTCGCTCATTGCCGGAGGCGATCGCGTCCAACTCGTCTTCCATTGCGGCGGTGAAGTCGTAGTCGACCAGCCGGCCGAAATGCTGTTCGAGCAAACCGGTTACGGCGAACGCCACCCAGGACGGCACCAGGGCACTGCCCTTCTTGTGCACGTAGCCGCGGTCCTGAATCGTCTTGATGATCGACGAATACGTCGACGGGCGACCAATTCCCAGCTCTTCGAGGGCCTTGACCAGCGATGCCTCGGTGTAGCGCGCGGGCGGGTTCGTGGAGTGACCGTCGGGGGTGAGCTCGATGGCGTCCAACCGCTGACCCTGCGTCAACTGCGGCAACCGGCTTTCGGCGTCGTCGGCCTCACCGCCGGCCAGTTCGTCCACCGTCTCGACGTACGCCTTGAGGAAGCCGGCGAAGGTGATGGTGCGGCCACTGGCCGAGAACACCACGTCCCGTCCATTGGATTGACCGTTGATCCGCAGGCTCAGCGTGGTGCCGCGCGCGTCGGCCATCTGTGATGCCACCGTGCGCTGCCAGATCAGTTCGTAGAGCCGGAATTCGTCGCCGTCGAGTTCCCGGCGTACCGCGTCCGGGGTGGCGAAGGTCTCCCCGGCGGGCCGGATCGCCTCGTGGGCTTCCTGGGCGTTCTTCACCTTGCGGGTGTACTGCCGCGGCGACGGCGACACGTACTCGTCGCCATAAAGCTGGCGCGCCTGATTGCGGGCGGCGTTGATGGCCGACGCCGACAACGTGGTCGAGTCGGTACGCATATAAGTGATGTAGCCGTTCTCGTAGAGCCGCTGGGCGATGCTCATGGTGCGCTCGGAGGAGAACCGGAGCTTGCGGCCGGCCTCCTGCTGCAGCGTCGACGTCATGAACGGCGGATACGGACGCCTGGTGTAGGGCTTCTCCTCGACCGAGGCCACGGCGAGCTGAGCCCCGCGCAGGCCGGCGGCGATGCCCGTGGCGCCGGCCTCGTCCAGGACGATGACCTCGTTGGCTTTGCGGAGCTGGCCCAGGGAGTCGAAGTCGCGGCCGGTGGCCACGCGGAGGCCGTCCACATTGGTCAGGCGCGCGGCGAAAGTGGGTGGCTGCGCGCTGGGGTCCGACACGCTGGCGTCCAGCCTGGCCAGAATGTCCCAGTAGGACGCGCTGCGGAAGGCCATCCGGTCGCGTTCGCGCTGCACGATGATGCGGGTGGCCACCGACTGCACGCGGCCGGCCGAGAGCTTGGGCGCCACCTTCTTCCACAGCACCGGGCTGACCTCATAGCCGTACAGCCGGTCCAGGATGCGGCGGGTCTCCTGCGCGTCGACCAGGTCGATGTCCAGGTCGCGGGGGTTCTGGGCGGCCTCGAGGATGGCCGGTTCGGTGATCTCGTGGAAGACCATCCGCTTGACCGGGACGCGGGGTTTGAGTGTCTCCATCAGGTGCCAGGCGATCGCTTCGCCCTCGCGGTCACCATCCGTCGCGAGGTAGAGCTCATCGACGTCCTTGAGTAGGCCCTTTAGCTCAGTGACGGTGCTCTTCTTCTCGGGACTGATGATGTAGAGCGGTTCGAAGTCCGCATCGACGTTGACGCCCAGGCGGGCCCACGGTTCGGACTTGAACTTGGCAGGCACATCGGCCGCGGCGCGCGGCAGGTCGCGGATGTGGCCGCGGGAGGATTCGACGATGTAGTTGGAGCCCAGATAACCGGCGAGTTTGCGCGCTTTGGTGGGCGACTCCACGATCACGAGTCGCCGGGTACTCCCATTCGTAGCCCGTTTCGGGCCGCCGTCAGCCAACTGCGCCTACGCTCCATCTCCTGTATCGGTCCCTGGGCGGAACCGTCCCGCAGGCAAGAATGACACTCGGGTCCTGAAAATTCCGGGCAGTTCCGATGAAATCCAGGTACACCGCCCGTCCCTTGGGCCCGCGGGCACCTGACAATTTCGCACCATTGGGCGCGCCTACGCAAACCGACCGGCCGGAAACCGCGTCCGCCGAGCCCGTCAGACCCGGGGCCACTGGGCCACCGCCTCGGAGCCGTCCGGGGGGTCTCCCACGTTCTCTACCAGGCGCGATAGCCGTCGGCGGCCGCTGATCCGCAGCGCCGGACGGGCGCCCCGGGTGCCGATCAGAGTGGGTGCGATCCCGACCCGCATCATCGCCGAGGCCAGCGGCGAGTGGGTGTCCGGTGCGTGCGGATCCAGTCCCAAGAGATATCGGTCCCCCTCGGGGCTGCCGGCGGCCAACGTCCACGCCCGCAGTTCCCGCGGGCCGGGCAGCCAGCGCGGCGGCACCGTCTTCACCGCGCCGCGCGTCCACTCGGCGGCGATCGGGCGCAATGCGGGGTCCACGGCCGTCCGGACCAACGGGGTGTCCTCGTCGGTCCGGGTGATCTCGGCGACCAGCCCGGCTTCCCGGATCATCTCGGCCAGCGCCTGTGCCCGCCAGGACTCTTCCACGACCACCGAGAGGCGAGCCCCGGAGCCGACGACCACGATCTGGCCCGGCCCAGCCAGCAGCCCGCACAAGTCCTCGACCGCGGGCGGGACCGACTCCGCGGCGAAGAAGGAAAGCTGGCTCACGCCACGACAGTAGGCCAGCGACCCGGTCCGCGGCTTGCGCCCATCCGGCGCGGCGTCCCACCTGAGCCGATACCGAACCTTGGAAACGAAAACCCCCCGGAGCGTTCCCGTAAGCGGGACTGCGCCGGGGGGCAGCGTCAGAATCTGCCCGGATTAAACCGAGCGAACTCCGGTGGCCTGGGGGCCCTTAGGGCTGTGGCCGATCTCGAACTCGACCTTCTGGTTTTCTTCGAGGGTGCGGAAGCCCGTCCCCTGGATCTCCGTGTAGTGGACAAAAACATCCGCGGAACCGTCCTCGGGGGCGATGAAACCGAACCCCTTCTCCGCGTTGAACCACTTCACAGTTCCCTGTGGCATCTCTCGATCTTTCCTTTTCTATCTGGGTGCGGGGCTCGCCTTTCGATGCCCCGGGCCAGCCGCGACCGCCATACCTTCGCGGAGTCGCCGGAACTTCACCCGACAGATAACCTCGCAGGAACCGCGACCGCAACGTCGATCCTGCGAAAGTTTTACACGAACACAGAAGCTGCGACCGCACTCAGTCAACCATGTTCGTGGCGTCGGCGACAGCCTGGAGCTGGAACGGCGGATCAATTTACGTCAGCGTCATACCGCAGGCCAGGACCGAGAGAGGGGTCTGATGCCGAGTTTCGGCAGTGAACTGCTTGCCGCGGCGCTGGCCGGTACCGCCACCGACGAGCATCCGCTGCGACATGTCACCGAGCTGCCGCCCCGCACCGGGCGGCCGCACGGCTGGCCGCAGTGGGCCGCACCGCAGGTAATCGGCGCCTTCGCCGCCCGCGGCATTACCGCGCCCTGGTCGCATCAGTCCGAGGCCGCGGAGTTGGCGCACGCCGGGCGTCATGTCGTCATCAGCACTGGCACCGCGTCGGGCAAGTCACTGGCCTATCAGCTGCCGGTGCTCAACGCGCTGGCGACCGACCCGCGGGCCCGGGTGTTGTATCTGTCGCCGACGAAGGCGTTGGGCCACGACCAGCTGCGCGCGGCGCACGCCCTGGTGACCGCCGTACCGCTCGACGACGTGGCGCCGACGGCCTACGACGGCGACAGTCCCACCGAGGTGCGGCGTTTTGCCCGCGAGCGGTCCCGATGGATCTTCTCCAACCCCGACATGATTCACCTGTCGATCCTGCGCAATCACGCGCGCTGGGCGGTGCTGCTGCGCGGGCTGCGGTTCGTGGTGGTCGACGAATGCCACTACTACCGCGGCGTGTTCGGTTCCAATGTCGCGATGGTGCTGCGCCGGCTGCTGCGGCTGTGCGCGCGGTACTCGTCGTATCCGACGGTGGTTTTCGCCAGCGCGACGACGGACTCGCCCGGCGCGACGGCCACCGAGCTGATCGGGCAGCCGGTCGTGGAGGTCGTCGAGGACGGGTCGCCGCAGGGCGCCCGCACGGTGGCCTTATGGGAACCGGCGCTGCTGACCGAGCTGACCGGCGAGAACGGCGCCCCGGTGCGGCGGTCGGTGGGTGCCGAGGCCGCAAGGGTGATGGCCGACCTGATCGTCGAAGGCGCGCAGACGTTGACCTTCGTGCGGTCACGCCGCGCCGCCGAATTGACCGCACTGGGCGCCCAGGCCCGATTGGCCGACACCGCACCGCACCTGACCGGCACGGTGGCGTCCTACCGGGCCGGCTATCTCGCCGAGGACCGCACCGAGCTGGAAAAAGCGCTGGCCGACGGCCGGCTACGCGGCCTGGCCACGACCAATGCCCTGGAACTGGGTGTCGACATTGCCGGGTTGGACGCCGTGGTGTTGGCCGGGTTTCCCGGGACCGTCGCCTCGTTCTGGCAGCAAGCCGGACGGTCCGGGCGGCGCGGGCAGGGCGCATTGGTGGTGTTGATCGCCCGAGACGACCCACTGGACACCTATCTCGTGCACCATCCCGCCGCGCTGCTGGGCAAGCCCGTCGAGCGCGTCGTCATCGACCCGAGCAATCCGTACATTCTGGGCCCGCAGTTGCTCTGCGCGGCAACGGAACTCCCGCTCGACGACAGCGAGGTCCGAGCGCTGAATGCGGTGGACGTGGCGGAGGGATTGGTCGACGACGGGCTGCTGAAACGCCGGGGCGGCCGATACTTCCCGGTACCCGGCGTGGAGCCTCATGGCGCGGTGGATATCCGGGGATCCATCGGGGGCCAGATCGTCATCGTGGAGGCCGATACCGGGCGGCTGCTGGGCAGCACGGGGGTCGGCCAGGCACCGGCGTCGATCCACCCCGGGGCGGTCTATCTCCACCAGGGCGAAAGCTACGTCGTCGACTCACTGGACCTCGAGGAGGGTGTCGCGTTCGTCCACAGCGAGGACCCCGGCTATGCGACCTTCGCCCGCGAGATCACCGACATCTCGGTCACCGGGCAGGGTGAGCGGTCAGTCTTCGGGCCCGTGACGCTGGGACTGGTACCGGTGACGGTGACCCATCAGGTGGTCGGGTACCTGCGCCGCCGGGCCAACGGCGAAGTGATCGACTTCATCGAGCTGGACATGCCGCGGGCCACCTTGCCGACCTTTGCGGTCATGTACACGATCGAGCCGGAACCGTTGGAGCGCAGTGGCATCGAGGCGTTGCGGGTTCCGGGTTCGTTGCATGCCGCCGAGCATGCGGCCATCGGGCTGCTGCCGCTGGTGGCCAGTTGCGACCGTGGCGACATCGGCGGCCTGTCGACCGCTATCGGCCCTGACGGGCTGCCGACGGTCTTCGTATACGACGGCCATCCGGGTGGCGCCGGGTTCGCCGAACGCGGCTTCCGCAAGGCAACCACCTGGCTGAGCGCCACTGCGGCAGCCATCGAGGCGTGTGAATGCCGCAGCGGGTGCCCGTCGTGCGTGCAGTCGCCCAAGTGCGGCAATGCCAACGATCCGCTGGACAAGGCGGGCGCGGTCGCCGTGCTGCGACTGGTGCTTGCGGAGTTGGGCGACCCGGAGCTGGGGCTGACGACTGATCGACGACACGAAGCGTAGGTTCGCCAGGGTTGTCCGCCGCTTGCGCAAACTGATGGGAAATTGTTATTCCATTCGCCCACACGCGGCGATACGGTGCACGTGTTGAATAGCTGCAACGTGATCAGACACTGGCCGAGTCTGGTGAAGACGCCGAAAGGTGTTTGATGTCGTTTTTCAATGCGGTGCCCGACGCGATGGGCATGGCCGCCGTTGAGCTGGCGGGGATCAATTCCGTGATCCAGACCGCCAACGCGGCTGCCGCCCTCCCCACCACGGCCATCCCGGCCCCCGCGCAGGATCAGGTCTCGGCAGCCGTCGCCGCGCTGTACTCCAAGTACGCCCGCGGTTACCAAGCCCTCGGCACGCAGGTAGCGGCCTTTCATGATCAGTTCGTCCGCGCGCTGAGCTCGAGCGCCGGCACCTATGCGTTGGGAGAAGCGGCCAATGCCGCGGCGATGCAGAGCCCATTGCCACACCTGATCCAGCCCGTCGACGCGCCGGCCCATCCGGCAGACAGGCGGCCGGTCTTCGGCACCGAGAGCGCGGCCGAAAGCGAGCACGGCGGGTGGGTCGCGCCGAGCGAGGGCACCGGTGGGTCGGCCGCATCCGCGGATGCCGGCACCACGGGCGCCGCCGGAATGGCCGCACCTGGCGGCAACGCCTCTGTGGGTGCTGCGGGATCCGGCGGGGTGAGCGCGATTGGCGGGGTGGGAGCGGGCTCCTTCTGGCGCGACGCGGGCCACCAGGGAGGTGGCCTGTTCGCTGTCTGGGGATCGGGCGGATCGCCCACCGACGGCGCGGACCGGCACGGCGTCGAATCCGGCGGACTGCTGAGCCGTCTGCTGCTTCCGGGCGATGCCGAGAGCCCGGGTAGCGCGGCAGCCGAACCGAAGGATGGTCGTAATCCAGCGGCGGCGGCCCGGTGCGCCTTCCGTATCACGAGATCGTGGCCGGACCGCTGGCTTTCCAACGCGCTGCGCCGCAACGGCGCCGGCGGGGCAACACTGCGTACGGCGCGACCGACAGCCCAAGCCTCGGCGCAAATCGCCAGTCCGTCGTAACTTGTTGTAGCGCAGCTCAATTCACAAACGTTGTGGCAAATGAGTTGCACAGCAGAGGGTTTCGCGACATGACGGATCCGGCCGAACGGGACCGCAGCCAGATGCGTTATGGAAGCCGGTGGACGGCGACCGACCCCTCGACGGTCGACCTCCACGGACTGCTGCGCGCCGGACAATACGATCCAGCACTCCCTCAAAACGCGAGTGCAGCAGGAAATTTACCTGGGATTCAGTCTCGAATGCAACAAAAACGTGGCCGACTTCACGGCGGAATTTGGCCTCTAATCCGGCTGACAGTATGACAAAACCGTCGATGCAATACGAGAAATGTTGCACTGCCGAGAAATCCCTACTGTCACACTCGACTGAGGGTCATTGTCAGGCTTGCTGTGCGTCGGCAAACTATCGGACACAATGGATTTGACGCCACTGTCAACACTGGCGATACCCGGCGGATCATCGGGCCCCGGTCGCAATGGCGCCAGGTCGACCGCCCGTTCGACGATGCCGAATTTGCCACGGCGAGTCCCGCGGCAATGTCCGGACGGACGATCAGTAAGCTCCCCAGCATGGCCCACGACTGGTTGCTCGTGGAGACGCTGGGGGACGAGCCCGCCGTCGTCGCGCAGGGGCGGCAACTGAAGAACCTTGTCCCGATCACTACGTTCTTGCGTCGCAGCCCGTACCTGGCGGCAGTCAAGACGGCGATCGCGGAGTCGGTGCAGACGGGGCAGTCGCTGTCCAGCATCACCCCGAAGAGCGACCGCGTCATCCGCACCGAACCGGTGATGATGTCCGACGGGCGTATCCACGGGGTACACGTGTGGACCGGCCCGATCGACGAGGAACCACCCGAGCGGCCCATCCCCGGTCCGTTGAAGTGGGACCTGACGCGCGGGGTGGCCACCGACACCCCCGAGTCGCTGGCCAACAGCGGCAAGAATCCCGAAGTCGAGGTCACCTTCGGCAGGGCCTTCGCCGAGGATCTGCCGTCGCGGGAGCTCAATCCGAACGAGACCAAGGTGCTGGCCATGGCGGTGCGGGCCGAACCCGGGATGACCCTGTGCAGCACCTGGGATCTCACCGACTGGGAGGGAAATCCGGTCCGGATCGGTTTCACCGCCCGCAGTGCATTAGAGCCGGGTCCCGACGGCCGTGACCACCTGATAGCGCGGGCCATGAATTGGCGCACCGAACGCAAGGGCCCCGCCGTCGCTGCCGACGACCTGGCGCAACGCATCCTGCGGGGACTGGCGCAGGCCGGTGTCCATCGAGCACTCGTCGACCTCAAGAACTGGACGCTGCTGAAATGGCTCGACGAGCCCTGCACCTTCTATGACTGGCGCAGCAGCGAAGCCGACAAGCCACGGGTCCATCCCGACGACGAGCAGGTCATGCTTTCGATGACGAAGGAATTCGCCAACGGTGCGACCAGCCGGGTGTTGCGCCTCCCCGGGCGAGACACCGACTGGGTGCCGGTGCACGTCACCGTCAACCGGGTGGAACTCGAGCCGGAAACCTTCGCCGGCCTCCTCTCGCTGCGGCTGCCCACCGACGAGGAGCTCGCCGCCACCGATTTCTCGACGGCTTCTTCGGGAGAAGAGGGCTAAGACCCGCCGTCATCGCGTGTCCGTGGGGCCCGCCCGCGCGGATGCCCGGGCAGCGCCGGCGACGGGGACCGGCACCTGCACGGTGACAACGACATCGAGGCCATCGACCCAGCACTCGACACCGCCGACCCGCGTTGCCACCGCCCGCGCGCGTGCACACGCAGACTCGGCACCCCGCGGCAGCTGCGCGGCCGCCGCCAAGGCCGCCAAATCGGCCGCCGACTGCGCGCGATGGCGCGCCACCACCACAGCACCCACCCAGGCGCCCGCCCCGGTGACGGACAACAGCACCGCGATCATCGCTGCAGCAAGCACCGCCACCGAGCCGTCCTCATCCTGGCTCGGCCGCCGAAACCGCTCGGGCACCGATTCGCAAGGCGGGCAACAGGTTCGAGTGCGCCACCACGGTGGCGACCAGGAAGTCGCCCTCGCGGTGCACCTGCACCTGCGCGCCGGCCGGCGCGATGCGGCGAGCCACCTCGACCGCGTCCCCACCATCGCCGCGCGCCGCAAGCCGGGCCGCCTCCCGCGCCGCATCCACGCAGCGCACCTGCATCGACACGGCCGTGATCCCGGCGAGGCACAGCACCAGCACCACCACGAGTGCGGCGATCGCCAGTGCGGCCTCCACCGTGCTGGCGCCCGCACCCGAGCTCAGACCTTGGTGCTGAGGGCTCGACCGATGATGTGGTTCAGCGCCGAAACGACTGAGTCGCCGGTCACCACCGTGTAGAGGATCGCGCCGAAAGCTGCGGCGGCGATGGTGCCGATAGCGTATTCGACCGTACTCATGCCTGACTCGTCGCTCGCCAGCACCAGCAGACGCGCCCCGAATCGACGAAAGATGTTGTACATCAACGAATTCCTTCCTCACCATAGACCCGACTGCAGAACGTCACCGGCCAACCCGGCGATCACCGGAACGATGCCCAGACATACGAACGCCGGCAGAAAGCAGAGCCCGAGCGGACCGGCGATCAGCACCCCGGCACGTTCGGCGGCAGCGGCGGCGGCCTGCGCGGCGTCGTGGCGCGACTGGGCCGCCAGCTCTGCCACACCCTCGGCGAGCGCGGCGCCCGACGAGGCCGATCGCCGGGCCAGCCGCAGCAACCCCTCCGTCTGACCGTCGATCTTGTCCGGTGGCGCTGACCACGCGACCGCCGGATCAGCACCCAACGCCAACAGGTCGGCAGCCCGACGCAGCACTGACGCCAGCCGTGGCGGTGCGGCGCGGGCCGCCGCGGCCGCGGCCGCCGAGACCGCCATGCCCGCCGCCAAGCACACGGCGAGCACGTCCAACCCGGACGCCACCCCCAACGGATCGGGCCCGGCCGCGCGCCGCCGTCCGCCCGGGATTCGGCGCACCGCACCAGCGCGGGCCCGCACCATCGACGGGCCCGCCCCGATCAACAGCGCCGCCGCCAACAGCACCGCGGCGACGCTCATGTCGAGACCACCCGATCGGTGATGCGGTCCGACCACAACACCCCGGTACACGTCAGCGCCAGACCGATCACCAGGAACCAACCGCCGGTGCCGAGCAAGAAGCGCAGCGGCCGGGCACCGAGCAGCTCTCCCAGTAGTACACCGAGCACCGGCAGTCCCGCCAAGATTGCCGCGGTGGCGCGGGCTCCCGCCAGACTCGACGCCACTTTCGCCGAGAATTGTTGCCGCGCAGTGATGTCCCGCTGCGCCGCCCGCATCAGGGTCGCGATGGCCAGCCCGTGCTCACTCGCCAGCTGCCAGCAGATCGCCAGACGCTCCCAATGCCGGGGCAGCGCCGACGAGTCCCCCGCACTACGCAACCCGGCCGCCACGTCGGCGCCCATGCGTGCCCGCGCCGCGACGGTGCGCAGCGAGCCCGACACCGACCCATCAGTTTCGTCAGCGGCAACGTCGAAGGCGTGAACGGGATGGGCACCGACCCGCAGCTCACCGACCAACACTGCCAAACCGGCTTGCAGCGCAAGCCCTTCCGCTGTCCCGCGCCGGTGGCGCCGCCGCCGCCACCCGCGTAAGCCCATGGTCGCTGCACCGAACGCGAGCGCCAAAACGGTGGTCAGCGGCAACAGCAAAATCGCAACCACCAACCCGCACAAGCACACCCCGCCGACCACCCACGGGCTGTCGACAATTACCCGGTGCGCTTGCCGGGTGGGCACCAGTCGGGAACGCGGTGATGGCGGCATCACCAACAACGCCAACGACAGCAGCAGAGCGGCCAGTTGCAGCCCGGTCATGCCGGCACCCGGCTTTGCAGCATTGCGCGCAATTCGACCGCCTCGGCGGTCATCCCGCTGTCGGCATGCCATGCGGTGACCGCGCGGACACGTCCACTGTCGCCCTGGCGCAACACCGCGATCTCCTCCAGCCGACGGCGGCCGGCCCGGTTGCGCGTGACATGCAACAGCACCTGCACGCCTTATCTGTAATTACCTGGTCTATGGCTAGCAATATATGCGCGTTGATCTGATTATTTATCGTGAGATACATGTATCCTATGGTGGTGGGAAGTTGCACATTAATGGGCGGAGTAACAGTTGGGCGTGTTACTTGCGCAGACTGCTTTAGTGTGCGAAATTCGCCTCATGAACCTACAAAGGTGGCTGGATCGGATCGTTGCCGATCATCGGCCGTCCTGCGCGACGTTGCGCTACGACTTGGAGAGGGTGATCCCGAAGGTCGCCGCGATGTACAAGCCGTGGTTCGAGGATCCGCGGGATGTCCACGGGTTGGCGTTCTGCGCGAACGTGCGATTGTTGGTGTTGCGGGAGCGCGAGTTGCGCGGCCCGATGCCGGGCGACACGCTGCTGAGCTCGTGCGGCAGTGGGCTCTCGGTTCAGCTGTCCGATTCACGCGGGATGGATTTCCGGCTGCGGCGCTGGCCGTCGCGGGTGCTGCACGGCGAGCGGGTCCGCATGGTCATCACCCCCGGCGGCGGTCAGCATCCCATGGCGGCGACGGCGGCGGCTCCTGGGGAGCAGATGACCCTCGACGAGGGTGCGCAGACGCGGTTGTTCCCGGCGCCGACATCCACCCCGATGGGCAAGCCGGACATCGCCGCGTTGTGGTGGCCGACCAAGGACGGGTATGGCCTGGCAGAAGCGGAGTTGGCGGCGGTGATCGATATCGACAACGCTTCTCGGGTACAGATTTTGGCGTCCACACCGTTGCCACCGGTCACCGAGTCGCCGCTATTGTTGGGCCCACCCCCGGCTCCGATCGTGCCCACCGACGACTTCGGCGAATGGGCTCCACCATCGGCGGCCTCGGGTACCGACGACCCCGACCAGCCAGAACCGGCCTAGCGGGTCGTCGCAGTGGGGGGCGACGCACAACTTGTCGCGGGGTCGTTATTGAATCGGGGCTGCGATGAACACGACCGTGGATGTGTACGGGTTACGGGTCAACCAGGCCCGGGTGATCCGGGCGATGACCGTGACCGCAGTGATGGAATCGTTGGGCTGGAAGCATTCTCGGCTCAACCGGGTGGAACGTTCGGCGACGACCACATTGTCGGCCGAGGACTTTGAGCGCTTGGTGGCGGTGTTGAGGTTCCCGGCGAAGTTCTTCACCACGGTGCCGACCTCGCGCGTGCATCCCCGGGATCTGCTGTTCCGGGCGCCGCGGTCGATTACGGCGACCGAGCGGGAGTATCTGGCGCAGTTCGCGGCGTTGGCAGGTGAGTTCCTCGACGAGTTGCACACTCGGGTGAAGTTGCCGCCGGTGCGGGTACCGGTGCTCGACAGTGAGACACCGGTGGATCAGGCGGCTGCGGAGGTCCGCAAGGCGTGGGGGTTGGACCCGGATGCGCCGATCGGTTATCTGACGCATGAGATTGAACGCAACGGGGTGGCGATTGTGATGCGCCGGCTGTTGACGTCGTCGTCGCGGCGCATCCTCGGCGATGAGGATTCCACCGGCAAGCTCGATAAGCATCTGGGGTATTCGGTGCGGGTCGGTGAGTTCAACACCAGGCCGTTGATTGTGGTGCGGCAGTCGAGTTCGTGGGAGCGGACTCGGTGGACGCTGTCGCATGAGGTGGGGCATCTGGTGTTGCATGCCGCGGGATCGGTCAACGAGGAGCGGGAAGAGCAGGCCTCAGCGTTCGCTTCGGAGTTCTTGGCGCCGGCGGCGGTGCTGGCCGATGAGGTCTCGCGTGCACCGTCGTTGGCGGAGTTGTTGCCGGTCAAGGCCCGCTGGGGGATTTCACTGGGGGCGTTGCTCAAGCATCTGCATACCTCGAAGCTGTTGAGCGACGAGCGGTTTGAGGCATTGCGGCGCCAGCTTTACACCCGCACGAACACCGAGACCGACACCACGTGGGGCCGGGTCGAGCCGGGCTGGAAAGACCGCGAGGTGGAGCGTCCGCGGCTGCTCAGTAAGTGGTTGGAGATGGCGTTCTCGGCGACGTCGCCGGTGATGTTGGCCCCGTACGGCCTGATCTGGCCGCAGGACATGTTGGAGGACTTCGCCGTTGGTCAGCGCACCGGGCCGCCGGCCAACACTGCGCGGGTGGTCGAGGAGCCGGCATCGGTGGTGGCGATGACCGGCACGCACTCCAATGTGGTGAGGTTTCCGGTGGGCCGGCGGCGGCGGGGCTGAAGGTCTGTCTGGGTCGGGGACTGACTAGTGGCGCGAGTTCAGCGGGTGAGTTTCAGCGACGGCGAGCCCGACACCCACACCGTGGTCGGTGCCGACCATCTGCCGATCCCTGCGGCCGCGCAGTATCTGCGGTTCCTGCGCGATGGCGGCGGTTCGCCGAACACGGTGCGGGCGTATGCGGCGGGGATCGCCGAGTGGTTCACCGTCCTCGAGCACACCGGGCATGCCTGGGATGACTTTCCCACCAGACTGTTCGGGCAGTTCCTGCGGTATCTGCGCACCGGGGATCTGCCCGGCGCAGCCAGGATCGGACCACCGGCCCAGAAGCTGGCGGCGTCATCACTGCAGCCGCGGGCGGCGGCGGTGTTGTCGATGTATCGATATCACGCCGACGCACACGGCGCCGATCTGCCCTACCAGCGGTTGTTCACCTCCCGCGGCTCGGCGCGGCGCTACCGCCGCTACGTGGGGTTCCTCGACGGGGTCGGACCGCAGCGTCAGGGGGATCGCCCGATCTATGGCCTGCGCAGCCCCGGCCGCAGCGCCACCCCGGTTCTCACGCCTGAGCAGGTCAACGCGATTCTGGATGGCTGCTCGGTCCAGACCGGCGACGGCGGGTGGTCGGGTGGGCCGGCCGCGGTGCGTAACCGCTTGTATTTCGCGGTGCTCGCGGAGACGGGGATGCGTCCCGGTGAGGCGTTATGTCTGCGCCATCACGACTTTCACATCGGCGCCGGCGGGACCCCGTTCCTCGATGTCGTCGACCGCCAGGACCATCCGCACGGGGTGCGGGCCAAGACCGGGACGCGGCGGCTCTATATCGGTGATGATCTGGAAGCGCTGTATTCGGAGTATGTGTGGCAGCTCGTCGCGATGGCTGCCGACGTGACGGTCCCCGATCTGAGCACCCATTTTGTGTTCGTCAATCTTGCTCGGGGAGAGCAGTTCTCACCGATGCGGATGGAGACGATCTATGAGAAGGTCCGCGGCATCAAAGGTGCTCACCCGCAGTTGCCGCCGGAGTGGACTCCGCACTGGATGAGACACACCCACGCCACCGCCCTGTTGCTGGCCGGGGTGCCCGCGCACGTGGTGATGCGCCGCCTCGGGCACGCCGACGTCCAGACCACCCTGTCGACCTACGGGTGGGTCACCGAGGACGCCGAGATGCGCAGCCTGGCGCACTGGCGCAACTATGTGGCCGGCTGGAAAGGGCTCACCGATGCCCAGCCGTGACGACCCCACACCTGTTGCCCGCCAATCCAGTCCGTCGTGGCAGGCGCAGTGGTCGGCCGTGCCCGAGGCCTGGCGGCGCCCGGTCTATCAGATCGACGCCGCACCCGCCGATACCGTGTTCCTGCGTAACCGGTACTACCTGCGTGAACACCGCGGCCGCGCCGAGCACGACTTCACCCCCGCCGCGGTGCCGCCACGGTTCGCCGACGAGATCGCCTGGTGGGTGTGGTGTTGTCACCACGAAGGCCTGCGCAAGATCGAACCGTCGCTGCTGCGCTGGGCCGGCCAGGCGTTGAGCGCCGCGGCCACCGAATACCGCGGCCAACGCCGCCGCCCACCGGCCAGCATCACCGACCTGGAGTCCGCCGCGATCGTGCGGGCGGCGATGCTGGTCTTCGAGAAACGCAACGCCCGGCTGCCCTCTGCCGGTGCCCGACGCAACATCACTCACTTGGTGGAGCATCTGCACCTGTATCTGTCGGTGCGCTGCACCGACACCGCCTGGTGGGCGCACGACATCTGGGACCTGCAGGCCGATCCCCGCATTCCGCAACGCGAACACGAGCCCCGACACGACCTGACCCTGAACCTTGCCGCGATCACCCCGGCCTGGCTGCGCGAAGGGGTCCGGTTCTGGCTACGGACCTGTCTAGACGCCGAGCTGCTGCGGTGGTCTTCAGCGGTGGAACGCTGCCGCGACACCGCGCGACACCTCGGACCGTTTCTGGCCGCCCGCGGCGCCACCGACCCCGTACTCACCGAGGATCCCGCCCAGCTGCGGCTGATGTTCACCGAATTCACCGAATACCTCAAATCACCTGCCGCAGGGGCCAAGCCGGACAAACCCCTGTCCCAGGCCGCCATTGACGCTACCCAGTCTCAGACCCAGGTGTTCTACACGTTCATGGTCGACCACGGCCCCGAGGCGGCCGCGGCCACCGGCGAACCGCGCTGGGCGCAACTGAGTGCGGCACACACACGGTTGTGGGGCCCAGCTTTCCGCACCCGCCGCGCCCACCGGCCCCGCGAGCTGACCTGGTACTCCACCGCCGAACTGCAACGCATGCTGGCCTACCTCGACGTGCTGGCCGCCGACCGCACCGCCCTGGTCGGGCTGACCCATCCCGATGGCAGCGTCTCGCTGGTCAAAGGCCTCGGTGATCCCCAGGCCGCCCGGATCTGGCTGCTGCAGGCCCTCACCGGGCGGCGGGCCTCTGAAATCCTGATGCTCGACCACCAGCCGCTGCAACCCATCCCGGGAACGTCGCCCGACGTCGACAACGCTGACCCTGATGCATTCGTCGCCAAGCTGCGTTACCAGCAGACCAAAGTCGACGGGGTGGAGCCGACCATCCTGGTCGAGCAAGCGGTGGTCAACGTCATTGCCGAACAACACCGCTGGCTGAAGGCGAGGTTTCCGCACCTGACACCCAAGTACTTGTTCATCGGCACCAAAAGCAACCTCAACGGCCAGCGGCCCCGCCCATACGCCACCTATTCCCAGTCGCTGGTCAAACTCGACGACCTGCACGGCCTGACCGATGCGGCGGGAAATCCGTTACGGTTCAGTCAAACCCACCGGCTGCGCCACACCCGGGCCACCGAGCTGCTCAACGACGGGGTCCCCATCCATGTCGTGCAGCGCTATCTGGGGCACAAGAGCCCGGAGATGACGATGCGCTATGCCGCGACCCTGTCCGCCACCGCGGAAGCAGAGTTTCTCAAGCACAAGAAGATCGGCGCCCACGGCGTCGAGATCGCGATCAGCCCCGCTGACATCCTGGATATGACTCAACTGTCGGCCCGCACCGACCGGGTGCTGCCCAACGGAGTGTGTCTCCTGCCGCCGTTGAAATCGTGCGACAGGGGGAACGCGTGTTTGAGTTGTGGGCATTTCGCAACTGATGTCACCCACCGGGCCGAGTTGGCTGATCAGCATGCCAGAACCTTGGCGCTGATCGAGCTGCGCCGTGATCAATACCGCACCCGCACCGGCCGGGAACTGACCGACGACAACGTCTGGATCGCCGCCCGGCTGCGCGAGCTACACTCCCTGGAAGCCATCCTGGACCGGCTGGCCGCCGAACAGTCCGACACCGCGGCCTGGATCAGCGGCGCCGGCACCCACAAGCGGCTGCCGTTGACGCCGATCGCCACCCGCGGCGCCCACGACTCGGCCCTGCACAAAGCCGACCCGCGGCAACGCCCGTGACCGCCACACAAGCATCGCTGAACGCTCTGGCCGCCCACACCCAGAAAAGACGGGACTCCGTCGACACCCGAGCCCGCAAAGCACTGCAAAGCCTGCGCCGCGAGAAGGCCGACATCACCATCAGCAGCGTCGCCCGCCGCGCCGGAGTGACCCGCAAAAGCATCCACAACCGTCCCGAGCTGCTGGCCCAGATCGAGGCGCACCGCACGCTGAGGGCGGTCGGCGAGGGCCCGCCGCCCGCACCGGAGCCGGGCGAGTCCAGCATCGTCGCCGCACTGCGCAACCGACTGACCGCCAAAGACACCCACATCGCGCGACTGCGCACCCAACTGCGTGAACGCGACCAGATCATCGCGGTCCTGCAAGGCGAACTGGAACGACGGGACTCGGCCACCTAAGCGGGCAATTGGACGCGCCGCTCAGCGGTCGACTGGCCCGAAGGCGTGGCGCAGCAGCAGTCCGGTGCCCCGGTCGATGCGCTCACGTGCTTGGCCGGCCGAGAGCCGGTGGCCACTGAACGCGGTGAGGTTGGCCAGCCACACATCGGTGATCAGTCCGGCGAGGTCGTGGTGGCGCTCGGTGACGGTGTTGCCGCCCAGGGCGCGGGCGAAAAGCTGGTGCAGGATGTCGGCGGCTTGGGTGACGGTGGGCGCTGCGGTGGCATCAGCGACCACCAGGGCGCGGGTGGTGGCTTCGGTCAGTTTCGGGTCGAGCTGCCATTCGGCGTGCAGTCGTGAGGTCAGGGCGGCGACCCGCCGGGCAGGCGTGATGTCGTGGTGGTGCCACGCGCACTCGGCGGCCAGTCGGTCGAATTCGCGACGCAACACCGCGACCAGCAGGTGCGGTTTGGACGGGAAATACCGGTACAGCGTCCCCACACCAATGCCGGCGACATCAGCCACCGCACGCATCTGTACCGCGCTATAGCCCCCGCGGGTCGCCGCATGCAGGGTCGCATCCAGGATCGCACTCGCGTGGGGTGCGTCAGCGGCAGGCTGCGCCGCGGTCATGACATCTCGGCGCCGGATCCGCGAGCCCGCCCCGGGCAACCCGCTCTCGACGGTGATCGTGTTCCACCGGCCCGACAGTCACCCATACCGACCCCCCGCTACGAGCAGTATCCCTACGCTACCGTTCGTACCAGGTGGCGTCCGTAATCCGGTGTAAATGGTCCTTCGGAGCTTCTGGCTTCGGTGGGTGATGTTACGCCGTTGCGCTGATGGCTTCGGTGGTGCTGCTCGCGGAGTCTGGGGCGTGCTGGGGCCGTAGTTGTCGGGGTGGGTGCAGCAGGCTGCGGCGTAGGTCTTGGAGCTGGCGTACCCCGGCCGGGGTCATGGCGAGTCCGCGCCAGCCGCGAGATGCGCGGTCCAGTACGGCCCAGGCGATGCTGACACAGCTGGTTTCGCCGGGGAAGCGACCGATAACCTTTGTGCGGCGGCGGGTTTCACCGAAGGTGCGTTCGATGAAGTTCGAATGCCGAATACGGTGCTGATGTTCGGGCGGGAACCGCAGGTAAGCGGTCAGGCCCGCGCGGTCGGTGAGCAGGATCTTCATCGCCGCGGGGTAGGTGGGTGCGTAGCGGGCCGCGAACACGTCCAGTCGGGCGTCGATGAGTTCGACGAGGTTGGGGCCGGCCTCGGTGGTGGCCTCGGCGGTGTCGAAGCAGGCCCAGTAGCCGTCGCGGATCTCGGCCTGCATCCCGGCGGGAATCTTGGCCAGCACGTTGCGGACTCGGTGAATCAGGCAGCGTTGACGCAGCGCGGTCGGGAAGATCTGCTCGATCGCCGCGATCAGGCCGGCCGCGCCGTCGGAGACGACCAGCAGCGGACACCCCAGCCCCCGCTCGGTGAGATCGGTCAGGAAACCCGCCCAGGCGTCGGTGGACTCCACCACTCCGGGGGCCAGGCCCACGAAGATGGGCTTGCCGGCGGTGGTGATGCCCCACGCGGCCAGGATCGGCTCGGCTGGTGAGCCGGGATGCATCCGGAAGAAGGAGGCATCCAGGAACAGGTAATCGAGCACCACATCGCCGAGCGGGCGCCGCGCCCAGGTGTCGTACTCGGTCTTGATGGCTTGACATATCTGGGAGACAGTCGATTTCGAGATCGCGGCCTGATCACCCAGCGCATCGGCGAGGGTGGCTTCGACATCGCGCACCGACAGCCCGCGCACGAACGAAGCGATCACCAGCGATTCCAGCGCGTTGGTCTTGGTGACGTGCTTGCCGAACAGCCGTGAGGCGAACGCGGCGGTCGTGCCGCGCAGCTTGGGCCGCTCCAGGGTGATCGGACCGGCAGTGGTCTTGACCGTCGCAGCCCGATAACCGTTACGCGCACCGGGCTGCGCGTCTGCTGCGGTGGCGCTGCGTTGGTAGCGCTCACGGCCCAAGAACTCGGTAATCTCGGCCTCCAACGCGGCCTGCATCAGCAACTGCGCACCCAGCCGTGCCACCTCCTCCAGGATCTCGGGCAACTCACGATCCGAGGCGAACAACTCGTCGATCTTGGCGCGAACACGATCGGTCGGCGATACTCGTGCAGGCACGGGCGTAGGTCCTTTCCTTCGATGACTTGGCGGTCTCGAAGCAGAACCTACGCCCGGCCCCTTTTACACCGGCTTTAGGACGCGACCTTCGTACCACAACGGTGGGCGGTGCAGCGGTGAGTCCCTGGTTGCCGACGGCGTCGAACCGGCCGGCGTTATCGGGTGCGGGCGTGGGCGTTGAGAAAGTCGTCGATGAGGTGTTCGCAGTCCTCGCGGTTGATGGCGCGCAGGCCGGTCAGGCGGGCGAAGGCGATCGGGCCGACGAGTTGGCACATGGCGAGGTCAACATCGAAGTCGTCGAGTTCGGCGGCGGCAGGGCTTTGCAACAGCTCGGCGAAAGGCTGCCGATAGTGGGCCACGACGCGGGCGCGCAGGGCGTAGCGGTCACGGACCTCGTCGGGGCGCTGCGGTGTTGGCCCCAGGGCGACCCAGGCCAGCGTGGTGGCGTGCAACGGTGCCTCCTGAAACAGGACCGCTTGCCGGTTCAGCAGCTCGATGAGCTGTTCGCGCAGCGGGCCTTGCGCCGGCGGCGGGCTGACCTGGGGCAGCAGCCGCTCGAAGGTGGCGGCCAGCAGGTGGGTGGAGCTGGTGAAGTGGCGGTACAGGGTGGTCCTTGCCACCTTGGAGGCCTTGGTCACTGCCTCGATGGTGACAGCTTCGACACCGCCGGCACTGAGCAGCTTGGCCGCGGCGTCGAGCAGCCGGGTCCGTGACCGCGCCAGGCGTGGATCCACCTCGTCGTCGTCATCGACCACGCGTTCCTCTGCACCCGACTCCACCTGTTCACCGTAATCCTCACCGCTGGGCGTTGACGCCGATACCGCGGACCCGCACCGCTACGGGACTGGCGCTCTCCGAAACGATACTGTTAGTATCGGAGAGATACCATTAGTACTGGCATCGCCGCGCAGGCCAACACCGAGGGGGTAAGGCCATGGTGAATCACTTACAACGCCGGGAACTCATCCGGCGCCAAATCCAGGGCCCGACGGCGGCGACGTCGCCGAAACGGCGGCTTGCAACAGCTACCGGGCGCACCGGCGCAGCGGTGGCGCGGGCGGCCAAGCGGCTGCTGCCCGGCGTGGCGCTCGTCGAGGAGGTCCGCCACGTCCGCCACGACCTGGCCAAGCTCGGGCACGCCCGGGTCGCGACCACGGGCGATCGCGTGCGTCCCCGCCACTATCCGCCGCGGTCGTGTTCCTATCTCGACGACGAATTGATGAACCGGGAGATGTCGGACTGAGCGCAGTCGCGACTGCCGCTGGCGGGGGGCAGTGGCGTGACCGCGCGGGCAGGCGGCGATCGGCAATCGGGGGTGTTGCGATTCGCCAGATGCCGCACGAAGATACCGAGAGTACTGTTGCGATACCGACAGTTTTCTTAATGCCGCCGGGGGGCCGGGATGGTAATCAAGGGCTGGGGCGATGCGGGCATGGCGACGTTGAGCCGCCCCGAGGAGCAGCGTGACGCCGCGGCGGCGGCGCGGGGCCGCGACACCTACAGTGAGCGCCTGGCGCGGCTGTCGGGCTTCGCGATCCGGCATACAACGTTGGTGATCGGAGCCTGGATCGTCGCCGCGGTGGTGCTGGCGATCCTTTTCCCGCAACTGGAAACGGTCGTCAAGCACCAGTCGGTGCATCTGATACCGCCCGGTGCGCCGTCGCTGCAGACCGTGGACCGGATGGGCTCGGCGTTCGGTGAACAAGGCTCCAAGACCACGATCTTCGTCGCGATGGAGGATCCCAGCGGGCTGACCCCGCCGGTCCGGCAGCGCTATGACGCGCTGATCCAGCGGTTACGGGCCGACACCAGCCACGTCCAGCAGGTCCAAGACCTCTTGGCCGACCCGGTCACCGCAGCGCAAGCCCTCAGCGCGGACGGCAAAGCATGGTATGTGCCGGTGGGGGTGGCCGGAACCCTCGGTGATCCCAGTGCCGCGGAATCGGTGCGGGCGGTACGCGGGATCGTCGCCGAGGTTTTCGGGCACTCGCCGACCACCGTGCGTGTCACCGGCCCGCCGGCCACCTTCAGCGATCAAATCGACTCCGCTGAACAAGATCTGATCCTCATCTCGGTGGCCACCGCCGGGCTGATCGCGATGATCTTGCTGCTGATCTATCGGTCGGTGTTCACCGCGATGCTGCCGCTGCTGGTCATCGGTGTCAGCCTCGCGGTCGGGCGCGGTGTGCTCTCCGGACTCGGTGAAGCCGGCATGCCGGTTTCTCAATTCACCATTGCGTTCATGACGGTGATCCTGCTGGGCGCCGGTACCGACTACTCGGTGTTCCTAATCAGCCGCTACCACGAACAGCGCCGCCAACACGTGCCCGCCCAGGCCGCGGTCATCCACGCCACCGCCACCATCGGCCGTGTCATCGCGGCCTCCGCCGCCACCGTCGCGCTGGCATTTCTGTCCATGACCTTCGCCGAACTGAGTGTCTTCGCCGCACTCGGCCCGGCCTGCGCCATCGCCGTGGTCATCGGGTTCGCGGCCACGGTCACCCTGTTTCCCCCCGTACTCACGCTGGCCGCCCGCCGCGGGATCGGTGAACCCAACACCGACCGGACCCGCCGCTACTGGAACCAGATCGCGGTGGCCGTCGTACGACGCCCCATGCCGCTGCTGGCAGCCAGCCTGATCTTCGTCCTAGCGCTCTGCGCGGTGGCGACCACCATGCGCATCAGCTACGACGACCGCCACGGCCAAACCACCACCTCAGCCAGCAACGAAGGGTATCGACTGCTGGATCGCCACTTCCGCAAAGACACCGTGATCACCGAGTTCCTGGTCGTGCAATCACCCACCGACATGCGCACCAGCCGAGGACTGGCCGACCTCGACGAAATGGCCTCCCGCATCGCACAACTACCCGGTGTCACCAAAGTCTCCGGAGTTACCCGCCCCGGCGGTAACCGCCTCGAACAAGCCCAACTGTCCTGGCAGAACGGCCAAATCGGCGACCGGCTCGCCGGCGCGGTCAACGACGGCCAATCCCGCCGCAGCGATCTGGGCCGACTCGCCAACGGCGCCGACCAGCTCGCCGACGGGCTCACCCAACTCGACACCAGCCTGGGCACCGCGCTGACCCCGCTGATCGGGCTCTTAGGCAAAGCCCAAACCGCGGGCATCCAAACCCAGCGTTTGCGGTCGCTGCTGCAAGAGCTTTCCACTACCGCCCCGACCGTCGAGCACGCGATCGCCTCTGGACCCGCACTACACCACCAAGCCGAACAAGCCCAAACCGCCATCGCCACTCTCGAACCCCTCATCGCCGCGATCAGCAGCTGGCCCGCCTGCGCCGCCGCCACCGAATGCACCCAACTGCACGACCAAGCCCAACTACTCATCACGTTGCGCGACAACGGATTCTTCGACCACCTCACCACCCTCGCCGACCTCTATCAGCCGGACACCAACGCCGGCGGCGGCACCCTCGCCGAAGTGACCCGGCTCATCACCACCCTGGACAACGCCTTAGGCGCCGCAGGCTCCGGCGACCTCGCCGCCAACATCGGACAGCTCCAAACCGGCGTCCACCAACTCGCATCCGGTGCCCACGCCCTGGCCACCGGCGTCCACACCCTCGTCGACAGCAACCTCGAAACGCTCTCCGGCATGGGAAAAATCGCCGCCCAACTCCAACAATCAGCACGCTCAGCAACCGGAACAGACACCGCCAGCGGCTTCTACCTCCCGAACGACGTCTTCGACAACCAACAATTCGCCGACGTCGCCAAACACTTCCTGTCCGGCGACGGCAAAACCGCCCGCTACGCCATCGAATCCAGCTACGACCCCTACAGCAGCGACGCGATGACCCTGGCCCGCCGACTCACCGAAGTCGCCGACGCAGCACGCCCCAACACCTCACTGGCCAATACCACCATCGCCATCGCCGGATTCCCCGCCGTCAACGCAGACATCCAACGCCTGCTCTCCGCCGACTTCCGTCTGATGGCCATCGCCACCCTGCTCGTCGTCGGCCTCATCCTGATCGTCCTACTCCGCGCCCTGGTCGCACCGCTCTACCTACTAGGCACCGTCATCCTCAACTACGGGGCATCACTAGGAATCGGCACCCTGGTATTCCAATACGGCCTCGGCAATGAAATTGCCTGGCCCGTACCACTTCTGGCGTTCATCATCCTGGTCGCCGTCGGCGCCGACTACAACATGCTGCTCATCTCACGACTCCGCGAAGAATCCACCCGCAACATCCGCGTCGGCGTGCTCCGCACCATCGCCAACACCGGCTCCGTCATCACCTCCGCCGGACTCATCTTCGCCGCCAGCATGTTCGGCCTCATGATCGGCTCGATAGCAATCATGATCCAAGCCGGACTCATCATCGGCTGCGGCCTACTCCTGGACACCTTCGTCGTGCGCACCCTCACCGTGCCCGCCATCGCCACCCTGCTCCGCGAAATCAGCTGGTGGCCACAACGAAACCCACTGCGCCACAAACCCGCTCCCGCCCAAACCTAGGCACACCCACCGGGACCGACCATGACCACCGCCAACCCCACACCCCCCACCCTCAGAGACCGACGCCGCACCGAACTACTCACCCACATCCACGCCACCGCACACCAACTCTTCGCCCAACACGGCTACTCCGCAGTCACCACCGACGACATCGCCGCCACCGCCGGCATCTCCATCAGCACCTACTACCGCCACGCCCCCAACAAAGAACACCTACTCACCGCACCGATCCAACAAGCCATCGCCCACATCACCACCACCTACAACACCCGCCCACACACCGAAACAGCGGCCACCTCCCTCATCCACCTCCTCGCCGATCACCTCGGCGAAACAGCCAACCGACACTCCCAACAGTGGAAACAAGCCCTGCAGACCGCACCACACCTACTCAACAGCTCAACACTGCTCAGCGACAACCAAACCCGCCAACTCACCACCATGGTCGCAACCCGCATGAACACCGACCCCACCACCGACATCCGCCCCACACTGCTCATCCACACAGCCCTGAGCACTGCACAAATCGTGCTCCAACACTGGCTCAACACCACCACCCCGCCACTGCACACCCAACTACAACACGCCCTTCACATCACCCTCGCCGGATTCCAATAAAAGCACCGCGCCTTCCCGCCGAAGCTTGAGCGGCCCCATCCCCACACCCCACCCACCGACCCCAGGACGCACTACTCACATCGCCCCATCCACCAGCAACGCCAACGAATCTCAACAACACCGCCACCATCAGATACGACCCACAGATAACACTGTCCCCCACGAAGGAAACCACCCTCAACGACATCATGGGACACAACCAGAAACACCCCTTAACCGCCTACAGATAAGACCGCCGCCGCCAGTTGGCTGTGCAGCGCGGCGCGGTCCAGCCCGCCCAACGCGCCCAGCGCTTCCAGCCGCGCGGGCACTTCGCCCGGGCTGTTGGCGTGAACCGTGCCCGCTCCGCCCTCGTGCCCGGTGTTCAGGGCGGCGAGCAGGTCCACCACTTCGGCACCCCTGACTTCACCGACAACGATCCGGTCGGGCCGCATCCGCAGCGCCTGCCGGACGAGCTGACGAACGGTCACCTCGCCCACGCCTTCGACGTTCGGCCGCCGGGCGACCAGCTTCACCAGATGCGGATGGCGCGGCGCCAACTCGGCGGCGTCCTCCACGCAGAGGATCCGCTCCGCCGGCGAGACCGCGCCGAGCATCGCCGCCAGCAGGGTGGTCTTGCCCGCCCCTGTGCCACCGCACACCAGGAAGGCAAGGCGGGCGGCGATGATGTCCGCGACCAGCCGACCCGCCTCACTCGTGATGGCACCGGCCGCAGCCAGGGCGGCCAAGTCCTGGGTGGCCGGCCGCAACACCCGTAACGACAGGCAGGTGCCGTCGGCGGCCACCGGCGGCAACACGGCGTGCAACCGGACCGCGAACCCGCCGGCACCAATCCCGGTCAGGAGTCCATCCACCCACGGCTGCGCGTCGTCGAGGCGACGACCGGCGGTCAACGCCAGCCGTTGCGCCAGCCGCCGCACAGCGGCCTCATCGGGGAACCGAATCGAGCTGCGCCGCAGGCCGTTTCCGTCGTCGACCCAGACCGCGTCGGGCGCTGTCACAAGAACGTCGGTGGTGCCGTCTACGCACAGCAGCGGTTCGAGGATGCCGGCGCCGGTCAGCTCGGTCTGCAGCAACCGGAGATTGGCCAACACCTCGGTGTCGCCGACGATCCCGCCCGATTCCGCCCGGATCGCGGCCGCCACCACATTGGGCCGCAGCGGGCCGGGCTCGGCCGCCAACCGCTCACGCACCCGCTCAATCAACGACGCGCTCATGCGGCCCTGCCGTTCGGCGCCTTTCGGCCATCGGGAAGTACACCCAGCACCGAGCGCGCGGCCGCGGCGAGTGCGGATCGCCGCCCGAGTCGCAACCCGCCGTGTTCGAGCCGCTCTGCTAACCGCGGCTCGGCGCGCATCGCCGCCAGCAGCGGCAGCCCGGTGATGTCGGCGACCTCGGCAGCTCGCAACCCACCCGGGGCCGGTCCCCGCACCACCAGCCCGAGATTCGGATTGATCGACGCCAGCACCGGGCCCAAGGTCGCGGCGGCCGCGCACGCCCGCACATCGCACCGGCTCACCATCACCACCAGGTCGGCTCCGTCGAGCGCGACGTGCGTCGCCTCGGTCAGCCGCCTCGGCAGATCGCACACCACGGTGACTCCCCCGCGTCGCCCGGCATCGACGATGGCGTCCACCGGGCCAGCGTCGGCCTCGTAGCCCCGCCGGGTGCCCGACAGCACGCTGATTCCTCGGTGCCGCGGCAGCGCCTCGCGCATCGCCGGCCAGTTCAGCCGTCCGCCCTGCAACGCCAGGTCAGGCCACCGCAAGCCGGGCGTGCTCTCGCTGCCCAGCACCAGATCGATACCGCCCGCCCACGGATCGAGGTCGAGCAGCAGCGCCTCGGAAGCAACCAGCGCCAGGGCTACGGCGAACAACGATGCTCCGGCGCCACCACAGCTGCCGACGACGGCGACGGCTTCTCCGAGCGCACTCTCGTCACGGGCCGCTTCGGCGGCGCGGGCGAGTTCGGCGACGAGTTCCTCCTCCTGCTGCGGCACCCTCAACACGCGCTCGGCACCGACGGCGACGGCCGCCGTCCAAGTGTCGACCCCGGCTTCGGTGCTGGTGAGGATGCTCACGTGGGCCCGCCGCGGCAGCGCCGTCTGGCCGTAGCGGTCGGCCGCAGCTTGGTCGAGCACCACCGCCGCGGCCGCCGACCACGTTTTCCTGGTCACCGGGTTCGGCCCGCCGGCATGCACCACTCGGATACCGACCGCAGCACCGATGCGGTCCAATTCGTCCCGCATTTGAGGTTCGTCCAGCACCGCCAGCACGCCGCAACCGGCCGGTTCCCGGTGCGAGGGATCAGTCATTCCTCCACCGTGCTGGCCCAGGGATCTTGGACACCAGTGCCAAAGCCCGATCTGTGGATAAGAACGAGGCTGTGGACAAGCGGTTCGCTGAGCACCCGCTCGGTCGAGGTTTGACGGCCGCTCCGCAACGCATCCGACAACGGGCGTGCGCAGATCCGGGCGAGGAATTTTTGCCCTACAAAAGGGACGACCCCCGCCAGGGGGGGAGGAGGCGGAGGTCGTCGTGTATCAGCCCCGGGGGGTCGGGCTGATGCACCCTCGGCTCAGGGCCGAGTAATGCTTACTATACACATGCCAGCCGGGCTTCACGCAAGTACCGCGATGAAAGAAAAACGCGGCTTGACCCCTGAAAACACCGCGGGCAGAACAACAACATAGGGATTTCAGCGGTCCGATTTGGGCTCAGCCTCACGGCATCTCCGGATCGCGGACCTATGCTGGATTGGTGACCGCCCCCGACTCGGCCGCGACGCAGCAAACCTCGACGCAGACGCCGGGAGCCGCTGATCCGAGCCCCCGCACCGCCGCGTTCTTCGACTTGGACAAGACCATCATTGCCAAGTCCAGCACACTGGCCTTCAGCAAACCCTTCTTCGCCCAAGGCCTGCTTAACCGGCGCGCGGTGTTGAAGTCGAGCTATGCACAATTCATCTTCCTGCTCTCTGGCGCCGATCATGACCAGATGGATCGGATGCGCACTCATCTGGCCAACATGTGCACCGGCTGGGACGTCGCGCAGGTGAAATCGATCGTCAACGAGACGCTGCACGACATCGTGACGCCGCTGGTATTCGCCGAGGCTGCAGATCTCATCGCCGCCCACAAACTGTGCGGACGCGACGTCGTGGTGGTCTCGGCCTCGGGCGAGGAGATCGTGGCGCCGATCGCCAGGGCGCTGGGCGCCACGCACGCGATGGCAACCCGGATGGTCGTCGAAGACGGCAAGTACACCGGCGAGGTCGCCTTCTACTGCTACGGCGAAGGCAAGGTGCAAGCGATCCGCGAGCTCGCCGCTCGCGAGGGCTACCCGCTGGAGCACTGCTACGCCTACTCCGACTCGATCACCGACCTGCCGATGCTCGAGGCGGTCGGCCACCCGTCGGTCGTCAACCCCGATCGCACTCTGCGCAAGGAAGCCGTCGAACGCGGGTGGCCGGTGTTGTCGTTCTCCCGTCCGGTGTCGTTGCGCGATCGGATCCCGGCCCCGTCGGGTGCCGCCGTCGCCACCACGGCCGCGGTCGGAATCAGCGCCCTGGCCGCCGGCGCGGTCACCTACGCGCTGTTGCGTCGCTTCGCGTTCTAGGCATGCCTTGGTGGTGCGCCGCTCTGGCACTGGCGTCCCAACTTCCTCACTCGTCCCGTAGCAAACACGCGCAGCGCGCAATACGAAGCTTTCCGGTATCCCGGATCAACTTTCGCGCTCCTAGGCCTTGCTGAGCTTGTGGTCTAGTAGTACAAAGGAGTCACGGCAGCCCGGTGAGGCCAAGGTCGATCCGGAAGAGAAGGATCGTCCTCCCGACCCGGGCACCCAGCACGGTTTCCGGCACCCACGCTGCGTCATAGCCGCGATAATGGCAGAAGTGTTGCGGGCCTGCGTAATTGCGAAATACGGATTGCCTCGACAGTCCTTTGGGTGGGGCTGCAGCAGGAAGTGTCGCAAACGCGCCGAGGCCACCCACGCAGCCCCACAGGTGCACGCTTGGTAACCGGAGGACCGTGCTGGCGGGCGGCGATCGAATCTCTTCGGTCGTCGCCCGCTTCGCATTTCGGCCCGATTCAGGGCGCGGACGGTTCGGCGGTCTGCTAGCTAACGTCCCGGCAAAGAATCCGCAATCGAGATGGCTTCCTGCGCACCGGACCTCAACGCACGGCAGCACAGCACCAGCCAGCTGGCCACTCCGTCAGGTGTGCCCGAGGCGAACTTGACGGCGGCATCACGGTAGGCGGCGGGCTGGCGCATCCAATTCACTTCTGGCACACCAAGTCCGTGCGGGTCCAAGCCCGTCGCGATCGTGATCAGCCGGGACACCGCGCGCGCGACCACACCGTCGGCGCTGCCAAACGGTTTGAGCGTCAACAACTCTCCGTGCGCCACCGCGGCGACCACCGGTGCCGACGCCGCAGTGGGCCGGGTCGCTATCTCGGCGAGCAGCTCCAGCCGCGGTGCGATCTGCGGGTCGCTGCGCGGACGGCCCAACCGCTCGAGGGTGGCGGCGGCCCGTTGGTCGCGGTGTGGCAGAAGGCGCCGCTGCAGGCGCTGGCGCGGTTGCATGTGCTGGCGGCGACCGACCAGGTGGACGAGGAGCGGTTGGGCCGTCCGCGCAGCGACCCGCAGATCGCACCGCGGCTGGAGCTGCTCGCCGAGATAGCGACCCGGCC
>NZ_LZKQ01000031.1 GCF_001668675.1 Mycobacterium asiaticum | reverse complement strand
AGCAGATGCCCCCGCACGGCGAGGTCGTGAGTCTGTTCGGCTTCGCGCGCGCAGGCGTCGTCGACGGCGGCCGCCGGGACCCCCGGCGGGACCGTCAGGGTCATGCTGATCAGGAATTCCGGGCCCTTGCCCGGCCGGCCGACCACTCCGGCGGCCGCCGGGTCGTTGTCGTGCGCGCCCAACGGCGTGACGCTGCCAGCCTGCGACATCCCGGCGAGCAGTTGCTCGAACTCGTCCCGGTCGGCGGCCGAGAACAGTCCGAAGGTGCGCGATTCGCCTGGCCGGCCCGGCGCGCGCCACAGCCGCAACAGTCGCTTGTGCCTTGCGAGCTCGGGTGCGCGGGCAGCCCCGCGCCCGTCGGGCACCTCGGTGGCCATCGCGACCAGGAACTCCACGAACAGACTCTATTCCCGCGCCGGGCGCTCGGCCTTGCGGCGCAACGTCCAGGCCGGAATCCAATGCGTCACGGTTTTCTGCTTGGAGCCGAAGTCGACCGGGTAGGTCACCAGCCCCCACCAGTCGCCCTGCTCGCAGATGCCCCAGCAGCTCAGCTTGCCCTCCACCACCTTGTGCAGCTGCAGTCCGTTCGGGTGGTAGCGCCCCGTGCGGTGCGGCTCGCGCGGGAACAGCACCGTGAGATCAACCAATACCGAGATCGGCGGGCGGACCGGACGGAACGGACCGCGCACCGGCTGCCCGTTGTAACCGATCGATGCGAGCCGTCCCACCAATCGATCATACGTTCGAATAACGCTCTGACACAGGTTTCGCCGACGACCGCTTGGGCAACTAATGATCAACACCAACTTCCGGAGGGGCGATACATGAAAATCCACGTGAAAGCGGCTGTCACCGCGGGCATTGTGGCCTTGGGCTGCATGACCACCGCGGTCGGTGTGGCAAACGCCGACGAGGTGCAGGTGGAGGGCAACTACGTGACAGAGGCCGCCTGCCAGGCCGACGGACCGCACGTCGAGATCACCCACAACGACGCGGCGTACACGCACTGGGACTGCCGTCAGCACGCGGACGGCCTCTGGTACCTGTACCTGACTAACTAAGGGATACCGGGGGCCTGGCTCCCCGGGTAGGCCCGGCCACCCTGGCAACATGACCGGTGTGGCAGACGAGTCGCGGCCCCATCCGTGGGATCCGGTGTGGGTTGGTGTACTGGCCGCCGCGGTGAGCCTGGGTGGGGCCGCGCGACCCTCGTTCTGGTACGACGAGGCGGCCACGATCTCGGCCGCGTACAGTCGCTCCCTCGCCCAGTTGTGGCAGATGGTGGGCAACGTCGATGCCGTTCATGGCCTCTACTACCTGCTGATGCACGGCTGGTTCCTGATCTTCCCGCCCACCGAGTTCTGGTCGCGCGCACCGAGCGGCCTGGCCGTCGGTATCGCCGCGGCCGGGGTGGTGGTGCTCGGCCGACAGTTGTCGTCTCGGACCGTCGCGGTGGTTGCCGGCCTGATCTGCGCGATTCTGCCCCGGACGACCTGGGCGGGCATCGAGGCGCGCCCATCGGCCATGTCGATGACGGCCGCGGTCTGGCTGACGGTCCTGCTGGTGTACGCCGTGCGCCGCCGGAGCGGCTGGTTGTGGGCGAGTTATGGCGTGGCACTTGCCCTTTCGATCGTGCTCGACCTGTATCTGGTGTTGCTGCTGGCGGCGCACGCGCTGTTCATCTACGTCTTCCAGCGACGACGACAGGTACTGCTGCCGTTCGCCGTGTCCGCTGCCACCGCGGTGGTCGCGCTGACGCCCTTCGCGCTGGCCGTGGTCAGGCAGGCGCACCAGATCAAATGGGTCGCGCCGATCGGTCACCGCACCATCGAGGACGTCGTGATCCAGCAGTACTTCGAACGGAATCCGGTGTTCGCGGTCCTGTCGGCGCTGATCGTCCTCGCGGCCATCGTGTGCTGGGTGCGCTCATCCCGCCCTTTCACCCTCGCGGATCGTCAGTTGCTGACCCTGTCGATCGCCTGGCTCGTGATACCGACCGCGCTGATCATCCTGGGGTCGGTGCTGACCCACCCGATCTATACGCCCCGCTACCTGACCTTCACCGCCCCGGCGATGGCGATCGCTTTGGCCGTCTGCGTCGGCGCGGTGGCCACCAAACCCTGGGTGGCGGTGGCCCTGGTGCTGATCCTGACGATCGCCGCCGTCCCGAATTATGTTCGGACGCAACGCAACCCGTACGCCAAATACGGGATGGACTACAGCCAGGTCGCCGACCTGATCTCGGCGCGCGCGGCGCCGGGTGACTGCCTTCTCGTCAACGACACGGTGACCTTCATGCCCGCGCCGATGCGGCCGTTGCTGGCCGCCCGCCCCGACGTCTACCGGAAACTGAACGACCTGACCCTGTGGAAGCGGGCCACCGAGACCAACGACGTGTTCGACACCAACCTGATCCCCGAGGTCGTCGCCGCGCCGCTGAGTCGTTGCAAGGTCGTCTGGATCATCACCCAGGCCGACGCGGCGGTACCCGCGCACGAGCGTGGCTCAGCGCTGCCGCCGGGACCACTCTACGGAGCGACTCCTGCGTTCGCGGTGCCGCACGACCTGGGGTTCCGCCTGGTGGAGCGCTGGCAGTTCAACCTGGTCCAGGTCATTGAGGCCGTCCGGTAGGACGGCTACCAGACGCGGATGTAGTCGATCAGCATGGAAGCCGGAAAGTTGCCCCCGGCCGGATCGCCGGCCCCCACGCCGCCGACGGCGAGGGTGTACATCGGTGACATCCAGTAGCCGGGGTTGTTGAACGGCCACCGGAAATCGTCCGGCGCGCCGCCGTGCACGTGGATCGGCTTGGGCGGCACGGCGAAGTACTGCGCGCCGTCCCGCGAGAACTTGAAACCGTCAACGTCCCAGCGCATCTGCCAGGTGTGCCAATTGCCGTCCACCAGACCGGGGATCGACTTGCCCTCCCAGGTCTTGCCGTTGGATGCCGCGTGGACCGTGGTGCCGGGGGCCCAGTCGCCGTTGCCGTACCACTCGAAGACGTCGACCTCACCGTCCGGCAGCGGATCCTCGTTGACCGCCCAGAACGACGGCCACAACCCGGGGCTCAGGCAGTCGAGCTTGATCCGCGATTCCCAGGTGGTGCCGATCATGCCGCGCCAGTTGCCACGCAGCTTGCCGCTGTAGTAGGCGCCGTTGAAATCTCTGGTTGCCCGCAGCACCAGATTGGAGTTGCCGTCCTGGAAGACATTGCTGGGGTCATTGCGGTAGATCCCGTCGACCGGCGGGAACACGTCGTCCTGCCAGGTCTGCACGGTCCACTTGGCCGGGTCCGGACCGGCGCCGGCTGGGCCGTCGAATTCATCGGAGAAGAGGTAGGGCCCCGACGGGCCGGCCGACGGCGCCTGGGGCGGCGCCGGGTGCGCCTGCGCTTCGGGGATCGGGATCGATGCCGCGGCGGCCAGCATGCCGAGGCCTGTCGTCAACAACATGCTCCGACGATCCATTCAGGTACCACCGTTCTTTAGTTCCCGTTCAAGGCCCGATCGTGGCCTGTCCCGGCCAGGTTCTCCGACTCGCGCCATCCCCCTGGGAGCTTTCACAAACGGTCTTATAGAACCATGCGCCGGGGGCCGATCGCACCTTGCACACGCGGTGATGCTCGCCTCAGCATCAAAATCAGAAGACTCGCACCCAGTCGACCAGCATTTCCTGTGGGTACGAACCGGCAGCGGGATCTCCCCCGCCCGAGCCTCCGACGGCCAAATTCAGCACCGGGAACACCGTGTAATCGGGATCGTTGAACGGCCACTCGCGGATCGGCTCGTTCAGGTCTTCGATGCCGGTGGCCGGCACGGAGAAGTACGGGGCGGCGCCGTCGGAATAGTCGAGCCAGAAGTACATGCCGGTGACGTCCCAGCGGACCCGCCAGTTGTGCCAGCCGCCGTCGACGCCGATCGGGAAGGTCTCGAACGCCGTGCCGTCCGGGTTGGCGTGCACCGTGGTTCCCGACGGCCAGGTGCCGTTCCCGTACCACTCGATCAGGTCGATCTCACCGCTGCGGCCTGGATCGTCATTCGACAACCACCAGGCCGGCCACATGCCGGGGGCGAGACAGTTCATCTTGATCCGGGCTTCCCAGGTGGTCCCCACGCCGCCCCGCCACAGCCCGTGCACCAGGCCGCCGAAGTAACCGCCGCCGTCCTTGGTGGCGCGCAGCACCAGGTTGGATTTGCCGTCCAGGAAGACGTTCTGGCGGTTGTCGCGGTATTGGCCCCAGAACTGTGGCTGGTCGAAGCCGACCGGGTTCCTGATCGGCGTCCGGAAGTTGGACACCGCCCATTTTGACGGGTCGGGCGCCGAGCCGGCCGGTCCATCGAACTCGTCGTGCCAGATGAACCCCCCGGTGGTACCCGCGGACGGAGCCGCCGGCACGGGTGCCGGGCCCGGGTCGGCCCCGGCCTCCGGGGCCGGAATGGCGGCCGCCAGCGCGCCGAATCCCGCCATCATCAGCATGCGGCGACGGTCCATCTGTGACATGGCAAGGGACGATAGCAAAAGCTATTGGATGGGTTCGTCGCCCAACACCGTGGTGCGCAGCATCTCCCGCCGCGAGTTCGGGTCATACGGTGCGGCGCGGTGCAGTACCCCGCGGTTGTCCCAGATGACGGTGTCGCCGACCGACCAGGCGTGGCTGTAGACCCGGTCCGGGGTGGTGGCGCGGTCGAGCAACTCGGCCAGCAGCGCGCGTCCTTCGTCCGGCTGCATGCCGACGACGTAATCCGCCGAGGCGCCCAGCACCAGTGACTTGCGGCCGCTGCGGTGCGTCCACACCAGTGGATGCTCATGGGTGCGCCGGGATCGCCAGCGCGCCAACTGCTCCGGCGTCGGGTCCGGGGTCACCCGCCGCTGAGAGGCTTCCAGCGAATGCACCACGCGCAGCGGCCCGAAGCGCCGCTTCTCCGCGGGCGTGAGCGCCTCGTATGCGGCGTAGGAATTGGCGAATTCGGTTTCCCCGCCCCACTCGGCGACCTGCACGGCCGACAGGATGGTCGCCTTCTGTGGATATTCCTCGCCGAGCGGCGTGCAGCCGTCGATGTGCCAATCGAACGTGGCCTTCAGGTAGGCCGCCGAGGAGTTCTTCGCCGGATTCAGCGTGATCGGGTAGATGCCGGGCACCGGGTGATGACCGTCGGACGAGTGGTCGATGTCGCCGAACCGCCGGCAGAAGGCGACCTGCGCCTCGGGATCCAGTTGCAAGCCCCGAAAGACCAGCACCCCATTGACTTCCAGCGCGTCAAGGATGGCCGCACCGATCGAGTCGTCGGATGCCGCGTCAGCGAGATCGAGCCCGCAGACCTCCGCACCGACCGACTCGGTGAGCTTGTTGATGGTGAGCACACTCATGGCCGAACCTTTCTGTTGACAACTGCCGCAGCGGGTTCAGGGCACCGGCTCACCGGTGCGGACCATCACGGCGTCCGCGGCATCCACCGGCACCGGCTGATGCATGACTTCCACCGCCATGGCGACCATGATCAGCGAATAGATCAGGTGCAGCAGGTTGAGCGCGTCATCGGGCAACCCGTCGAGCGCAAACTTGTCGCAGTAGTCGATGGCCTCCTCCAAGCGCGGGAAGAAAGCGTCGTAGAACTCCCGCAACTGCGGCATGGTGCTGTTCACCCGGGCGTTCCAGCGTTCGGATTCCGTTGCCAGACACCATGTTTGAGCGTACTTCTCCAACTCAGCGAACGCGCTGGGCAGCATGTTGCCGGCCATCTCAGACCCCCGCCGGCGTCTTCTCGCGGCGGTAGGCCTCGACCCAGTCGACCACCACCTTGTGCAGGTGGCGCACCAGGATCTCCTGATCGTTGAGCGGGAAGTCGTCGACGATGCCGTATTCCAGCGCGGCCTGGGTCCCGCCGAGCATGCCGGCGTCCTGCAGCGCGAACTCCTTGAGCACCACCGCGGCGACCTCGTGCTCGATGCGCTCGCGCACGCTGCGTGCCGGCTGGAAGTAGGTGTAGGCCTCGAAACGGTGGGTGTTGTGCGATGTTGGCCAGTAGCGGTAGAGCAGGTACCAGCCGCCGTAGATCAGGATTTCGATGTTGGGGAAGATCTGGAAGTTGCTGATCCCCCACGGTTCGATCCCGCCCGGGTTGAGCCCGGCCGGCAGTTCGCCGATGTCGGGCGTGCGCCACGGACCCACCAACCCGCTGCGGGTGGCCCGCTCGATCGGGTACATGTACTCCTCGGGCAGTAACCAGCGCCGCCGTCCCGCTGTCGAGACCATCCGGTGCGGTCCGTCGAGTTGGAAATGGCCGCAGGTGAATCCGGCATTGGGGTCACGCACCGCGGCGGGCACCTGCTGGGGGTGCAGCGACGGGACGTGGTAGTACTCCTGAAACGCGTCGGCGAAGATCTTCCAGTTGCTGTTGTTGTGGGCCACCCACTCGTAGCGTTCGGTCAGCTTGTCGAACGGATAGCCGTCCAGACCGGTGATCATCGGCCCCAAGAATTCCCGCAGGCTTTGACGCGGTTCGTCATCGAGGTTGATGAAGATGAAGCCGTTCCAGACGTCGCAGTGCACCGCCCGCAACCCGTACTCGGCCGGATCCAGGTCGAAGAACTCCGACTGCTGCTGCACGAAATTCAGCGCGCCGTCCAGGCCGTAGCGCCAGCCGTGGTACTTGCAGGTGAACTGCCGGCAGGTGCCGCGGGTCTCGTCACCGGGAAAGTCATTCCACACCAACTTGTTTCCGCGGTGCCGGCATACATTGTAGAAGGCACGGATGCGCTCGTCGCGGCCCTTCACCAGAATCACCGAGGTGCGGGCGACCTCGATCTCCTTGGTGAGATAACTACCGGCGCGGGGCAATTCCTCCACCCGCGCGACGTTGAGCCAGGCCCGCTTGAAGACGGCTTCGCGCTCCAGCTGGTAGAACTCCTCGGATGTGGAGTCCCGGAACGAGATTGGACCGGTACCCAGTTCAGGGTAACGCTCGGTCCACGACCCCTCGGCGGGCCTGCCCGATCGCGTCATCCTCGCCTCCTTGTCCTAGCACTCATAGGCACTCACAGCACCGACCCGCCGTTGACCCCGATGACCTGACCGGTGATGAATCGGGCCTCATCCGAGCACAGAAATCCGACCGCCGAGGCGATGTCGGCGCCGGTGCCCAGGAAGCCAACCGGGATATTGCTCGCAATCTGTTCGTTGGACGGCAGGTAGCCGGCCGCTTGCGACTGGTGCTGCATCGGTGTCTCGATGCCCGAGGGCGGAATGGTGTTGACGGTGATCCCCCGGGCCGCGTACTCGCGGGCCAGCGACTTGGTCAGGGTCAGCACCGCGCCCTTGGCCGCGGCATAGTGCGCGGCGAACGGTGATCCCCGTTGCGCGCTGGACGATGAGATGAGCACGATCCGGCCCCAGTTGGCGGCCAGCATGTCGGGCAGCGCGACCTGGCAGCAATGGAAAGTACCGGTGAGGTTGACATCGACGATGCGGGCCCAGTCCTGCGTCGTGATCTCCAGGAACGGCGCGAAACCGAAGAGCCCGGCGCTGGTGACCAGGACTGAGACAGCTCCGAGTTCGCTGCGGATCTTGGCGAATGCCTGCTCGACGGCAGCCCGATCGGTGACGTCCGCGCCAAAGCCGGCCGCGGTGATCCCGTCTGCTCGCAGGTTATCGGTAACCCGTTGCGCCGCATCCTCGTTGATGTCGAGCACCGCGACCCGGTGACCGCGCCGGCCCAGTTCGTGGCAGGTGGCCTCGCCGATGCCCGAGGCGCCCCCGGTTACCACCGCGACCCTGAGGGCCACCCCGCTCACTCGTAGACCACCCGCACCGTCGGGGTGGTCGGCAGGGCCTGACAGGTCAGGACCCAGCCCTCGGCCACCTCGTCCGCCTCGAGGGCGTCGTTGTTCAGCATCCGCGCGCCGCCCTCGGTCAATCGCGCCATACACGTTCCGCAGGAACCGACTTCACACGACGACGGCGGGGACAGCCCCGCCATCCGCGCGGTCTGCAGCAGGGTGTCGCCTGGCGCGTAGGACACCGCGGTGGTGCGCCCGTCCAGGTCGATGGTGACCTGTGCGGCGTCAACGCACGACAAGGCTGGCGACTCAGACATCTCTCCTAGAGTATCAACTACTTGTCAATGTTATCAAGTACTAGATAAACGACTCATTCGTCGACGTGATCCGCGAACAACTCATGGCCCGTTCCCTTCTCAACCACCCGGCCCAGCAACTCCCGCAGGGTCTCCTGCTCCGCGGGGCTGAGCACCCCGAACACTTGCTCGTGGGCGGCCACCGCGTCACTGACGACAGTGGCGGCGACTTTGCGTCCTTCACCGGTCAGGTAGGCCTGCAGGATGCGGCCGTGCGCGGGATTCTTCCTTCGTTCCACCAGTCCCCGGCGCTCCAGCGAAGTGAGCGCGAGCTGGACCCCTTGCGGGCTGATCAACAGCCGCCGGGCCAGATCGGCACCCGACAAGCCGGGTTCATTCGCGAGTTGGCGCAACACACCGATCTGAGCCGTGCTGACGCCGTGCCCGCTCATGGCTTCGTTGATGGTCGTCAGCGAGTAGTAGAACGCCTGCTTGAGCAGCCAGAGGATGTTGTCGGTGAGTTCGATGTCGTCGGCCGTCATTACGGAGCACTCGCGGGGGACTTGAATATCTCGCCGTTCTTCATGACGAAGGCCACCTCGAGGGTGGTGCCGATGTCCTGGGATGGATCGCCCGGCACGGCGATGATGTCGGCCAGGTAGCCGGGAGCCAGCCTGCCCAACTCGCCGTCGGCGTCGATCAGTTCGGCGGCCACCACGGTGGCGGCCCGGATCGCCTGCATCGGGGCCATGCCGCGGTCGACCAGGGCCAGCAGCTCGCGGGCGTTCTGGCCGTGCGGGATCGCCGGTGCGTCGGTGCCACACGCGATGCGTACGCCCGCAGCAATCGCCTTGGGCAACATGGCTTTAGCCCGGGGGAAGACATCTTCGGCCTTTTTGCGCAGTTCCGGCGCGATCCGGTCGATCGCCATCGCCTCGGTGAGGTACGTGGTCGAGACCAGGAACGTGCCATGATCGGCCATCATCTGGATGGTGTCGTCACTGGCCAAAAACCCGTGTTCGATGCAGTCGATCCCGGCCCGGATGCACGCCTGGATCGCGGTGTCACCGACGGCGTGCGCGGCCACCCGCACCCCGGCGCGGTGCGCTTCGTCGGCGATCGCGGCGAACTCCGCGTCGGAATACTGCTGGGATCCGGGTGCGGTGCTGTGCGACATGACCCCGCCCGAGGCCGACACCTTGATCAGCTTGGCGCCGTGGCGAATCTGGTAGCGAACACAGGCGATAACGTCGGGCACGCCGTTGGCGATCCCCTCGGCGACCGACAACGGCATGATCCCCGGCGCCAGCCGCTGAAACACCGTCGGGTCCAGGTGCCCGCCGTACGGGGTGACGGCATGGCCCGCCGGATAGATGC
>NZ_LZKQ01000030.1 GCF_001668675.1 Mycobacterium asiaticum | reverse complement strand
GGGAGAAGAACATCCGCAGCCCCATCTTGCGAAGCTGGGCGGTGCGCAGGTGCTCGTGCAGGCCGATTCGTTCGCGCAGGTAATGCGCGGAGATCTCGACGGTCGACTCACCGACGGTGTGGGTGATCTCAGGGACCGGATGGGCGGTCGCCTCGATCACCAGGACCCGAGTCCCGGGTCGGGCGGAGCGAATTTCCAGCGCGAGTGTCAGGGCGGCAACACCGCCGCCGACGATGACGAGGTCGTGATCGGCGCTGAAGTCGTTGTCTGCCAGCTGACTTCGTATTCTTTTGGCCAGTGCCGCCCGAGCCTCGGGGCTCAGCTGTGACAGCTGCGCTCGAACGTCCACGCACTTACTCCCCTCGACAATGAATGCATAAGTACCCCGGCGTGGATCGCGTTACACAGCTAACCGGCCGGCATTTGCCGGCTGGCTGGCCGCGGTCGGGCCGGCCGCCTCCGTCGGGTCGGCTCCCGTCGGGTCAGCCGTCGTCGGGTCAGCCGCCGTCGCATCGGCCGCCGCTCGGTGCCTTCCGTAGGCGAACTCGAATATCGGCGACGTCATGAGCGTGGTGACAATGGCCACCATCACCAGAATGGTGAACAGCGTCGGAGTGATGATCCCGGCCTCGAGACCGATGTTGAGCAGGATGAGTTCGATCAGGCCGCGGGCATTCATCAACGAACCCAGCGCGACCGACTCACGCAGCGACACCTTCCGCAGCCGGGCCGCCACCGTGCAGGCGATTCCTTTCGCCGCGATCGCGACGACGAGGATGCCCAGAGTCACCGCCCACAGCTTCGGCGTGTTCACCAGGCCGATCTCGGTGTTCAGCCCCGAATAGACGAAGAACAGCGGCAGCAGCAACGTCGTCGTGACCGGCTCCAGCTTGGCGGTGACGTGCTTGGCAAAGAAGCCGGACGGCATCGCGACACCCAAGATGAACGCCCCGAAGATCGCGTAGATCCCGATCGTGTCGGTGAACCAGGAGCACAGCATCAGCAGGATGAGGACAACGCTGAGGGCCGCCGGACTGACGGTGTTGCGTCGCTCGGACATCGGGCCGAGTGCATTCAACGCCCGACGGCCCAGCGTCAGCACCACCACCGTGTAGAGGATTCCGCCGACTATCGCGATCAGGGCCGTGGCGGGATTGCCCCGGTGCATGGCCAGCACTGTCGCCAGGATGCACCAGGACAGAGCGTCATCGGTTGCACCGCATGCGAGCGCGAGTGTGCCCAAAGGTGTTCCGGAGAGCTTCTTTTCGAAGATGATCCGGGCCAACATCGGGAATGCCGTGGTGGCGATCGAGGCTCCGAGGAACATCATCGCCATGACCAAGGTGGTGTTTCTCGCGAAGAAGCTGCCGCCGGCGACCAGCGGCACGGCCAGCACCGCGCCCAGCGCCAGCGGCACGAATATGCCGGCAGCGGAGACCACGGCCGCGGTCCCGGCACGATGTTTGACCAGATTGATGTCGAAGTTGAGGCCGACCAGGAACATGTACAGCACCAGGCCGATCTGCGCCGCGGTGAACAGCACGACATTGGCCGCACCCGGCGGGAACAACTCGTGCTGCACCCCGGGCGCTATCCGTCCCAGCAGCGAGGGCCCGAGGATGACACCGGCCAGCATTTCGCCCACTACCTGTGGCTGACCCAGGCGTTGTGCCAACAATCCCACGACGCGGCAGGCCACCAGAATGACGGCGAGCTCCAAAAAGAAGTGAACGGCGGTTGCTGCGGCCATGTCACGCCCGCTTCCAATGGGCGCGCAGCGTGGCGGCGTTCGCGAACACGTCTATGACTCATCTCGTCGTCCGGCACATCCGGCAACCGGATGTCGAGTCGACGACGGTGGCGTCTTCGACGCGGTGAGGTATTGCCGAATCGCGCAGGGATTAATCCCGTCTTTCTCGTCGGGCTGGTTCGGAACCGTCTTCAGCGGGCAAACGGGTCGCTATGGTCAGCGGAACCCTCGACAACCGTTCGATGTCCAGACTGCTGGTGCCGGCCGCGGTCGGCCTTGCCACCATGGCGACGCTTTTCGTCAACAGCCTGGCCAACACATTGCCGATCAACGGCCAGAGCACGGGCGACGTCAGTCGCCGCTTTCAGGTCTACTTCGTGCCGGCCGGTTATGCCTTCTCTATCTGGAGCCTCATCTATGCGGGGTTGATCGCCTATACCGTTTATCTCGGCGTCACCGTGGGCAAGCGGCGCACCGACGGCGGCGCGGCGCGAGCCATAGCCCCGTGGTATCTGCTGACGGCGTTGGCCAACTGTTCATGGCTGTTCGCATGGCACTACAACCAATTCCCGCTGAGCATGGCGCTGATGGTGGTGCTGCTGGGCGCGCTGATTGTCATCTACCGACTGCAGGACGCCCGCCCGCCCGATTCGACGATCGAGCGGTGGGCGGTGCACATTCCCTTTCGCGTCTACCTTGGATGGGTCTCGGTGGCCACCATCGCCAACGCGACGATCACCCTCGACGCCGCGGGGTGGAATGGTTTCGGTCTGTCGGAGCCGACGTGGGGCGTGATCATGATCGTGGTGGCCACCGCCCTCGGTCTGACGATGAGCTTTCGGGGAGATATCGCCTACGCGCTGGTTGTGGTCTGGGCGCTGGTCGCCATCGCGGTGCGCTTGCATCAAACCGCTCCCATCCTGATCGCTTCGCTCACCGGAGCGATCGCGCTGACGCTGTCGTTGCTCTGGCGACGCCTCACTGATTCGACTGAAAGTCGCTCCGGTGCAACGCAAGCCAATCGCGGAAAGACTGCAACTCCGGGTTGAGCTCGCGCACCTGAGCCAGATCGCGGTCACCGACAAAGCGTGCCGAGTTTTCCGCGTAGTACTGGAACATGTTGCCCATTTCGACCGCGCCGGGAAACCCTTGCGCGCGAAAGTCGTCCCAGCTAGGCGGCTGGTAGCTGACGGTTTCGCCCATCGCATCGCTGAGCGCTGACGCGTATTCCTGACCAGTCAGGTGGTCACCAGCGATGCTGACGGTCTGGCCGATGTAGGCCGTGCCGCGCGCGAAGATCTGCAGTGCCGTCTTTCCGATGTCCCCGACGGCGATACCCGACAAGCGTTGGTCGGCCATCGGCAGCATCAGCCGGAGCTGACCGTCATCTCCTCGCACAGGTGCCAACGCGTCAGTGAAACCCTCGAAGAACAGGGTGCTGCGCAGGAACGTGGTCGGCACGTCGTACTCGCGGAAGAACTCGTCCGCCTCTGCCTTCGCGTCGAAGTGGGGCACCTTGTAGCGCTCGTCGACGGTCGGCACGCGGTCGTCGTCACCGAAGTGGTCGCGGGTGTCCTCCAGCGTGGACCAGACCACATGCTGGACGCCAGCCTGCGTGGCCGCGAGCGCGGCCGTATCGGCCTGCGCCAGTTCCCTTTCGGCGCGCGTCCGTACGCCTTCGTCCTCGTCCGACAGCGGGGCCCAGTAGTTGGTGACGATGAACGCCCCGTGCACGCCCTCGAACGCGCGGCGCAGGCTTGCGCCGTCGTCGAGGTCGGCTTCGAAGATTTCGGCGCCGGCGTCAGTCAACTTGCGCGCGGCAGCGGACTGCGCGTTGCGCGTGAGCGCGCGCACCGCGAACTCGCGACGCGGGTCGTCGAGGATCGCCTTGACCATGCCGCCGCCCTGCGACCCGGTCGCCCCCACCACTGCAATCAGCTTCTCGGTTGTCACGTTTCTCGCCTCCTGGTTGATATGTCAACTCACTCCACGGTATGCGCGCAGGGTTGATGTGTCAACCCACGGGAGTACGCTGCGTTGCATGACCAAGCGGTGGCACCTGGACCGGGACGAGCTGGCTGCCTGGCGAAGCTTCGTCGATATGCACCACCTATTGCACGGACACCTGGGCAGGTGCCTGCAGCGCGATTTCGGACTGTCCGATTCCGACTTCGAGATCCTGGTGAATCTGTCCGAGGCGCCGGGTGGGCGCATGCGCGCCTACGAACTGGGCCGGGCCACGATGTGGGAGAAGAGTCGACTGTCCCACCACCTCAGCCGGATGGAGAAGCGGGGACTCATCAGCCGTGAGGTCGATCCGGAAGCCGATCCGCGATATCCCCAGATCGTGCTTACCGAAGCCGGCCGCGCGGCGATCGAGTCGGCCGCGCCCGTGAACGCAGCCCGGGTGCGCGAACTGTTCGTCGACGTTTTGGGGCCGGAGCGCCTCGCGGTATTCCGGCAGGCGTCCGAAGACGTCATGGCCGCCGTCGAAGAACAGCGCCAAAACTTGTCCGACGAGTGAGGGCGGCCGCGATGAGTATGCCCGCGCTCGGCGGTCAAACCTTTCGACCGCACTGACTCAATCGTGGGAGCAACACATGGGCCTCATTCACATCGAGCTGTTCGCGACCCTCGACCTCGTTGGCCAGGCGCCCGGCGGCCCCGAGGAGGACCCGGCCGGATTCCCGTTCGGCGGCTGGCAGGCGCCCCTGATGGACGAGGTTGCCGGAGCGCAGGTCGGCGCCGCGTACGAGGGCACCGATGCGCTTCTGCTCGGTCGGCGGACGTACGACATCTTCGCCGCATACTGGCCGCACCAGGAAGCCGGTGAGGACAGCGGAATCGCGACGCTGTTCAACCGGGTGCCGAAGTATGTGGCTTCGCGCGGCCGGCCGAACCTCTCGTGGAACGGGTCAACCCAGCTCGGCGCGGACCTGGCCGCGGCGGTGCGCGATATCCGTGACCGGCATGAGCACATCAAGGTCGTCGGCAGTTTGAATTTGGTGCAGACATTGTTGCGCGAGCGGCTTTTCGATCGAATTGATCTCTGGCTGCACCCCCTTATGCTCGGCGTCGGCAAAAAGGTGTTCGGCGCCGGCGCGGTACCCACCAACCTCACCCTTCTCGAACCTCCCGCGGTCAGCGGGAAGGGCACCGTCCTGCTGCGCTACGGCCTGACCGACGGCACGCCCGCCACCGGTGACATGAGCGCGCCCGATCGTGGGCTTGGGCACGATTAGGCGGGCCGGAGTAGAACGCTTGCCGTAACCGCCCCTTGCGCGAGCAGACGCAAAAGCACCTTTTTTGCGCGCCGCAAAAAGGTGCTTTTGCGTCTGCTCACCAACATCGGTCACTTGTCTGCACACGGTCCGCTCAGCGAACGCTGACACGCCAATCGTGGAATGCCTCGTAGGGTTCCGTATTATGCAGCGAATTTCCCCATCACTTTGAGTGAACTCGCGATAAGCTGCTGGCTCGCCGACTCTGAGGTCTCCAAAGATTCCTGGGTCGGCTTCACAACGAAGTCATGGTGCACAGTCGGAGGTGCCCGATGTCGTTCTTGAATGTGCTTCCCCCGGTGTTGGGCACTGCCGCAACGGATTTGGCGGGTATCGGTGCGTCGCTGAACGCGGCCAACTCGGCCGCGGCGGAGCACACCGCAACGGTGCTGGCCGCGGCCCAGGACGAGGTATCGGTCGCCATCGCGGCGCTGTTCGGCGCCCATGGGCAGGCCTACCAATCTCTCGGGACGCAGGCGGCCGCCTTTCACCAGCAGTTTGTGCGTGCCTTGACCACGAGCGCGACCTCCTATGCCAGCGCGGAAGCCACCGCCGCCTCGGCGCTGCAGAATGCCCTGGACGCGCTCAACGCGCCCGTGCTGGCGGCAACCGGGCGCCCGCTGATCGGCAACGGCGCCAATGGCGCGCCGGGCACCGGGGCCGACGGCGGGGACGGCGGGTGGCTGATCGGTAACGGCGGCAACGGCGGGTCGGGCACGTCGGGCGCCGGTGTCGATGGAGGGCGCGGTGGGGCTGGTGGAGCCGGCGGGTTGCTCGGGAACGGCGGGGCCGGTGGTGCGGGTGGAAACTCCATCAGCAAAGTCGGTGGGTCCGGCGGTGCCGGCGGGAACGCCATGCTGTTCGGCGCCGGCGGCGGCGCGCGGGGGGGCGGGGGGCGCGGGGGGGGGGGCGGGGGGGGGGCGCGGGGGTCCCGGGGCCCCGGCGGGGGCG
>NZ_LZKQ01000029.1 GCF_001668675.1 Mycobacterium asiaticum | reverse complement strand
AGAACCCGGTGTACTTCGCGCTGCTCGCGCGGCGCCGGATGGATCTGTACGGCGCGACGTCGGAGGACTTCGCGCAGGTGAAGGTGAAGAACTCCCAACACGGGCTGCAGAACCCGAATGCCCGCTACCGCAAGGAGTCCTCGATCGAGGACGTGCTGGCCAGTCCGGTGGTGAGCGACCCGTTGCGGCAGCTGGACATCTGCGCGACCTCCGACGGCGCCGCGGCACTGATCGTGGCCAGCGCGGAGTTCGCCCGCAAGCACCTGGGTTCCCTCGACGGGGTCCCGTCGGTGCGCGCGGTCAGCACCGTCACCCCGCAATACCCGCAGCACCTGCCCGAATTACCCGACATCGCAACGGATTCCACCGCCGCGGTGGCCGCCCCCGAGCGGGTGTTCAAGGACCAGATCCTCGACGCCGCCTACGCCGAGGCCGGCATCGGACCCGAGGACGTCAGCCTGGCCGAGGTCTACGACCTGTCCACCGCGCTGGAACTCGACTGGTATGAGCACCTGGGCCTGTGCCCGAAGGGTGAGGCCGAGCAGTTGCTGCGCAGCGGCGCGACGGCGATCGGCGGCAAGGTGCCGGTCAACCCGTCCGGCGGGCTGGCCTGCTTCGGCGAGGCCATCCCCGCGCAGGCGATCGCGCAGGTCTGCGAGTTGACCTGGCAGCTGCGTGGCCAGGCCACCGGTCGGCAGGTGGAGAACGCGAAGGTCGGCGTCACCGCGAACCAGGGTCTGTTCGGGCACGGCTCGTCGGTGATCGTCGCGCGCTAACGGGTGCGGTAGGGGGTGCCGAGCAGACGCGTAAGCCCCCGACACGCCGGGCGTGCGGGGGCTTACGCGTCTGCTCGCCCAGCTACTCGGGCGTGTCGAGGGTCTCCAGCACAACCTCGGCGACCCGCTTCATCGACGTCCGCCGATCCATCGCCGCCCGCTGAATCCACTTGAAGGCTTCCGGCTCGGTCATGCCCTGCTTGACCTGCAGCAGTCCCTTGGCGCGTTCGACCAGCTTGCGCGTCTCCAACCGATCCGACAGCGTCGCCACCTCGCGTTCGAGCTCGCTCAGCTCGCTGAAGCGGCTGACCGCCAGCTCGATGGCCGGCACCAGATCGCTGGCGGTGAAGGGCTTGACCAGATAGGCCATCGCGCCGGCGTCGCGGGCGCGTTCGACGAGATCGCGCTGGCTGAACGCGGTCAGCACCACGATCGGCGCGATGCGCTTGGCGGCGATCTCGGATGCCGCGTCGATGCCGTCTCGGCGGGGCATCTTCACGTCCATGATCACCAGATCCGGCTTATGCTGCTCGGCCAGCTCGACGGCTTCCTGTCCGTCGCCGGCCTCGCCGACGATCTCGTACCCCTCCTCTCGCAACATTTCGGCAAGGTCCATGCGGATGAGCGCTTCGTCTTCAGCGATCAGGACCCGCCGCTTCGGGGCGGCGTCAGCGTCGGAGGTGGGGCCGGTCATGACGGACATTGTGTCGTGACGGCTGTGACGGGCGCTCGGGGGGTTCCTCTAAGGTAGGTAGCCGGACCTAGCCCTCGTATCCCAACTGGCAGAGGAAACGGATTCAAAACCCGTACAGTGTGAGTTCGAATCTCACCGAGGGCACCAACGCCACAGGTCATGACTGCGTCGTACCGCGTGTAGTGCCGCGCGGCGGTCACCGGCTCAACCTCGCCGGCCGCTGCCCATCGTGCAACACGCGCCCCTGCGGTCCCAGCCGTAAACGCAATGCGACCACTACCGTGCCGCGTTGGTGAACCCCGCCATCTGCGTCCAGGCGATCCAGGATTTCAACAGTGGTGGCCGCCCAGCCCGACATCTTCGATTTGTCCGCCCGTCCCACCGCCAGCAAAATCCCGCCGGCGAACCGTCCCAATCGCCACACGAGGTAAACGCCGAGTTCGGCGGTTACTCTTGACACGTGGCCGCTAAAAATTGCGGTGCCCTTTCAGCTGGCGATGATCATTCGGCAAGCCGGCCAGACTGCGTCGCCGCCGTACGGACGCAGACGCGCGATATCCGTCAGCACTACGCCGCCAGCGCTGCCCGTCGCGCCCGGATCCTCAACATCACCTCCTGGCTGGCGGTGATCGTCAGTGCCAGTTTCGTCCTCATGCAGTTGCTGCTCGGCACCTGGCTCTGGCAGGTCGTCTCGATCAACATCTGCGCGGCGCTGATCTTCGCGATCGTGCCCACCCTGCACCGATTCGGTGACCTGGTAGCGCCGCTGACGTTCATCACCGCGGCCTATGTCACGGTGTTCGCCAGCTGCTGGGACGTCGGGACCAGCTCGGGAGCGCAGCTGTTCTTCATCGTGGGCGCGTGCCTGGTGGTGCTCGTGCTGGGCACCGAACACATCGTCTTGGCCAGTTTCCTGGCGGCGGTGGCCGCGGCCCTGGTCATCACGACCGAATTCGTCATCCCCCGCGACACCGGCCTGCAGCCGCCCTGGGCCCAATCGGCGGGTTTCATCATCACCACGATCTCTGCCTGCGTCATGGTGGTCGTCACGATGTGGTTCGCCCTGCGTGACACCGAACGCGCGGAGGCGGTCATGGAGGAGCAGTACGACCGCTCCGAGGCGCTGCTGGCGAACATGCTGCCGGCCAGCATCGCCGAGCGGCTCAAGGAACCCCAACGGCAGGTCATCGCCGACAAGTACGACGACGCCTCCGTGCTGTTCGCCGACATCGTCGGCTTCACCGAACGCGCCAGCAGCACCGCGCCGGCCGACCTCGTCCGCTTCCTGGACCGTCTCTACGGCGCCTTCGACGAACTGGTCGACAAACACGATCTGGAGAAGATCAAGGTCACCGGGGACTGCTACATGGTGGTCAGCGGTGTGCCGCGACCACGCCCCGACCACGTGCACGCGCTGGCCGACTTCGCTCTCGAAATGGCTGACGTCGCAGCATCTCTCAAGGACCCGCACGGCCGGGCGGTCCCGCTGCGAGTGGGTCTGGCCACCGGTCCCGTGGTGGCCGGCGTGGTGGGTTCGCGGCGCTTCTTCTACGACGTGTGGGGCGACGCGGTCAACGTCGCCTCCCGGATGGAGACCACCGACTCCGTCGGCCAGATCCAGGTGCCCGACGAGGTCTATGAACGGCTCAAGGATGACTTCGTGCTGCGCGAGCGGGGCCTCATCGACGTCAAGGGCAAAGGCCTGATGCGCACCTGGTATCTCGTCGGCCGCAAGCCGGTGGACGAGCCCGCTGACGTGCGCACCGAGGACGTGCGCGCGGCGCGCGTGTAGGACCGAAAGGCCCTGTACCGAAACCGCCACATGCGTCACACTGGTGCGATGGAATCAAGTCCTGCAACAACCCCCGCACCGCCGTCGCCGCCGAGTCTGTTGCCCCACCTGTGGAAGTCGACACTGGTGTCGGGAGTCCTGTCGGTCGTCCTGGGCGTCGTCGTGCTGGCCTGGCCGCAGATATCCGTGCTCGCTGCGGCCATTGCCTTCGGCGTCTACCTGCTGATCACCGGCGCGGCCCAAGTCGTGTTCGCGTTCTCGCTGCACGTCTCGGCCGGTAGCCGCATCCTGCTGTTCATCAGCGGTGCCGCATCACTGATCCTGGCGGTGCTGGCATTCCGGCATTTTGGCAATGCCGTGCTGCTGCTGGCGATCTGGATCGGGGTCGGGTTCATCTTCCGTGGTGTCGCGACGACGGTGTCGGCGATCAGCGATCCGCACCTGCCCGGTCGGGGCTGGCAGATCTTCATCGGCGTGATCAGCCTGCTCGCGGGCATCGTGGTGATGGCCTCGCCATTCGAGTCGATCATCACGCTGGCCCTGGTGGTCGGCATCTGGCTGGTGGTGATCGGCGTGTTCGAGGTCGTCTCCGCGTTCGGCATCCGCAAGGCATCACACACGTTGCGCTAGCGCCCACTCCGGCTGACTACTACACTCTGTCGTAGTTACTACGCTTATCCCCGCGGCCCCGGGAGATGACAATGAATGTCGTCGACATATCGCGGTGGCAGTTCGGTATCACCACCGTCTACCACTTCATTTTCGTGCCGCTGACCATCGGCCTGGCGCCGCTGCTGGCGGTCATGCAGACCGCGTGGGTGGCCACCGACAATGTCGCGTGGTACCGACTGACCAAGTTCTTCGGGAAGTTGTTCCTGATCAACTTCGCCATCGGGGTGGCCACCGGCATCGTCCAGGAATTCCAGTTCGGGATGAACTGGAGCGAGTATTCGCGCTTCGTCGGCGACGTCTTCGGCGCGCCACTTGCGATGGAGGGCCTGCTCGCGTTCTTCTTCGAATCGACGTTCATCGGATTGTGGATCTTCGGGTGGGGGCGGCTGCCCGAACTGGTGCACCTGGCCTGCATTTGGATCGTCGCCATCGGCGTCAACGTGTCCGCCTTCTTCATCATCTCGGCGAACTCGTTCATGCAGCACCCGGTGGGCGTGCATTACAACCCGGAGACCCACCGGGCCGAACTGACCAACATCCTGACGCTGCTCACCAACAACACCGGCCTTACTGCCTTCGCGCACACCGTCGCCGGGGCGCTGCTGACCGCGGGCACCTTCGTCGCCGCCGTCAGCGCATGGTGGCTGGTCCGGTCACAGACCAGCCCCGTGGACCCGGGCACCCGGGCGATGTACCGCCCGGCCACCGTCCTGGGGTGCTGGGTGGTGTTGCTCGCCGCCGTCGGGCTGTTCTTCACCGGCGACTTCCAGGGCAAGCTGATGTTCCAGCAACAGCCGATGAAGATGGCGTCGGCAGAATCGTTGTGCGACACCGAGGTTGATCCGGACTTCTCGATCCTGACGGTCGGTCGGCAGAACAACTGTGACGCCCTCACCCGCGTGATCGAAGTGCCCTACGTGCTCCCGTTCCTGGCCGAGGGCAAGTTCGACGGCGTCAAGCTGCAGGGCGTGCGCGACATCCAGCGGGACTACCAACAGCGGTTCGGGCCGAATGATTACCGCCCCAACCTGTTTGTCACCTATTGGTCGTTCCGCATGATGATCGGCCTGCTGGCGGTTCCGGTGCTGTTCGCTTTGGTGGCGTTGTGGCTGACCCGCCGTGGCCGGATCCCGGGTCAGCGCTGGTTCGCCTGGTTCGCGCTGCTGACCATTCCCACCCCGTTCCTGGCCAACAGCGCCGGCTGGGTGTTCACCGAAATGGGCCGCCAGCCTTGGCTTGTCGTGCCCAATCCCACCGGCGACCAGAGTGTGCACCTCAACGTCGCCGCCGGGGTCTCCCACCACGCGCCCGGCATGGTGATCACCTCGCTCACCACCTTCACGCTGATCTACGCCGTGCTCGCGGTGATCTGGTTCTGGCTGCTCAAGCGCTACATCGTGGAAGGCCCCCAGGAACACGACGCCGAACCCGCGGCACCGCCATCAGACCAGCAGTCCGATGAGGAGCAGGTGAAACCCCTGTCGTTCGCCTACTGAGCCGTCCGGCGGGCCGTCCCGCGAAAGGAGCTGACCGATGAATCTGCAGGAGTTGTGGTTCGGCCTCATCGCGGCGCTGTTTCTCGGCTTCTTCATCCTCGAGGGTTTCGACTTCGGTGTCGGCATGCTGATGGCGCCGTTTGCGCGAGTTGGCAAGGGCGACAAGGAGTCTCATCGACGTGCAGCACTGAACACGATCGGCCCGGTATGGGACGCGAACGAGGTGTGGCTGATCACCGCCGGCGCGGCCATGTTCGCCGCCTTCCCGGGCTGGTATGCCACCATGTTCTCGGCCCTGTTCTTGCCGCTGCTGGCCATCCTGTTCGGCATGATCGTCCGCGTCGTGGCCATCGAATGGCGCGGCAAGGTGGACGACCCGAAATGGCGGGGCTGGGCCGACCTGGCGATCGCCGCCGGGTCGTGGCTGCCAGCCGTGTTGTGGGGCACGGCATTCGCGATCCTGCTGCGCGGCCTGCCGGTGGACGCCGACGGACAGGTCCATTTGTCGATCGGCGACGTGCTCAACCCCTATACGCTGCTGGGTGGTCTGGCCACGGCCGGCTTGTTCCTGTTCTACGGTGCGGTGTTCGTGTCGCTGAAAACCGAGGGGCCCATCCGCGACGACGCTCACCGGTTCGCGCTGTGGTTGACGCTGCCGGCGACGGGTTTGGTTGCCGGATTTGGTATTTGGACGCAGCTGGCGCACGGCAAGAATTGGACCTGGGCGCCGTTGGGCGTGGCCGTGGTCGCCATGACGGCGGCGGTGCTGCTGGTGTGGCGGCGCGTGTCCGACGGGTGGGCGTTCTTCTGCACGCTGCTGGTGGTCGCCAGCGTGGTGGTATTGCTCTTCGGCTCGCTGTATCCCAACCTGGTGCCCTCGACCCTGAACAGCCAATGGGATGTGACCATTTACAACGCCTCGTCGACGCCCTACACGCTCAAGATCATGACCTGGGTAACCGCGATCATGGTGCCATTGACGGTGGTTTATCAGGGGTGGACGTATTGGGTGTTCCGGCAACGCATCTCCGCTGACCGGATCCCGGCCTCGATCGGGCTGAGAAGGCGTCCGTCCTGAGTAGCTCTCGAGCGCCACTGGACCCACGGCTGTTGCGGGCATCCGCGGCGTTGCGTGGCTACCTGCTGGCCGCGGTGGGCTGCGGGGTGGTGATCTCGGGCTGCGCGATCGCGGCGGCGATCGTGCTGGGCGGCATGGTGGCGCGGGTGGCGACCGACCCGTCGGCGCGCTGCCTGCGTTGCTGGGCGGTCCCGATGTCGATTGTGTTCGGGCTGTGGGCTATTCGTACGATCGCGCACTGGTTGCAGGCACGTTTGGGCCAGCGCGGGGCCAGCGCGGTGATCGCCGACCTCAGCGGGCAGGTGCTGACCGCGGTGACTGGCCGCCAGCCCCACGAGCTGGCCGAGCAGCGTGATTCCGCCGCGGTGGTGGTGACCCGCGGGTTGGACGGGCTGCGGCCCTATTTCACCGGGTATCTGCCCACCCTGCTGCTCGCGGCGATCCTGACCCCGGCCACCGTGCTGGTGATCGCGCTGTACGACGTGACGTCGATGGTCATCGTGGTGGTGACGTTGCCGCTGATACCGATCTTCATGGTGTTGATCGGGCTGGCCACGGCCCAACGGTCGGCGGCCGCCCTGACGGCCATGACGACTCTGCAGTCGCGGCTGCTGGACCTGATCGCCGGCATCCCCACCCTGCGGGCGTTGGGCCGGGCGTCCGGTCCGGAGCGGCGCATCAGCGAACTCAGTGCGGCGCATCGGCGTTCGGCGATGGCGACGTTGCGGATCGCGTTCTTGTCGGCGCTGGTGTTGGAGTTACTGGCCACGCTGGGGGTGGCGCTGGTCGCGGTCAGTATCGGGCTACGTCTGGTGTTCGGCGAAATGAGTCTCACAGTCGGGTTGACGGTGCTGCTGCTGGCACCGGACGTGTACTGGCCGCTGCGCCGCATCGGAGCCGAATTCCACGCCGCCCAGGATGGTCGAGCGGCGGCGGACCGGGCGTTCGGTCTCATCGGAGAACCGGAACCGGCGCCGTCCGCGCAACGCACGATCACCGCCCGCGGCGCCCGGATCCGCCTGGAAAACCTCAGCGTCGCAACCCGAAAGGGCTACGCGCCGGAGGGTCTGAGTGCGATCGTCGAACCAGGCCAGGTGACGGTGCTGACCGGCGGAAACGGTGCCGGCAAGAGCACCACGCTGCAGGTGATCGCCGGACTCACCACACCGTCTTCGGGCCGAGTCACCGTGGACGGCGTCGGCCTCGCCGAACTGGCCCCCGCGCGGTGGTGGCGCGAGTTGTCTTGGCTACCACAGCGTCCGGTGCTGGTTCCGGGAACGGTGCGGGACAACCTGCTGCTACTCGGAAATCTCGACGATATCGACAGCGCCTGTGCCGCAGCGGGATTCGATGACGTACTGACCGCCCTGCCCGACGGGTCGGAGACGATGCTGGGCCGCGGCGGCGTCGGACTGTCGCTGGGCCAGCGGCAACGGCTGGGCCTGGCCCGGGCACTGGGCTCGTCGGCCCCGGTGCTGCTGCTCGACGAGCCGACCGCGCACCTGGACGCCGCCACCGAGGACCGGGTGCTGCGGGCGATTGTCGCGCGCGCCCGCGCCGGGGCCACCGTCGTGGTAATCGGACACCGCGCGCCGGTCCTGGCGATCGGTGACCAGGTTGTCGAGGTATTCGCCGGCAGCGAGGCGCGGTATGCGCCGGTCTGAACTCCGCACAGCCGTCGCTGAGCTGCTGCGGCCACGTATCCCCCGCCTCCTGGCGGCCATCGCGCTCGGGGTGCTGTCGCTAGGCAGCGCGCTGGCGCTGGCGGGGGTCTCGGCGTGGCTGATCACCCGGGCCGCTCAGATGCCGCCGGTGCTCGATCTGTCGGTGGCGGTGGTCGCAGTGCGGACGTTCGCGATTTCGCGCGGCGTGCTGCGTTATTGCGAGCGCCTGGCCACCCACGACGCCGCGTTGCGGGCCGCTGGCATCGCGCGTGCGCAGATTTATCACCGCCTGGCGACGGGGCCGGCGGCCGGCGCCGTTCGGCTGCACAGCGGCGAGCTGGTGGCCCGGGTGGGCGCGGACGTGGATGCCCTGGCCGACGTGCTGGTGCGCGCGCTGGTCCCGATCGGCGTTGCGGCGGTGCTCTCGGTGGCGGCCGTCGTGGCCGTCGGGCTGATCTCGCCGGCGGCGGCAGTGGTGCTGGCGGTCTGTCTGGCCGTGGCCGGGGTGCTGGCGCCGTGGCTGGCCGGCCGCGCCGCCGCCGCGCAAGAAGCGGTTGCCGACCAGCACCACGCCGAACGCGACACCGCGGCGATCCTGGCGCTGCAGCACGCGCCCGAACTGCGGGTCGCGGGCGCGCTACCGGACGTCATCGCCGAATCGCAACGCCAGCAACGGGCCTGGGGCGACGCGGCCGACACCGCCGCCCGGCCCGCCGCGCTCGCCGAGGCCATTCCGACCGCCGCCATCGGCATCAGCGTGCTCGGCGCGGTGATGGCCGCTGTCGGCATGGGCCCCGGGGTTGCGCCGACGACCCTGGCGGTGTTGATGTTGTTGCCGTTGTCCGCCTTTGAGGCCACCGGTGTGTTGCCGGCGGCCGCGGTGCAGTTGACGCGGTCCAGGATCGCCGCGCGCCGCCTGCTGGCGCTGGCCCCGCCGGTCCCCGAGCGTCCGGCCGAGGCCGCGGCGTCGTCGGGGCGGCCGGTGGGGCGGTTGTCCGCCGAGGTGGTGGCCGGTCACTCCGCCGCCGTCAGCAACCGCGTCGCGGTCGATCTGGCTCCGGGTGCCCGGCTGGCCGTGACGGGCCCCAGCGGATCCGGCAAGACGACGCTGTTGATGACGCTGGCCGGCCTGCTGCCGCCGTTGGATGGCGCGGTGACGTTGGACGGAGTCGACCTGCAGCGAATCCGGGAATCCGAACTGCGTTCGGCGGTCTGCTTTTTCGCCGAGGACGCACACATCTTCGCCACCACGGTGCGGGACAATCTGCTGGTGGTCCGCGGTGACTGTGAGGATGAGGAGTTGACCGACGCACTGGATGCGGTGGGGCTGGGCGACTGGCTGACCGGTCTGCCCGACGGCCTGTCCACCGTGTTGACCGGTGGCGCGCAAGCCGTCTCGGCCGGCCAGCGCCGGCGGTTGCTGCTCGCCCGGGCGGTCCTGTCCCCCGCCGGTGTCGTGCTGCTCGACGAACCCACCGAGCATCTCGACGCGGCCGACGCCGAACGGGTGCTGCGCCGACTTCTGGTGCCGGGCAATGGGCTGATGGCCGACGGCAAGACCGTGGTGGTGGCCACTCACCACCTACCTAGGGACATCGACTGCGCGGATCTCCTGATCAGAGGCGTCGTCGACGCGGCATGAACTCCAGCGTCAGCAGGACGAAAGCCAGCGGCACCGTCTGGGTGAGTGTGACCAAGGCGTAGCGCCGGCTGTCCATGGCGTGGAACTTGCGGACATACCGATCCAGCGACTCGAGCGAGATGAACGGGTCCAACAGATGGAGCAGCAGATAGCAGCACCGCGCTGCCAGGCCACGTCGCTCGTCCCCGAAGAGATCGGTGAACGCCGCGAAGGCCAGTGATACCCGTTGAGCCCCTGCCTCTCTGGCGGCGGCGATCATATCGACGGCGAGCCGTTCGTCGATGCCGTTGGGCGCTCCCCGGCGGCGCCACGGCACGTCGAGCGTCAGGTCACCGCCGCCGCCGGCCGTCGCGTATCGGTGGAAGCCCTGCACAGTGCCCGACGCGTCCCTGGCAATGATCAGCTGCGTCCCGGGATAGCGGCCCTCCAGTACGCCGTCCAGGTTCATGCAGAAACCGCGATCGGCGTGGGCTCCCTTCGGCGAATCCAGCAGCACTGACGTCAACTCCGCGCGCAGCCGATCGTCGACTTCGCGCTCGACGACGATTTCGGTGCTGATTCCGAAGTTGTGGGTGCGTTTCACCGCCTGACGCAGATTTCGAAACCGCCGCCCAGCCAGCGCGAAACGGGTCGTGTCAACGACGACATCCCGACCGATCGGTATGGGGCGCAACGATTGTCCGACGGCGGCGGGAGTCCACAACCCGAGTCGGCGCTCACCGCAGCCGACGACCACGATCCGCCAGCCGCGGGTGTGGCACAGCAGGGCGAAGTCGGTCACCAGGTCGGCGAACCGCGTTTCGTCACCGATGGGGTCCCCGCTGACCACCGCGAATCCCCATCGGGTCCGGTAGGCCAGCGCTGCCCTGCCGGTGACGTCGAAGTGGTAGCACTTGCCCGTCTGCATGGCGAACGGGGCCAGGGGATCGTTGTTGGTGGCATCGATCAGCGCCCAGACCCGCGGCAGATCGGCAGGTTTCGGACGCGCCGCCGTCGGCCACATCAGTGCCGCGCCGGATCCGGCGATCATGACCTGACCGAGCACATCCAGCGACAGCACGTGCGCCCCCAACCCGGCGACCAGCAAAGCGGCGGCGGCCGCCGCATGCATCGCGGTGACCGGGCGGCCCAGGAAAATCCCGCGCGTGATCAGCATCGTCGCCGCCAAAATGGACAGGCACCACCCCAGTCGACCCCAGTGGGCAAGCACGGCGAACAGCAGGCATGCCGCGAGCAGCAGAGCAAGCGCGCTGGTATAACGCGCACGCAGCGAATCGGCGTGCAGGACAACACGTTCGCGCGCACGCAGCGCGTGCAGGCCGGGTAGGAAATGGACCGTCGGCTGTTTCACCCGCACCTCCTCGCCGAGCTGCGCCTACCACGACGTTACGCCTCCCGTTCCCTAGCGCGAGCAGACGCGAAAGTCCCCGACACGCCGGGTGATTTGGAGCTTTCGCGTCTGCTCGCGCGGGGACTAGCGGACGGCGGGGAAGTATTTGAGGACGCCTTCCTGCACCACCGAGGCGACGACCTGCCCCGAGCGATCGAAGAAGTGCCCGGTGCCCAGCCCGCGCGAGTCCGCGGCGACCGGTGAGCTCGTCGAATACAAGACCCAGTCATTGAAATCGACCTGCCGGTGAAACCACACCGAATGATTGGCCGACGCAGCAAAAATCCGGTCGAATCCCCACGACAGGCCATGTCGGGTGATGACCGAATCCAGCACGGTGGTGTCCGAGGAATACAGCAGCGTGGCGGTGTGCAGCACCGGATCCTCAGGCACCGTGCCCAGCGCCTTGAGCCAAACCCGGTTGTAGTCCAGTCGATCACCCTTGTCCCGCATCACCCAGGCCGGGTCGTTGGTGTAGCGCCAGTCGACGGGTTGCAGCGCATTGACGAACAGCGGCACCGTCGTCTCGTAACCGCGCAGCAACTCCTTGATGGGCGGCAGGGTTTCCGGGTCCGCGACGGCGGGCGGGTCGACGCCGTGC
>NZ_LZKQ01000028.1 GCF_001668675.1 Mycobacterium asiaticum | reverse complement strand
CGTCGGCCGCCTCGAATCCCAACATGTCGGTCTCGGGCAGGTCCAGCCCAATGTCGACGAGCTCCACGCGGCCGCAGCCGAGGTGTTCGAGGGCATCGGCGACATCGCGGTGGTCGCGGTCGACATTCCCAGCGGAGTGGACGTGGCGACCGGGGCGATCAGCGGACCCGCCGTGCACGCCGCCCCGTCGACGACCAGATCCGTTGCCGGCTGGACCTTTTCGACGACCTGGCCGCCGGCCTTGCGGAACGCCGCCAGTCCCTTCTGGTGGGCGCGTTCGGGGTTGAGCAGTATCGCGTCGGCCGCGGCGCCGCGACGGCGCAGGAACGTGGCCGCCCACAGCGCGTCGCCGCCGTTGTCACCCGAACCCACGACCGCGCAGACCCGCCGCCCGGCCACCCCGCCGGTGCGGCCCCTGAGTTCGCCCATGATCGCGGTCGCCAGACCGTAAGCGGCGCGCCGCATCAACGCCCCGTCGGGCATGCTCGCCAACAACGGCGCTTCGGCGTCGCGAATTGCGTCCACGGAGTAGTAGTGCCGCATCACAGCCAGCATTCCACACAGCTGATGTTCAGGAGCCGTCCGTACATTCGCGTCCACCGACCAAGGAGGGGCAGACATGGCACGGACCGACAACGACACCTGGGACCTCGCGACCAGCGTGGGCGCCACCGCGACCGGCGTCGCCGTGGGACGCGCGCTGGCCAGCCGGGGCGACGACCCGCTGATCAACGACCCGTACGCCGAGCCGCTGGTGCGGGCGGTCGGCGTCGACTTCTTCACGCGGCTGGCCAGCGGCGAACTCGACCCCGGCGTCGTCGACGATCACGCCGAGTTCGGCATGGAACGGATGCGCGACATGATGGCCGTGCGCACCAGGTTTTTCGACGACTTCTTCCTCGCTGCCGCCGAGGCGGGCATCCGGCAGGCGGTGATCCTGGCATCCGGACTGGATGCCCGTGGCTACCGGCTGCCGTGGCCGGCCGGCAGCATCGTGTACGAGATCGACCAACCGCAGGTGATCGAGTTCAAGACCGCGACGCTCGGCGACCTTGGAGCCACGCCGAAAGCAGAGCTGCGGACCGTGGCGGTCGACCTGCGCCACGATTGGCCACAGGCGTTGCGCTACGCGGGTTTTGACCCGCACGCACCCAGCGCATGGAGCGCCGAGGGCCTGTTGCCGTTCCTGCCGCCGGAAGCCCAGGACGCGCTGCTGGACAACATCACGGAACTCAGCGCGCCCGGCAGCCGATTGGCCACCGAGAACATGTCCGACGGCAGCCGAGCCGTGTCGTTGATGGCCGACCAGATGAAGGAGACCACCGACCGCTGGCGAGCGCACGGCTTCGACGTCGAGATGACCGACCTCTGGTATGCCGGCGATCGCAACGACGTAATCGAGTACCTCAATGCCCACGGCTGGTCGGCGGCCGCCGCCCCGGTCACTGAGTTACTTGCCACGCAAGGCGTTTCGCTGGACACCGAAGGCGAGCGGGCGGCGGTGTTCGCTTCGCTGAGCTACGTCTCCGCCACCCGCGGTTAGCCGGCTTCCGCCGTCGCTTCGGGCTCCCTGCGTGGGCGGAACAATTCGCGGAGGGCTGCCGGGTTCCACGGGACGGTCTTGCGCTCGCGGGCCATCGGGTAGAACGCCAGGCCGATGAGCAGCGCGGCGAAGTGGCCGATGGCGGTGAAGCTGAGCCCGATCCGGTCCATGGTGATCACCGGGAAGCCGAAGATCAGCAGGAGTACGGCGAGGTAGCCCCAGCGCCACGGCCGCGCGATCCGATAGGTGAGCACCCCCATCACCCCGACCAGGAAATAGCTCACCCCGATGTCGTGGGCGCGCACGTACCGCTCGGAGGCGTCTCGCAATTCGATGGCGAGGAAGAGCAGGCCTTCGCTGAAGTAGGTGGCGATGATGTGCGCGCTCAATCCCACGGTGAGCCAACGCAGTTGGCCCAGCCATCGCTCGGCCGGCGCCAGGAACAGGGTGAACAGCAGCAGATAGGGTTCCAGGCTCTTGCCGTCGATCCACATGAGGCTGGAGAACAGCACCCCCAGCGGGTCGGTGGCCAGCGCATGGATGTTGGTGTAGCGGTGCAGCAGCACCGAATGCAGCTGCTGGCCGGTCAGCACGTTCTGCAGAATCGTGGTGATCGTCAAAGCGAGCAGCCAGCCGTACGTCAGCGGCGCCCGGACGATCCAGTGCCAAACCGCACGCACCAACGTGCGCGCTCGAGCCGACACCGAAGTTTTTGCCACTGGGCAACTTTACTTGTCGTAGTCCGGGGCCAGGTGCCGCCACCAGCAGGTGATGTAGATGAGCATCGACAGCACCAGGGCAACGATCACCCAGAGCACAATCCTGATGTCGATCCAAGAGCCGAACGGCGGTGCGTTGGGCAGCGCGTTGCGCAGCGGCACCACCGCGAAAAGCATTGCCGCGTACCAGGTCGTCATCGGCGGCTGGAACTTCCGGCGGTCGCGGGCGGTCTGGATGGCGACGAACAGCCCGATGGCGGCCAGCAGGACCAGCGCGCCGAGGATGACGACCGCGAACGCCACGGTGCCTGCCGACCGCTGCAACTTCACCCGGTACGGCGCCAGCCCGCCGTCGGTGCTGGGAGCGGGAATGGTGATCTGCCAGCCGGCCAACCGGTCCACGAACGTCACCGCTGCCCGCTCCGGCACTTCCTCGGGGCCCCGGAAGAGTTCGACGGTGATCGGACCCGATGTGTAGCGGTCGAACGGCCAGTTGGCGACGTCACCGCTGAGCGTGAGCGGGACCGGAAATGTGCCGGGCAGCATCCCTTTCGACCACGACCGCTTGGTAGGCGATACCGCTGAGGTCACCACCACGCTGAGGTCCTCGGTCAGGCCGTGGGTCCGCGGATCCAGCAACTTCGGTCCGGGTGAGATCGCGAGGTTGGTGGCCAGCACGGTGTTGCTCTGCTGCACGTCCTGCAGGTCGATGGTGACCGTTGTCCCGTCGGTGGTCGGCTGACCCTGGGTCAGGTCGTGCGGTCCCTTGCCGGCAGTGCCGTACAGAGAGGTCGAGGCGAAGTAGGCCACCAGGAATACCAGTAGGCCGGCGATCCCGAGTTTCATGCGCGCTTGTCCTGGATCGAAGTTTTGCCGTATTCGGGTGCCAGATGCCGCCACCAGCAGGAGATGTAGAGCACCAGCGAGATGGTCAGGACGACGATCACCCAGAGCACGACGGTGACGTCCACCCAGCTACCGAAGGGCGGCGAATCGGGCAGCGCATCGCGCAGCGGCATGACCGCAAACAGCATGGCCGCATACCACGTCGTCATCGGCGGCTGGAATTTCCTGCGATTGCGCACCGTCTGAATTGCGACGAAGAAGGCCAGGCCGGCCAGCGCAATAAGGACACCCAGGATCAGCACCGCGAACGCCGTCGTGCTGTGCGAGCGGTGCAACAACAGCCGGTAGGGGGGATGCGGTTCGGCGCTGTCCGAGCGTGAGACGTCGACTTCCCAGCCCAGCAGCCGATCGACCAGCGTTACCGTCACCTGCTCGGGATTCTGTGCGGCGCCAGAGAAAAGGTGAACCTTGAGCGGTCCGGTCTCATAACGGTCGAAGGGCCAGTCGGCAACGTCACCGGTCAGGCTGATCGACACCCGGAGGACATCGGGTAGCGACCCTTTCGGCCAGGTACGTTTGCTGGCCTGCACCAGCGAGTTGGCGACAATATGAAGGTCTTCTGTCAGCGTGCCGGTTTGCGGGTCCAGCAACCCGGGTGCCGGGACGACGGTGATGTTGGCTGCCAGGAGGCCGTTATTGGACCGGATGTCCTCGATGTCGAACGTCACCTTGGAGCCCTCGCCCGAACCGTTGGACATCTGGTGACGATGGCCCATGCCGCCGTTGACGTACAACACGATCGATGCGATGTATCCCGCGACGAAGACGACGACTCCGATGATGGTGCGTCTCGACACCGAGATCCTCGCCACGGCTTTACCTTCGCACGCCGCGGCCTATTTGGGTGTCGACTCAGCCGGTTTCGGTACTGGTTCGGCGGGCTTGTCGTAGTCCGGCGCCAGGTGCCGCCACCAACAGGAGACGTACAACCCCATCGCGGTCACCAAGGCCACGATCACCCAGATGACGACCATGACGTCGACCCAGGCGCCGAAGGGCGGCGAATCGGGCAGGGCGTTGCGCAGCGGCACCACGGCGAACAGCATCGCGGCGAACCACGTCGCCATCGGCGGCTGGAATTTGCGCCGGTTGCGTACCGTCTGAACGGCGACGAACAGGCCGAAGCCGGCCAGTGCCACCAGCACTCCCAGCAGGACGACGGCCACTGCCACGGTGCTCGGCGAGCGGTGGACGTCCACCCGGTACGGTCCCGCGTTGCCGAGCTTGCCGCCTTGCACGCTGGGTTTCCAGCCCGGCAGCCGGTCGTAGAAGCCCACCGAAGCCCGCTCCGGCGTCTGCGGGGCACCACGGAAGATGTTGACGGAGATGGGCTTGGACTTGTAGCTGTCGAACGGCCAGTCCGAGATGTCACCGCTGATGTTCACCGAAACCGGAAAGACGCCGGGTTGGGTGCCTCTCTGCCAGGTTCGGCTGGTGGGCGCGGTCGCGGAGGTGATTGCGACGGTGAGGTCTTCTTTGAGATTGCCGGTCTGCGGGTCCAGCAACTCAGGACCCGGTGTCACCGTCAGGTCAGCTTGCAGCGCGTTGCGATACGGCTGGATACCCACGAGATCAAGCGTCACGGCCGTCCCGTCCGATGCCGGCTGAGGATCGATGAGGGGGCGCGCCGGGCCCAGGCCGGCAATGCCGTACACCGCTGCCAATCCGATATATGCGACAACGAACGCGGCGATGCTAGCGATGCGCCATTTCATGGTGCCTCCCCGACGACGACTATTCGACGGTGACGGATTTTGCCAGATTTCGGGGCTTGTCGACGTCGTAGCCGCGGGCCTGCGCCACCGCGGCGGCGAACACCTGCAGTGGGATGGTCGAGAGTAGGGGCTGCAAAAGCGTTGAGACCGCGGGGATTTCGATCAGGTGGTCGGCGAAGGGGCGCACGGTGTCGTCGCCTTCCTCGGCGATCACGATGGTGATCGCTCCGCGTGTCTGTATTTCGCGGATATTGGACAGCAGCTTCGCGTGCAGCGTCGCTGACCCCTTCGGTGAGGGCATGACGACGATGACCGGCAGATCATCCTCGATCAGCGCGATCGGACCGTGCTTGAGCTCGCCGGCCGCAAATCCCTCGGCGTGCATGTACGCCAGTTCCTTCAGCTTCAGCGCGCCTTCCAGCGCCACCGGGTAGCCGACGTGGCGGCCCAGGAACAGCACCGTCGACGATTTCGCGAATCGATGGGCAAGGTCGGCCACCGGGTCGACCCCGGCGATCACGCTGGCCACCAGGTCCGGCATCGCTTCCAGCTCGCGGTACTCCCGCTCGACCTCGTCGGGGTACTTGGTGCCGCGCGCCTGCGCCAGCGCCAAACCCACCAGGTAATTCGCCGTGATCTGGGCGAGGAACGTCTTGGTCGATGCGACGCCGATCTCCGGTCCGGCCCGGGTGTAGAGGACCGCGTCACACTCGCGCGGGATCTGCGAGCCGTTGGTGTTGCAGATGGCCAGAACCTTGGCTTTCTGCTCCTTGGCGTGCCGCACCGCCTCCAGCGTGTCGGCGGTCTCGCCGGACTGCGAGATCGCGACCACCAGGGTGCTGCGGTCCAAAACAGGGTCGCGGTAACGGAATTCGCTGGCCAGCTCCACCTCGACGGGCAGTCGGGTCCAGTGCTCGATCGCGTATTTGGCCAGCAGCCCGGAGTGGTAGGCGGTGCCACAGGCGACGACGAACACCTTGTCGATCTCGCGCAACTCCTGGTCGGAGAGTCGCTGCTCGTCGAGCACGATCCGGTTGTTCACAAAATGCCCGAGCAGGGTGTCGGCGACCGCGGCGGGTTGCTCGGCGATCTCTTTGAGCATGAAGTACTCGTAGCCGCCCTTTTCGGCGGCGGCCAGGTCCCAGTCGATGTGGAATTCCCGGTACGCGCCGGGCCCCAGGTCCTCGTTGCCGGCGAAGTCGGTGACGCGGTAGCCGTCGGCGGTGATCACGACCGCTTGGTCCTGGCCGAGTTCGACCGCCTGGCGGGTGTGCTCGATGAAGGCGGCCACGTCGGACCCGACGAACATCTCGCCCTCGCCGACACCAAGCACCAGCGGTGTTGACCGGCGGGCGGCGACGATGGTGCCGGGCTCGTCGGCGTTGGCGAACACCAGGGTGAAGTGCCCCTCCAGTCGGCGCAGCACGGACAGGACGGAGGCGACGAAATCGCCGGCCGTCGGCCCGTGTTGGTAGGCCCACGCGACCAGGTGCACCGCGACTTCGGTGTCGGTGTCGCTGGCGAACTCCACCCCGGAGGCCTCCAGCTCCTGACGAAGGTTGGCGAAGTTCTCGATGATGCCGTTGTGAACGACCGCGATCTTGCCCGCGGCGTCGCGGTGCGGGTGTGCATTGCGGTCGGTGGGGCGGCCGTGGGTGGCCCACCGGGTGTGGCCAAGACCGGCCACACTATTGAGTTCACCGGGGGACATCTCCCCGATCGCCGCCTCCAGATTCGCCAGCTGACCGGCGCGGCGCCGAACCGTCAGCTTGCCTTTACCGTCGAGCAATGCGATGCCCGACGAGTCGTAGCCGCGGTATTCCATCCGGCGCAGTGCGTCCATGACGACGTCGCAAGCCGGGCGATGCCCGACGTATCCGACGATTCCGCACATTCTGACCAGGGTAGTGCAGGTGCGGATTTACCATCGGGCGCGACGGTATCGTTTATCCGTCAAATGGGCCTGTGAGGAGCGGTTTTGTCATATCCATACCCGCAGGGCGGTGGCCAGTATCACCAGCCCCAACCGCACCAGCAGGCCGGTGGGCCGTATCAGCAGCCTCAGCCCTACCAGCAGTCCGGCGAATTGTTCTACGTCGGACTGCTCAAGCACACCGGCGCACTGATCTTCTGGTTTCAGCAGACCGTCCGGTTCACCGGGACTTTGGAGCAGTGCGAGCGGGCTTACCGCGATGCGCAGAACCACTGCCTGATCGCCGGTTGGTGGAGCATCGCATCCTTGCTGTTGAACCCGATTGCGCTGTTCCATAACCGCAGCGCTATCCGCAAGATCCGCAATCTGGCGCAGCAGCCGCAGCAGCCGCAGCAGTTCCAACAGTCCCAGGCGGTCGGCGCCCGGTCGCCGGGAGCCATGCCGGCGGGCTGGTATCCCGACCCGTCCGGACACCCCGGACAGCGCTATTGGGACGGCGCAACGTGGACGGGCTTCACCCATCCACCGGCGCACCGCTAACGCGGGCTAGGGTTCGAAGGTGGCCCGCATTCGTAAGCTCGTCGCCGCTCTCAACCGCCGCGGCCCACATCGCGTATTGCGCGGTGACCTGGCCTTTGCCGGACTGCCCGGCGCGGTGTACACCCCCGAGGCCGGACTGAACCTGCCCGCTATCGCTTTCGGTCACGACTGGCTGACCGTGTCGACCCACTACGCGGGCCTGCTCGAGCACCTGGCGTCCTGGGGCATCGTGGCCGCGGCGCCCGACACTCAGCGCGGGCTGGCGCCGTCGGCGCTGAACCTGGCCTTCGATCTGGGTGTCGCTTTGGACATTGTGGCCGGGGTGCGACTTGGACCGGGTGAGATCAGCGTGCACCCCGGCAAGCTCGGCGTGGTCGGCCATGGTTTCGGCGGTTCGGCGGCGGTGTTCGCGGCCGCCGGGATGCCCGGCAGGTTGAAGGCCGCGGCGGCGCTCTTCCCGACCGTGACGGTGCCGCCGGCCGAACAACCGGCCGCCACCCTGGACCTGCCCGGTCTGATCATGACCGCGCCGGACGACCCGAAGACGCTGAACTCCAACGCGTGGTCGTTGTCCCGTGCGTGGGACGACGCGACCGTGCGGATCATCAGCAAGTCCAAACCCGGTGGTCTGGTCGAGGGCCGGCGCCTGCCCAAGGCGCTGGGGTTGGCCGGCTCCGATCGCAAGACGCAACGGGCGGTCCGGGCTCTGCTGACGGGATACCTGCTCTACGCCCTGGGCGGCGAAAAGACCTACCGCGACTTCGCCGATCCCGACGTGCAGCTACCCAGGACCGAGCAGTTGGATCCCGAGGCTCTGTCGGTCACGCCCGAAGAGAAGATCGTCGCGCTGCTCAAATGACCCCGGCGCGCGAGCTTTACAACCGATGGATCACCGAACTGTGGTCGGGGCGCCCGGTCGCCGCGGAAATCGTCACCGAGGACTTCGTCGGCCATTGGCCCGACCGCGACGTGCACGGTCCGGCCGAACTCCAGCAGATCATCGATGAGACCCGAAACATGTTGGCGGACCTAACATTCCGAATCGAGATCGGCCCGCTGCAGGAGGGGGACCTGGTGGCCGGCCGGTGGGTCGGCAGCGGCCGTGGACCAGCGGGCCCGGTTGATTTCACCGGCAACGACATCCTGCGGCTCGCCGCGGACGGGCAGCGGTTCGCGGAGTACTGGACGGGTACCTCCGCCGGCTGACGTGGTAAGTGTCGTTGATGCGAATCGGGATCGCGCTGGACTACACGGGCGGGTTTCACGAGGCCGTTGACCGCGTCGTCGAGCTCGAGAAGTCGGGTATTGATGTTGCGGTCGTGGCCGAGGCGTATGCCTTCGACGCCATCAGTCAGCTGGGTTATCTGGCGGCCAAGACCAATCGGGTCGAGCTGGCCTCCGGCGTGGTGCCGATCTATATCCGCTCGCCGTCGCTGCTGGCGATGACGGCGGCGGGCCTGGACTATGTTTCGGGCGGACGGTTCCACCTCGGGATCGGCACGTCCGGGCCGCAGGTGATCGAGGGATTCCACGGCATCGAATTCGACGCCCCACTGGGCCGCACCCGCGAGACCGCGGAGATCTGCCGGCGGGTGTGGCGGCGGGAACGGCTGCACTACGACGGCAAGCACTACCAGATCCCGCTGCCCGCCGACCGCGGCACCGGGCTGGGTAAGGCCCTGCACCTGATCAATCACCCGGTGCGCGAACGCATTCCAATCTCGATCGCGTCGCTGGGACCCAAGAATGTCGAACTCACCGCGGAGATCGCCGAGGGGTGGCAACCGGCGTTCTACTATCCGGACAAGGCGCATCTGGTGTGGGGTGAGGCGCTGGCGGCCGGTGCCGCAAAGCGCGACCCCGCATTGGGCCCGCTGGACGTCATGGTCGGCACGTCGTTGGCCATCGGCGACGACGTCGAGGACCGGTTGGCTTGGACCAAACCGCAATTGGCGCTCTACATCGGCGGGATGGGTGCCAAGGGCCGGAATTTCTACCACAGTCTGGCAACCCGCTACGGGTTCGGCGAGGTCGCGGACCGGATCCAGGAGTTGTATCTGGCCGGTCGCAAACGTGAGGCGATCGACGCGCTGCCCGACGAGTTGGTCCGCGGCGTCTCGTTGATCGGCCCACGCGGGTTCGTCGCCGAACGACTGGCCGTGTTCGCCGAAGCGGGAGTGACGACACTGCTGGTGCGGCCGGTGACCACCGACGCGGGCGAGGCGGTGCGTTATGTCGAAGAGCTGCTACAGATTCGGCCCTCCTGACCGCTCATTGCCCCGCCTTGGGCAGTTCGTCCGCTGCGATCTCGCAGGGCGTCTTCCCTGCGGGCACGGGCATGGGCATGGGCGGGGCCTGGGCCGGCGGGGGTTGAGCAATCGGTGTGGCCGCGGGAGAACCAGCCGGCGGTGACGCGGCCGGTTGACCGGGCGCGGGTTGCTCGGCGGCCGGTTGACCGGGCGCGGGTTGCTCGGTCACCGGTTGACCGGGCGGTGTCACGGTCTTCGCGACCTGGGGCCCGTCGTCAGCCTCGGGATGGTGCGGCTTCTTGCGTTCCCCGTCCGGATCGTCGTCGGGGTCAGCGCCGAAGGCGTCGTCGCCGGGTGGGTCGGCCGTCGAATCCAGCAGACCACTCATCGCCTGGACGATCCGGCTGGCCAGTCCGCCGAGACCGCCGAGTCCGCCGACCCCGCCGAGTCCGCCCAGGTCACCGCCACCGCCCAAGCCGCCGCCGGACATGCCCGACCCGCCGCCCGTCATGCCGGAAGCACCACTCGGCACTGTTCCCGAGTCCGGTTGTGCTAGTGGCACATTCGGACTCACCGACGCGGGAGCCGCTGACCTCGCTGCGGTGACCGGCGGAGTCGATGACCCGGCGGCGAAACCCGCAACCGGCGCCGGCCCGGTGGCGACCGCGGAATTGGCCGCGGCCGCTACCAGCGGGCCGCGCGGCCCCAGATCGCCCGGGATCTCGAACGAGGCTCGCGGCACGGCGGCCAGCCGGTCGGCGACCATGTCGTAGGACGCCGCTACAGCCGCGGTCGTGGCACGCATCGCGGTCAGCCAATCCTGGCGAATCGCGTTGTCCACGTGGGGTTTTATCTGCCGCTCCACCACTTCGTAAGCGGCCGTCCGATCGCCCGCGCCGGCGGTGACGGCGGCGGCCGCGGCCAGCCACACCGGGCGCTGCGCCTCGGTCCGCTCGTCAACGGCGACGGTCGTCGTCACTCGCGAGTCGACGAGGTGCCACAGGTTGTCCCGTAGCGACTCGAGTTGCTCGGCCGCGGTGCGGAGTTCGGTGACAACGGCGTCCGCGGTGTCGCAGTGGCGATGAACGAACGCAACGGCGGCGTCGGCGCCCGCGCCGGTCCACGCCTGCATCAGCACGGAAACCTGCGCGCGCTGTGACCGCAGCGCCTCGGCGACCACGATGGCCGCCTCCCGCAACCGCGCACAATCGGCGTCCAGCGCATGAAGGTCGAGTCCGTCTTCGCTGCCGTACAGTTCGCGAACCGGCAGCGGATCGTGGCAGGCCCGCGCATACGTCTCGGTGTGCTCGATGGCGGGCAGTCCTTCGGCCAGGCGTCCGGCGACGTCCAGTCGATCGGCCATCAGGCGATCCGGGCGGCGGCATACAACTCGGCGTCGGCGTAGCGCTCGGCGCCCTCCCGCAGCGCGGCGGCGATCTCGGCGGCCGCGCGTGACCACCGCGCCAAGTCACCGGCCAACCCGGCCAGCCCGGCCCGCACCCCGTCTCCGCCGGCCGCGTACGACCGGCCCGCCCGGCCACCACCGAAAGTCAACTGCGCCAAGTGCATTCGCGCCGCGTCATCGATCAGTTCGGACGCCGCACTGAACTGGTCGGCGATCGAGCGCACCGCCGCGTTATCGAGTCTCATACCTAATCCGACGCCGCCCGAGGCGTCGGGGTTCCCCCGAGATTTCCGGCTCAGCCGGCGGCGCTGACCGCGTCGGCCACAGTTCCGGCCAACCGTTGCGCAACTTCCTCGTCGGCGGCCTCCACCATCACCCGGATCATCGGCTCGGTTCCAGAGGGCCGCAATAGAATTCGCCCGGTGTCACCGAGTTCGGCCTCGGCCTGGTCGACCGCGTCGCGCACCGATGGCGCGGCGGCGGCGGTGGCCTTGTCCGCCACCTGAACGTTGATCAACACCTGCGGCAGGGAGCGCATCGCCGACGCGAGGACGGCCAGGGAAGAACCGGTCTGGACCATGCGGGTCATCAGCCGCAGCCCGGTGACGATGCCGTCGCCGGTGGATCCCAGCGCCGGCATCACGATGTGTCCGGACTGCTCGCCGCCGAGGCTGTAACCGCCGGCCCGCAGCTCTTCCAGGACGTAGCGGTCGCCGACGCCGGTGGTGCGCACCGTCACGCCGGCCGCGCGCATGGCCAGATGCAGACCGAGGTTGCTCATCACGGTCGCCACCAGCGTGTCGGAGGCGAGTTCACCGGCCTCCTTCATGGCCAGCGCCAGCACCACCATGATGGTGTCGCCGTCGACAAGCTCGCCGTTGGCGTCGACGGCCAGGCAGCGGTCGGCGTCGCCGTCGTGCGCCAGCCCCAGGTCGGCGCGGTGGTCGACGACGGCGGCGCGCAGCGAATCCAGGTGCGTCGAACCGCACCCGTCGTTGATGTTCAGGCCGTTGGGATCGGCGTTGATGGCGATGACCCGTGCGCCCGCCGCGCGGTAGGCCGCCGGGGCCGCAGCGGACGCGGCGCCGTGCGCGCAGTCGACGACAACGGTGAGCCCGTCGAGGCGGCTGGTGCTGGCCTTGCCGACGTGGCGCAGGTAGCGGTCGGCCGCGTCGGCGGCGTCCAGAACCCGGCCGATGCCCGCGCCGACCGGCCGCAACCCGGGGCCGGCGGCGACGAGGTCCTCGATGCGGTCTTCGGTGTCGTCGTCGAGTTTGTGGCCGCCGGGGCCGAAGATCTTGATGCCGTTATCGGGCATCGGGTTGTGCGACGCGGAGATCATCACACCGAAGTCGGCGTCGTAGGCGCTGGTCAGATAGGCCACTGCGGGGGTGGGGAGCACCCCTACCCGCAGGGCGTCGACGCCCTGACTGGTCAGGCCGGCGATCACCGCCGCTTCCAGCATTTCGCCGCTGGCGCGGGGATCCCGGCCGATCACGGCGACGCGTCGGCCCGGACCGGCCGAGTTGGCCAGGTGGCGTGCCGCTGCGGCGCCCAGCGCGAGCGCCAATTCGGCGGTCAACTCACGATTGGCGACTCCGCGTACGCCGTCGGTGCCGAATAGTCGACCCATGCGGACAAACCTCTCACAGTTGGCTCACACATGGCGAGCGTGCAGATAACCACTGTTGGCTGCGAGCGTGCGTCGAGTACCCGCGACACGCCGAAACATGCGTAGATATCGCGCGGGCGATACACGCCCGCAGCCTGCCAGTGACTGATCAGCGCTTGCTGTACTGAGGCGCCTTGCGGGCCTTCTTCAGGCCGTACTTCTTGCGCTCGGTGGCGCGCGGGTCACGGGTGAGGAACCCGGCCTTCTTCAGCGCCGGGCGGTCCTCCGGCGAAGCGATGATCAGCGCGCGGGCGATGCCCAGGCGCAGGGCGCCGGCCTGGCCGGACGGGCCTCCGCCGTGCAGCAGCGCGTAGATGTCGTAGTTGTCCAGCCGCTCCACGGTGACCAGCGGGGCCTTGATCAGCTGCTGGTGCACCTTGTTGGGGAAGTAGTCCTCCAGGCTGCGGCCGTTGAGGTCGAACTTGCCGGTACCCGGGACGAGACGAACCCGGACGACGGCTTCCTTGCGGCGGCCGACCGTCTGGATGGGGCGCTCGAACACGAACGATTCGGCGACGGCCGTGTCTTCGGCCGCGGTCTCGGTCACCTCGGTGGTTTCCACGGTCTCGGTCATTGCGCCACCTGCTTGATCTCGAACGGAACGGGCTGCTGAGCGGTGTGCGGATGCTCCGGGCCCGCGTAGACGCGAAGCTTCTTCTGGATCTGCCGGCTCAGCTTGTTCTTGGGCAGCATGCCGACGATCGCCTTCTCCACTACGCGGTCGGGGTGCTTCTCCAGCAGCTCGCCGATGCTGCGCTTGCGCAGACCGCCGGGATAACCCGAGTGGCTGTAAGCCATCTTGCTCTGCAGTTTGTCGCCGCTGATGGCGACCTTTTCGGCGTTGATGACGATGACGAAGTCACCGCCGTCGACATTGGGCGCGAACGTCGGCTTGTGCTTGCCGCGCAACAGATTGGCTGCCGCGACGGCAAGACGGCCAAGCACCACGTCCGTGGCGTCGATGACGTACCACGACCTGGTGGTGTCACCCGCCTTGGGCGCGTATGTAGGCACAGCGCTTACCTCTTTCTCTGCGAGCCTGGTAGCTCGGGTTGGATCCCGGTGTGAGCCGGGGGCCGGTCAGGCGATTGCGGCTGGGGTTGTCCTCGGCGACCGACGTTGACCCGAGCCCCGGCGTACCGCACGCCAACGGAGCAGCTTACCGATCCGCATCCCCGCAGGTCAAAACGGGCGTGCCCAGCTACCGGCGGCCCGGCGATCGGCGCTGGCCACCTCGTCGGCGCCGTCGCGGACCGCGTGGCCCAGCTGGTTCAGGATCTCATTGAGCGCGGTGGCCGCCTGATGCCACTTGAGTTGTTCGGCCTGATAGGCCGCGGCGGCCTCGCGGGTCCACAGCTGTTGCAGGGGCGCAATGCGGGATCTGAGCTCCTCGAGCGCGGATTCCAGGCGTGCGGAGGTGGTGTGGATTTCCTGGCGGACCGAGTGTTCGATCGCGTCGAAGTTGTACGACAGCGCGGCTTCGTTCACAGTGCGCCCGCCGCCGCGCCAATGTGGTGGGCATGGCTGTGGCCGGACTCGCGCAAGGCGGCCTCGTTGGACCGAATCGTCTCCGCGATGCCGTGCAGGGCGTGGTACAGGCGCGTCGACTCGGCGTTCCAACGGTCCAGGACCTCCTTGAACCGCGTCGCCGCCAACCCGGCCCACACCGAGGTGGGCACGGCGCTCATCCGGCCGATGAAGGCGTGCAGCATCGCACGAATCTCCTCGTTGCGGGTGTCCGTGGTGGCCGCGACCGACCGCATCAAATCGAAATCGGTGTTCAGGGTGCTCATACCGGATTGGACCGTCGCCGAGTCCGTTCGGTTCCCTCTTCTTCGCGACGGATTCGCGGACGGGTCAATGAACCGCGTGGGCCGACCGCACGGCCTGCTCGCAAGCGTCGCGGACGGCGTCCGGGGACTGGGGCCGACTCTGGCATCCAACGCTGATCCGCACGGATCCGTCCAGCAGCACGCTCCAGCGCACGTCGTGACCCGGCCGGACTTCGCGGTAGGTGACTGCTGGTCTGCCGGCGCTGAGGCCGGACGGATCGAAGTCGACGAACACCCCCGCGGGTTCGGCGTCGAAGGCTCGTCGGAGCCGGTCGGCGGCGCCGGTCAGCGTCTCCCCCGGCGTCGGCGATTGGGTGATGTGCAGCGCGACCTCCGGGTCCGCCGGCGAGGTGACCTGCACGCGCGCCGACCCTGGCCCGTCAGTCACCCGCTGGGTCAGCCAGGCGGCCGGGACGGTCAGCGCCACCTGGCCTTCCACCAGCACCGTCGTCGGGGCCGGTGGTGGCTCCGGCGAGCGTGGCGGACCCGCGGCGTCGGTGGCCGGCACCGAGACGGTCACCAGGGTCGCGACGACCCCCATGGCGACGACAGCAGCCACCGTGGAGGCCGCAACACGCACCCGGGACCGGGGCCGCACCGGCGCGGGAAGGCCGAGTTGCTCGCCGCTCGCCGCAGCCGCTGCCGCTCGTCGGCCCAGTGCGGCGTCGTCGATCTTTGTGACGGTGTGCCCGCGTGCGGTGAGGGCGGCGGCGATCTGACCGGCGAGCAGCGGCGCGCCCGGTACCGCGCCGGGCGCATCGATCAGCACCGCGGCACGTGGCGCCGTCGTCTCGACGGCGGCCGCCACTTCCCCGGCGAGCCGCTTGTGCATCCGTCGCGACACCGCAGTGAGCTCGCGTCCTGCGATCGCCACCAGTCGGTCGGCGATCTCCACCACGACCGTCGAATCCGTGGACCCACCCCGAGTCAGCCACGACCGCGGCTGCAGGGTGGCGCCGGTCAGGGTGCTCGCGGCCGCGGTGATCACGTCCACTCGTGAAGTCGGCCACCAGGACGGGTGCACGACGATCGGACCACCGTGATGTCCGTCCGCCAGTGCGCGCAGTGCGGTCGTCCACAAAGTGCCGGCCGAGACGGGTTGCTCGTCCAACAGCGCCACCGGGTCGTCGATCGCTTCGAGCGCGATCAAGCCAACGTCACTGGAATCTGCCGTACCACAACATAATCGGTGTACTGCTGCCGGTCCGGCCGCGATGACGGCACGGTGTGCGGTCATGCCGGCGCGGCCCATCCCACCTGAATCACCTGCTCGACGCCAGGGCGGGTGATCAGCACCCCGCGACCCGGTGGCAACGGCCCGACGGGCTGGGCGGTGAGCAGCACGCCGTCCTCGGCGCGTCCGCTCATCATCAGGCCCATGCAGCCGAGATCGCGCAGGCCGGCGATCAGCGGTTCATACAGAGCGCGCGCGGCGCCTCCGCTGCGCCGCGCCACCACCAGGTGCAGCCCGAGATCTGTTGCGTACGGCAGGTATTCGAGCAGGAGGAGCAGCGGGTTGCCGGTCGAGGCGGCGACCAGGTCATAGTCGTCGATGACGACATAGACGTCGGGACCGGTCCACCAGGACCTGGTACGCAGCTGCGCGTGATCGACGTCAGCGGTGGGCATCCGGTCTCGCAGCAAACCGATCAGGTCCGGCAGCATCGTGGTCAAAGCCGCGGGCGACATGGCATAGCCGCCCAGATGTCCGGACTCGACGACACCGATCAGGGTGCGTCGGTAGTCGACGAGGAACAATTGAGCTTGCGCGGCAGTTTTGGCGCGGGTGATCTCCCGGCACAGGACGCGCAGGGTCGCGGTTTTCCCGCATCCGTTGTCGCCCAATATGAGTAGGTGCCGGCCATTGTCGAGATCGACGAAGACCGGTTGCAAGCGGGTCTCGCCGAGCCCGAGCAGCATCCGTCTATCGGCACCGGCAAGGATTGACCCGTGGTTCACCTGGGCGGGCAGCTGCGGTATCGGCGGCGCCGCGGAACCATCGCAGCGGATCTCGACGTCCTCCAGATCCGGCAGCGCCATCATCATGTGCAGGCCTTCGGGGCTCAGACCGCGACCGGGATGGTCGCGGGGCACTTCTCGGGCTCGCCTGCGGTCCAGTTCGGAATCCGCCGGATCGCCGAGCCGCAACTCGATGCGCGTGCCGATCTGGTCTTTCAGCGCCGGCCTGATCTCAGCCCAGCGCGATGCCGACAGCACGACATGCACACCATACGAAAGGCCCTGCGCCGCAATCATGGTGATGCTCTCTTCGAGGCCGTCGAACTGCTGGCGTAGCGCCGCCCAACCGTCGACGACCAGCATCACATCAGCAGAGTCGGCGCCGCGCCCGTCTCGGCCAGAACACTCCCGTGTTCGCAGAATCGATTCGAGTTCGCCGACGACGCGGGCGACGAGTCCGGGCTGGGACCGGCCGGCCACCGCGCCGACGTGCGGCAGATCAGCGAGCGCGAACAACGCACCGCCACCGAAGTCCAGGCAGTAGAACTGCAGCCGTGCGGGGGCGTGGGTGGCGGCCAGCGCGGTGAGCACCGTGCGCAGTGCGGTCGACTTGCCCGCCCGGGGCGCACCCACCACCGCAACATTGCCGGCGGCGCCGGACAACTCGACCGTCAGCGGAGTGCGCGACTGCTCGTAGGGCCGGTCCACCACACCGATCGGCACGGCCAAATCCGCCGGCTCGCCGTCGCGCAACAGCGGGCCGAGGGTCGGCGCCGTGCTCAGCGGCGGCAGCCATACCGGGTGGGCGGGCGGTCCGTGGTCCTTGACTCGAGCGAGGACGCCGTCCAGGACGGACGGTGCCGGCACTGGGATGGCTTCGGTGACATCCCCCGCGGGATCAGCGGTGAACCTTTGTGGCACTCCGGGTGTGGTGCCAGTGGGCCGGGTCGGCGCACCCGGTTGCGAGACGAGCGCGCTCTGGAATCGGACCAGCTCCCCACCGGCGGTCCGCAGGAAGCCGGCACCGGGTGTGTTCGGCAAGTGGTAGGCATCGGTCGTGCCCAGCACGGCTCGTGACTCACTCTCGGACAGGGTCTTCAGACACAGGCGATAGGACAGGTGCGCCTCCAGTCCGCGCAGCCTTCCTTCCTCGAGCCGCTGGCTGGCCAGCAACAGGTGCATCCCTAGCGACCGCCCCAGCCGGCCGATTGCCACGAACGTGTCGGCGAAGTCGGGATGCTGGCTGAGCAACTCGGAGAATTCGTCGACGATGATGAAAAGGGTTGGTAGCGAATCGGAGTCCGTGCCCCTTCGCTGCGCGCAGGCGGTGAGGCTGGCACAGCCCGCGGCGCGGAGCAGCCGCTGTCGCCGGTTTATCTCCCCGGCAAGGGATTCGCGCATCCGGGCGACAAGTGGTGCTTCGTCGGCGAGGTTGGTGATCACCGCCGCCACGTGCGACGCCCGTACAAAGTCGAGAAACGCCGCTCCGCCTTTGAAATCCACCAAAAGCAGATTGAGCACCGCGGGTGAGTTGCGCGCGATCATGCCGAGCGCGATGGTGCGCAGCAGTTCGGACTTACCCGACCCGGTTGCTCCCACGCACAGCCCATGCGGCCCCATGCCCTGTTCGGCCGCCTCCTTGATATCCAGGTTGACCGTTTGCCCGTCAGCAGCAGAACCGATCGGGGCACTGAGCCGGTCACGCCGATGCTGGTTGCGCCACAGGACAATCGGATTGTCAAACCCGTGGAACAGGCCGGCCCCTGCGGGCGGCGCCGTGCCAGTGCGGGCCAGCAGCCGGCGCGCGCACACTGCGGCCTCGAGCTCGGAAAGCCGGTCCGGGCAAGTCAGTGTCTGCTGCCCGTCCGCGTGCCGGACCACGATGGATGTCGCGTGGCGGCCGACTACCAGACTTATCGCACCCGGGACCGGTTCGGCGTCGGGCACATCGAGGATCATTACAACCACTAGCGCCGCGCCGGCGGACAACGCGTCGCGGGCCTGCGCGACGCTGCGATACACCATCCGCGCCGGCCCCAGCGCGTCGGTCAATCGGGGATGCCGGTTGTGCGGCAGCCACTTCAGCCAATCCCATCCGGCGCCGACGCCGACGATCGACATGTCCTCCGGCGCATAGCGGCAGGCGAGCCGGCAGATTATGGCGCGCAGCAAGCCACGTACCTGGGCAGCGTCGCCGTCGACTGTGACCGCGTGACCGGGGCGCAGCCGCAGCACTGTCGGCGCCTCGATCGTGCTGTGCAATTCGAGAAACCGTTGCATTGCCGCCACGGTGACCGGATCGCAGCGCCGTTCGGGCGGAAGGCGGGCGGCGACCAGTCGGGTGCCGAGCGGCTGCCTGGCGACACCGACCCGGACCCGGAGGCCTTCGGAATCGCTCACCGGACGCGCCCACTGCTGGGGATGCCCGCTCAACGTCCACAGACAATCGGGGTCCGGGAACTCCCGGATAAGCGACATATATTGCGCACCGGCGACTTCGCTGACCTGAACGCTCATCTCGCTGAGATACGCGAGGTACTCGTCGCGGACTGCGTCGATCGCCGCGCCGCGGCGCCGACCCTGTCCTGCGATCGCGGTGACCACTGCCGAGGCCGACATCATCACCGGGAGGAGGACATAGCTCGGGTTACGAGCCGCCGGCGAGCCCGCGACAAGCGCACCGGCCGCCACTGCCATTGCTACGGCTGACATCACCACGGGCAGCAGCACGGCAAGCCGGCTCGGTCCCGTCTGCGGCACCTCGGGCGGTGCGGCGATTTCGATCACCGCGGTCACAGTTCGACGACGTTATGCCGCATCATTTTTCGTCGCAAGCCAGCTGTGGACAGTTGGAAACCCGATGGTCGACATCCGATTACCGTCCCGTTGATGGACCCAGTATCCGCATCCGAGATGCGCTGCGTCGCCGTCCACACCGGCAGCGGCGAGGTCGATTTGGTGTTGCCCGCCGACGTTCCGGTGGCCGTACTGATCCCGGCCATCGTCGACCTGCTCGGCGGTGCGGACCCGGTGCCAGACCGCCACCTGCTCTGTACCTTGGGCGGGTCGCCACTGTTGGGTGTGACGACCCTCGCGCAGAACGGCATCGAAGACGGCGCCACGCTGGTATTGCACCGTGAAGCTCCCCGGCCACCCACCCGGCCCCGCGCGGACGAGTCCGAGGCGGTGCTGGCCGGCCTGGGTGATCCGCCCCAGGCGCGGCGTCCGTCCCCGGTCGTCACCGCGCTCGGAGCGGTCGTCATCACCGCCGCCGGCCTGCTGGTGCTGATTCGAAACACATTCAGTACCAATCAATCTGATCTGACTGCTGCCGGGATGACGGGCGCCGCCGCCGTCGCGGCGCTCTGCCTGGCCTCGGTGGCGCAGCGGAGCTACCGGCAACCGGCCGCCGCGCTGACTCTGAGCATCATCGCCGCCATGTTCGCCGGGGTCACCGGACTGCTCGCCGTGCCCGGCACCCCCGCCGGTCCGCATGTGCTGCTCGCCACCATGGCGGTTGCCGTCTCGGCCGTCGTGTCGATGCGCCTGACCTCCTGCGGCGTAACGGCATTGACCGCGCTGGCCTGCTGCGCGCTGATCGGCGCGGCCGCCGCGATGGCCGGCGTGCTGACCGCGGCACCGCCGCACGTCGTCGGAGCGGTGACCGCGCTGTCCTGTCTGGGCCTGATCGAGGTGGCACCGCGGCTCTCGATGCGGCTGGCCGGTCTGTCACCTGCACTGCCCGACGAGAGGGAACTGGCCGACGACGCGGCTTGCGCCGATCGTTGGTTGACCAGCCTGCGGGCCGCGTTCGCGATCGGCGCCGGATCCGGTGCCGCACTTGCCGCGCTCACCAGCCCGCGGGCCGGCCTCCTTGCCGCCCTCACGGCAGCACTGCTGCTACTGCACGCCCGACTGGATCACAGACGGATGTTGATGTTCACCTGCACCGGAATAGCGACCACCGCAGTGGTTTTGGCGGTCGTAGCCGGGCACTTGCCGCAGCGCGGATCGTGGATCGCCGCGGTCACGACAGTCTCGGCCGCAGCGGCGATGTACCTCGGGTTCGTCGCCCCTTCGATATCGCTATCGCCGGTCGCGCGGCGCGGCGTCGACGCTCTGGGATGCGTGACGCTGGCCGCCGCCGTGCCCGTGGCGTGTTGGACCTGTGGTGCCTTCGGCGCCGTCCGCGGGCTGAACCTGTTGAGCGCGTGACGACCCGCGGGGCGGCTCGCTTGCTGCTCGCGGCCGCGTTGACGGTGCCGTCCCCGGCACCGCTCGCCCGTGCCGTGTCACCACCGCCGGTCGACGAAAAGTGGTTACCCGCAGCGACCTTGCCTGCTCCGTCCGGGCCCACCGTGCAGCGAGAGGTGTGCGCGGTGGCAGCCGTGGATCCGGCGGTCACCGGTATCCCTCCCCAGGTCGCTGACATGGACTTGCCGCGGATCTGGCAGCTCACCCGGGGTGCCGGACAACGAATCGCGGTGATCGACACCGGTGTCCGGCGTCACCCCCGGCTATCGAACTTGGTGGCCGGCGGTGACTACGTGTCGACGGGCGACGGAACCCAGGACTGCGACGCGCACGGCACGCTGGTGGCCGGGATAATTGCGGCAACAGCTTCCGAGGCCGACCAGTTCAGTGGCGTAGCGCCGGAGGCCACGGTGATCGGCATCCGGCAATCCAGCACCCGATTCTCCCCGGCCGGCGACCGGTCCGGCCACGGCGTCGGTGATGTTCAGACGATGGCGGAAGCGGTCCGTACCGCAGCGGATATGGGTGCCACCGTCATCAACATTTCGTCCGTCGCATGCGTCGCATCCGCGGGCACGCTCGACGACCGCGCCCTGGGTGCCGCCATCGCGTACGCGGTCGACGGCAAGGACGCGGTGGTGGTGGCCGCCGCAGGCAACATCGGGGACGCCACGCAGTGTCCGCCACAACCGGCCGCCGTCAGCCCCGCCTGGTACGACGACTACGTACTGACCGTGGGTTCGGTGAACCCTCAGGGCGTACCGTCCTCGTTCACGCTGGCCGGGCCGTGGGTCGACGTCGCCGCGACCGGCGAGGGAGTGATCTCATTGAGCCCAATCAACGAGGGCATCGTCAATACCATTGCTGGGCAATCGATCTCAGGAACCAGCTATGCGGCGCCGGTGGTGAGCGGGCTTGCCGCACTGATCCGGGCCCGTTTCCCGGCGCTGACCGCGCGCGCGGTGATGCAGCGCATCGAGGCGACCGCCCACCATCCCCCGGCGGGCTGGGATCCGGCCGTCGGCAATGGCGTCGTCGACGCCCTGGCCGCGGTCAGCACCGGCACCCTCGGACAAATCGGCACACCCGGCATCAGGCCGGTGGACCTGCCGGCGCCGATCACACCGCTGCCAACCGACAACCGCCCGCGCGACACCGCTTTTCGGGGCGCCGCCAGTTGTCTCGTGGTCCTGGTGGCCTCAGTCGCGGTCCGGCGGCTACGGCGCCACCGTGTCCCGACCGACTGACGCCTTCACCCTGCTCAGCTCCGGTCCGCATGGCAATGCCGCCAGCACCGCCCACGGTGCCGGTGCTGGCGTCGACGGCAGACCGAGGTCGCGGGCCGCCTCGTCGTCGGCAACCGCGAATCGCACTCCACCCTCGGTCACGAGGAAGCGCGGCGCGCTGCGAGGACTGGTGCCGGTCAGGGGCTGCGCCGACACATACGCAGAGCGGCCGGGCGGTAACTGGACGGCGTCCACGGCCGGCCCGCGGCCGTCGGCTTGCGCCAAGCCCACGGGCTGCCCTCCGACGAGAGGCAAAGCGCCGCCCGCCACGAGGGCGATGCCGGCCGGAACCGATCGCGCTGGCCTCCAGACCGCGCAGACCACCTCCGTTCTGTCCGACGCAGCCGGCGCCCGGTCGGGGAACGCAGCGGTCGGTAAGACGTCAACGATCGGTGCGTTACGTAGCGCATCGGGCGCTACCGTGACGGCGTTGACGCTGCCCTGCGCATCGCTGAATCGCAGCAGGTCGGCGGCGACCTGCCCGATGCGCTGGACCCCGGCGGGCAGGGCCACGTAGTACTCATCACCCACTGCACGTGTGATCCGCAACACAGTGCCGACCACAATCCCGGGCAGCCACTCGCGCGGCGGTCCGCCAGCCTGTGGAATTCGGGGCACCGTGATGGCCGGTACCTCGGGGACGGCGCTCAGCAAAGTCCGCGAGACGATACGCGGAGTCTGTCCCCATAGCTTCAAGGCGCGGACCACCGCCGGATCCGACAGGTCGACCAACGCGCGGGACCCGCGGTAAAGCAGGTAGGGCTGGACGCCGGGGTCGGTGGCGACCAGGACGGCGCGGTCAGCGCTCAACGCGCCGACGGATGCGCCCGCCGGAGGCCCGACCAGCACAGTTGTCCCCGCCTCACCCTCGCCGTCGCAAACCGTCCAGACCGACTCCGCCGCCGGCAGTGGCGGGTTGAGCTGCTGCGGTGCGCCCGGAATGCCGAGCGACGGACCACGTTTGACGCGCGCCAGGTCCGACTCCCGCGCCGGCCGCGGATTGGCATCCGTGCCCGCGATCAGTCGGGCCGAGGCCAGGTTCAGCACCGGATGCCAGGTGTCACCCACCCGCACGTACAAGGCGCCCGATACCTGACCCATCACGATCGGGGCTTCGCCAAGCGAGGGCTGCGGGCGCAGCCAACCCAACAATCCGGTCCCGGCCAGCGCCACCGCCGACAACACAGCACCAAGCACCAGCGCAACCCGCCGCGCGCGGCCGACCGCACGATGATCGCCACCCAGCAACGCGTGCTCCAAGCGCCGCCTCTGGTACCGGTATGCGCTGACCTGCAGCCAGGTGGTGGTCACCAGCCGCCCTGCTCCCCCACTACGTTGCCCGGATCGTCTCAAAATAGGCCGCCGACCATCCCGCTGCGTGCAGTTATCCACAGGCGCGGAGATGATCCTCCACCGGCCGGCGTATAAAATTTCCCAGGTGCGTAAACACCCCATCCTCCGCCTAGCCGGTCGGGCCGGTGTGGGCGCCGCCGCTCTGGCGGCCATTGTTCTGCTGGTCAACCCGCTCGGGGCCGTCCCGTCGGCGTCCGCCGACGACTGCCCGGACGCCGAGGTCGTCTTCGCCAGAGGGACCAACGAGCCGCCCGGCCTGGGCCGGGTGGGCGACGCATTCGTCGACTCGCTGCGCCAGCAGGCCCCCGGGGTGAACATCGACACCTACGCGGTGAACTATGCGGCCAGCAAGCTGCAGTTGCACGGCGGTGACGGCGCCAACGACACGATCTCGCACGTCAAGAAGATGGCGTCGAGCTGCCCTACCACCAAGATTGTGCTGGGCGGGTACTCACAGGGCGCCTCGGTGATGGACATTGTGGCCGGTGTTCCGATCGGCGGCATCAGCTTCGGCAGTTCGCTGCCGCCCGAATACGCCGGCAACATCGCTGCGGTGGTGACTTTCGGCGACATCGCCGACCGTGCCGGGGGCTCGCTGCCGACCAAGAGTGCGCTGCTGGGCGCCAAAGCCGTGGACTATTGCAACCCCACCGACCCGATCTGCCACGCCGGGGCCGGGAACGAGTGGACCGGCCACACCGAAGGTTACGTCCCCACCTACACCACCCAGGGCGCCGCTTTCGTGGCACCCAAGCTGATGAACGGTGTCCCGCACATGCCCGGACAGCTGCCCGTTCCCCAGCTGCCGCTGACGCCTCCGGGCTCCGTCCCGCAGGTGCCGGGCGCACCGGCCACCGCGCCGGTGGTGCAGGTCCGCTGACTCGGGTCCGGTAGCCCCTACTATTTCGGTCCATGAGGCTGAACCCCTTGGGCTGCAAGCGACCCCGCGTCGCCGGAATCGCGGCCGCCGCACTCACGGCGGCCGCGTTGCTGGTTGCCCCGCCGCTGGCACCGCCGGCCCACGCCGCCTGCCCGGACGCCGAAGTGGTCTTCGCGCGCGGCACCGGTGAACCGCCGGGGCTGGGCCGGGTCGGCAACGCGCTGGTCGGCTCACTGCGCCAGAAGACGGGCCGCAACATCGGCGCCTACGGGGTCAACTACCCGGCGAACAAGGACTTCCTCGCCGCCACCGACGGCGCCAACGACGCCAGCGACCACGTCCAGCAGATGGTCAACAACTGCCCGGGCACCAAGCTCGTGCTCGGCGGATACTCCCAGGGCGCCGCGGTGATCGACATCGTCACCGCCGCACCGCTGCCCGGCCTCGGCTTCACCCAGCCGCTGCCGTCCGATGCCGCCGAGCATGTCGCCGCGGTGGCCCTGTTCGGCAACCCTTCGGGCCGGGCCGGCGGATTGATGAACGCACTGAGTTTCCAGTTCGACGGCAAGATCATCGACCTGTGCAATGAAGGCGACCCGATCTGCTCGGACGGCAACCAATGGAAGGCGCACACCGGGTATGTGCCCGGCCTGACCAACCAGGCCGCGAGTTTCGTCGCGGGCAAACTCTAACGGGGCGAACGGATGTCGCGGGTGATCAGCGTCCGGGCACCGAGCTCGTCGTCGGGCGGATAGTCCACCGCAACCAGCGTCAGCCCCTGTGGCGGCGCTGCCGCGAAATCGCTGGATCGCTCAGTCGCCCCGAGTAATTGACGGCACCACGACGGTGTGCGCCGGTGTTCACCAACGGCCAGCAGCGCCCCAATCAGGGATCGCACCATCGACCAGCAGAACGCGTCGGCGCTGACGTGCGCCGTGATCTGATCGGCGTCGCGGGAGAAGTCCAGCCGCTGCAGTTCCCGGATCGTGGTGGCCCCTTCACGACGACGGCAGAATGCGGCAAAATCGTGCAACCCCAACAACTCTCGGGCCGCAACACTCATCGCGTCCACGTCCAGGGGACGCGGCCAGGCGGTGACGAAGCGGGCCTGCTGTGGCACCACACCGTACGGCGCGGTCGACAGCCGGTACACGTAGTGTCGCCGCAACGCCGAGAACCGTGCATCGAAACCGGCGGGCGCCCGGACGATCTCCAGCACCCGGACGTCGGCGGGCAGGAACCTGCCCAGCCGACGCACCAGGGAAAGAAACTCCGGGTCCTCGCGACGGCTCGCCCGTGAGTAGGCATTCGACACGGCATCGGCCGGCACGTCTGCGTGCGCCACCTGCCCGGTGGCGTGCACACCGGTGTCGGTGCGGCCCGCCGCGCGCAGCCGCACCGGCGCCCGGAACACGGTCGTCAGTGCCTCATCGAGCACACCGGCGACCGTGCGCAAACCCGCTTGCGCCGCCCAACCCGCAAAATCCGTTCCGTCGTAAGCGATGTCGAATCGCAGACGGACGACTTCGCTAATTCTCGGGTGCCTCGTCGGTGGCGTCGGTGCTGGCGTCGTCGGTGCCCTCGGACGTGGCCTCGTCGCCGGCCTCGGTGTCGCCTGCTGAGTCACCTTCCAAGCCCGCCTGCGGCGTCGCAGCTGCCGCCTCCGGGGTGGCTTCGGTGTCGGTCGCAGCCTCGTCGGCGGCCGAATCGTCCACCGCCTCCGGCTCGACGGCGGCCTGCGGTGCCGCGGCCGCCGCTTCGGGCGCAGCCTTCTTCGAGGCCCCCACCCGCCGGGCCCGGTCGGCTTCGGACGTCACCGTCTTTTCCCGCACGAGTTCGATGACGGCCATCGGAGCGTTGTCACCCTTGCGCGGCTCGACCTTGATGATGCGGGTGTAGCCGCCGTCGCGGTCGGAGAAGAAGGGCCCGATCTCCGCGAACAAGGTGTGCACCACGTCCTTGTCCCGGATCTTCTTGAGCACCTCGCGGCGATTGTGCAGCGTGCCCTTCTTGGCGTGGGTGATCAGCTTCTCCGCGTACGGCCGCAATGCTCGGGCCTTGGGCTCGGTGGTCTTGATCCGGCCGTGCTCGAACAACGAGGTAGCCAGGTTGGCCAAGATCGCCTTCTGGTGCGCAGACGACCCGCCGAGGCGGGGACCCTTGGTGGGCTTTGGCATTGCGACTTCTCCTAGATGGGGCCGGCCCCCGTATCAGGTAGGACCGGGACGGGTTGCTTAAAGCTGTTCGGTTTCCGCGTAGTCCTGGTCGTCGTACGCACTCTCGGTGGACCAGGTGCCGGTGGCCACGTCGTAGCCGGCGACCTCGGACGGGTCGAAGCTCGGCGGGCTGTCCTTGAGTGACAGGCCCAGCTGGTGCAGCTTGACCTTCACCTCGTCGATGGACTTCTGACCGAAGTTGCGGATGTCGAGCAGGTCGGACTCGGTGCGCGAGACCAGTTCGCCGACGGTGTGCACGCCTTCGCGCTTGAGGCAGTTGTAGGAGCGCACGGTCAGGTCCAGGTCGTCGATCGGCAGCGCGAACGAGGCGATGTGGTCGGCCTCGGCCGGCGACGGCCCGATCTCGATGCCCTCGGCCTCGACATTGAGTTCGCGTGCCAGACCGAACAATTCGACCAGCGTCTTACCGGCCGACGCCAGCGCGTCACGCGGCGTGATCGAGCTCTTGGTCTCCACGTCCAGGATCAGCTTGTCGAAGTCGGTGCGCTGCTCGACACGGGTCGCGTCCACCTTGTAGGTGACCTTGAGCACCGGCGAGTAGATGGAATCGACTGGGATGCGGCCGATCTCGGCACCGGAGGCCCGGTTCTGCACCGCCGGGACGTAGCCGCGGCCACGCTCGACGACGAGCTCCACCTCGAGCTTGCCCTTGTCGTTCAGGGTCGCGATGTGCATGGACGGGTTGTGCACCGTGACACCGGCCGGCGGCACGATGTCGCCCGCGGTGACCTCACCCGGGCCCTGCTTGCGCAGGTACATGGTGACCGGCTCGTCCTCCTCGGAGGACACGACCAGACCCTTGAGGTTCAGGATGATGTCGGTGACGTCTTCCTTGACGCCGGGCACGGTGGTGAACTCGTGCAGCACACCGTCGATGCGAATGCTGGTCACCGCCGCGCCGGGGATCGACGAAAGCAGCGTGCGACGCAGCGAATTGCCCAGGGTGTAGCCGAATCCGGGCTCCAGCGGTTCGATGACGAACTGGGACCGGTTGTCGTTGAGGATGTCCTCGGACAGGGTGGGCCGCTGAGAAATCAGCATGGTGTTTCTTCTTCTCCTTCTCGGCACCCGCTATTTGATGCCGTTTGGTTCTCGCGTCGACCCGCTTCGCCCGGCTCCGCCGCGCTTGCGATCGCCGCAAGGGGTTTCCGCGCCGGCGGCTGCCGGTCCGGAAGTCTTTACTTCGAGTAGTACTCGACGATCAGCTGCTCGGTGAGCGGGACATCGATCTGCGCACGCTCGGGCAGTTGATGGACCAGGATGCGCTGCCGCTCCCCCACCACCTGCAGCCAGCTCGGGATCGGGCGGTCGCCCGCCGTCTCCCGCGCGATCTGGAAAGGCACGGTGTTCAGCGAGTTGTCCCGTACGTCGATGATGTCGTACTGCGACACCCGGTAGCTGGGAACATTGACGTGCACGCCGTTGACCGAGAAGTGCCCGTGGCTTACCAGCTGGCGGGCCATCCGTCGGGTACGCGCGAGCCCCGCGCGGTACACGACGTTGTCCAGCCGACTCTCCAGAATCTTCAGCAGTTCCTCACCGGTCTTGCCGGATTGGCGCGATGCCTCTTCGTAGTAACGGCGGAACTGCTTCTCCATGACGCCGTAGGTGAAGCGGGCCTTCTGCTTCTCCTGCAGCTGCTGACGGTATTCGCTGTCCTTGATCCGCGCGCGGCCGTGCTGGCCGGGTGGGTAGGGCCGCTTCTCGAAAGACTGGTCGCCACCGACGAGGTCGGTGCCCAACCGGCGCGACTTGCGGGTGATGGGTCCGGTGTAACGAGCCATATCAGTTCAACCCTCCTAGACGCGCCGACGCTTGGGCGGGCGGACACCGTTGTGCGGCTGCGGCGTGACGTCGGAAATCGCACCGACCTCCAGGCCGGCCGCCTGCAGCGAACGGATCGCGGTCTCGCGGCCCGAACCCGGGCCCTTGACGAACACGTCGACCTTGCGCACCCCGTGCTCCTGGGCCTTGCGGGCAGCGTTCTCCGCGGCCAGCTGCGCGGCGAACGGAGTCGACTTCCGCGAGCCCTTGAAGCCGACGTGACCCGACGACGCCCAGGCGATGACGTTGCCCTGGGGGTCGGTGATCGTCACGATCGTGTTGTTGAAGGTGCTCTTGATGTGCGCGGCGCCGTGCGGAACGTTCTTCTTTTCCCTGCGGCGGGTCTTCTGCCCCTTCTTGGGACCGCCGGCGGATGCTTTCTTCGGTGGCATCGGTTACCTGGCCTTCTTCTTGCCTGCGATGGTGCGCTTGGGGCCTTTGCGGGTCCGCGCGTTGGTCTTGGTCCGCTGGCCGCGCACCGGCAGGCCGCGGCGGTGCCGCAGGCCCTGGTAGCAGCCGATCTCGATCTTGCGACGAATGTCGGCCTGCACCTCACGACGCAGGTCACCCTCGACCTTCAGGTTCGCTTCGATGTAGTCGCGCAAGTGGGTGAGTTGGTCATCGGTCAGATCCTTGGTGCGCAGATCCTTATCGATGCCGGTGGCCGCCAGAATCTCGTTAGAGCGGGTACGGCCGATGCCGAAGATATAGGTCAGCGCGATCTCCATCCGCTTGTCACGCGGGAGATCGACGCCTACTAGTCGAGCCATAGGTGGCGTTTCCTCTTTCTCAGCGGAGGTCTTTTCCCAGTCCGTTCCTCACCTGTTGGCGAGGGCCCGGCCTCCGTCCGGGCGTAGGTGGGCGGCGTATCCGCTCACTGGTACTGGGAGGTCTGCATTCAGTTGTGTGCGGGCGCCCAAAAAGGACTGGCCCTGACCTAACCCTGCCGCTGCTTGTGGCGCGGGTCGGAGCAGATCACCATGACCCGTCCGTGCCGACGGATCACCCTGCACTTGTCACAGATCGGCTTGACGCTCGGGTTCACCTTCACGGCAGTCTCGGTCCTGTTCTCTGGTCTTGGGTGGTTCGTTACTTGTACCGGTACACAATGCGGCCCCGGGACAGGTCGTAGGGAGACAACTCCACTACCACGCGGTCCTCGGGAAGGATGCGGATGTAGTGCTGCCGCATCTTGCCGCTGATGTGGGCGAGCACCTTATGGCCGTTCTCCAGCTCAATGCGAAACATCGCATTGGGCAGGGGCTCGACCACGCGGCCCTCGACCTCGATGGCACCGTCCTTCTTGGCCATTACTTTTCGGCGATCCTCTACCTTGTTGTCCGTGCTCCTGGGTGGGCGCAGCATTCGTCCGGACTACAAACCGTGAGCCGGTGATGGAAATTCCCAGAAGAAATTTCAGACAGGGCACGCGAAGAGCCGGCACGGACGCCGCACCGTTGGTCCACGATACCCGCACCGCCGCTCCGGAAGCAAAATCGCCCGGTTCGCTGCGAGCGGAATAGCCCGGGCCGGCCTGCCGGTTAGACCAACCATGACCGATTCCCAGGCAGGTTCAGCCCCCAGTAAGCCCGATCTCGGCCGGTTCGGATCGTTCGGACGCGGCGTCACTCCGCAGCAGGCCAAGGAGATCGAAGCCTTGGGTTACGGGGCGGTCTGGGTGGGCGGCTCACCACCGGCCGAACTGGACTGGGTCGAACCGATCCTGGCAGCAACGACCACGCTGCAGGTGGCCACCGGCATCGTCAACATCTGGACCGCGGCGGCCGGCCCGGTCGCCGAATCATTCCACCGGATCGACCACGCCTACCCGGGGCGCTTCCTGCTCGGCATCGGCGTGGGTCATCCCGAGGCGCACGCCCAGTACCGCAAGCCCTACGACGCGCTGGTGGAGTACCTCGACCAGCTTGACCAGCATGGCGTGCCGGCCAACCGCAGGGTGGTGGCGGCATTGGGCCCGCGGGTCCTTCAACTCTCCGCGCAGCGCGCGGCCGGGGCACACCCGTACCTGACCACGCCGGAACACACGGCGCAGGCCCGGGAATTGATCGGGCCGTCGGCATTTCTGGCTCCCGAGCACAAGGTGGTGCTGACCACCGACGCCGACAAGGCCCGCGCCGTCGGCCGCAAGGCCCTCGGCATCTACCTGAACCTCGCCAACTACCTCAACAGCTGGAAGCGGCTGGGCTTCACCGACGAGGACGTCGCCAAACCGGGCAGCGACCGGCTGGTGGACGCCGTGGTCGCCTACGGAACCACCGACGCCATCGCCGCCCGGCTGCGCGAGCACCTCGACGCAGGCGCCGACCACGTCCCGGTGCAGGTGCTGACCCGTAACGAGGATCTGGTGCCGGCGTTGGCCGAACTGGCCGAAGCGCTAGGTCTCTGAGACGGGTATATGAGGCCTCGTGACTGACGCAGTTTTACTCAAACCCGACCTGGGACGGTTCGGCGTCTGGCTGGGTAGCCGGTCGATCGCGCCGGAGTTGGCCGCCGAAATCGAGTCGCTCGGCTATGGCGCCGCCTGGATCGGTGCGTCGCCCGACGCTGACTTGGCGTGGGTCGAACCCGCGCTGGCACGGACCGACCGGCTGCAGCTGGCCACCGGGATCGTCAACATCTGGGCGGCACCGGCCAAAGCACTCGCCGCCTCGTTTCACCGCATCGAAACCGCACATCCGGGCCGGTTCGTCCTCGGGGTCGGCGTGGGCCACCCCGAGCACACCCAGCAGTACCAGAAGCCCTACGACGCGCTGGTCTCCTACCTCGACGAACTCGACAACGCGATGGTGCCGAACAGCCGCCGGGTGCTGGCCGCGCTCGGGCCCCGGGTGCTGCGCCTGGCAGCACAACGCAGCGCCGGCGCCCACCCGTACCTGACCACACCCGAGCACACCGGCCGGGCGCGCCAGCTGGTCGGGAACACCGTCTTCCTGGCGCCCGAGCACAAGGTCGTGCTCACCAACGACGCCGAGGAGGCCCGGGCGATCGGACGCCAGTTCGTCGACTTCTACCTGGGCCTGCGCAACTACGTGAACAACTGGCTGCGACTGGGCTTCACCGACGAGGACGTGCGAAAGCCGGGCAGTGACCGGCTGATCGACGCCCTGGTCGCCTACGGGACTCCGGACGCGATCGCGCGACGCCTGCACGAACACCTGGACGCCGGCGCCGACCACGTCGCCATCCAGGTACTGGGCGCCGCGCAGCCCGAGCAGCTCACCTCGGTACTCGGCGAACTGGCAGGATCGCTGGACCTCACCCGTTAGGGTTGCCCCCATGCGGCTGCTAGTCACCGGCGGGGCGGGTTTCATCGGCGCGAATTTCGTGCACAGCACGGTGCGCGAACATCCCGAGGACGCGGTGACCGTCATCGACGCCCTGACCTATGCGGGCCGGCGGGAGTCACTGGCCGACGTCGAGGACGCCATCAGGCTGGTCGAAGGCGACATCTGTGACGCCGACCTGGTCAACCGGCTGGTCGCGGAGTGCGACGCCGTCGTGCATTTCGCCGCCGAGTCCCACGTCGACAACGCACTCGACGACCCCGAGCCGTTCCTGCATACCAACGTGGTCGGCACGTTCACCATCCTGGAAGCGGTACGGCGACACGGTGTGCGGTTGCACCACATCTCCACCGACGAGGTCTATGGGGACTTGGAACTCGACGACCCACAGCGGTTCACCGAGTCCACGCCGTACAACCCGTCGAGTCCGTACTCGGCGACCAAGGCGGGCAGCGACATGCTGGTACGGGCCTGGGTGCGTTCCTACGGCGTGCAGGCCACGCTGTCCAACTGTTCCAACAACTACGGGCCGTATCAGCACATCGAAAAGTTCATCCCGCGCCAGATCACCAACGTGCTGACCGGCCGCCGGCCCAAGTTGTACGGCAGTGGTCACAACGTCCGCGACTGGATCCACGTGGAAGACCACAACAGCGCCGTGCGCCGAATCCTGGAAAAAGGCGAGATTGGCAAGACCTACCTGATCAGTTCTGAGGGCGAACGCGACAACCTGAGTGTGCTACGCACCCTGCTGCAGTTGATGGGGCGCGAACCCGACGACTTCGATCACGTCACCGATCGCGTCGGCCACGACCTGCGCTACGCAATCGATCCGTCCCTGCTCTACGGCGAATTGGGTTGGGCGCCAAAGCACACCGATTTCGAAGAGGGCCTGCAGGCCACCATCGATTGGTATCGGGAGAACGAATCATGGTGGCGCCCACTGAAAGACGCCGCCGAAGCGCGCTACGAAGAACGCGGGCAGTGACATGAAAGTACGCGAACTCAAGGTCCCTGGCGCCTGGGAGATCACCCCGACCATTCACGGCGACTCACGCGGCATCTTCTTCGAATGGTTCACCGACCGCGGATTCAGCGGTTTCGCCGGTCACCGGTTCGATCTGCGCCAAGCCAACTGCTCGACGTCCTCAGCGGGTGTGTTGCGCGGACTGCACTTCGCCCAGGTGCCGCCGAGCCAGGCCAAATATGTGTCCTGCTTGTACGGTTCGGTGTTCGACGTGGTGGTCGATATTCGGGTCGGCTCACCGACCTTCGGACAGTGGGACGCGGTCCTGCTCGACGACAAGGATCGCCGCACCATCTACGTCTCCGAGGGTCTCGGACACGCTTTCCTTGCGCTGCAGGACAATTCGACGGTGATGTACCTGTGTTCGGCGGAGTACAACCCGCAACGCGAACACACCATCGCCGCCACCGATCCGGAGCTGGCCATCGACTGGCCGCTGGTCAACGGCGCCGCGCCCACCCTGTCCGATCGCGATGCCGCCGCCCCCAGCTTCGCGGAAGTGCAGGCCTCCGGCCTGCTGCCCACCTGGGAGGAAACCCGGGAGTTCATCGCCGAGCTCCGCGGGAATTAATTCAACATCTGTACGACAAATCCTTGACCGTAGATACTGCAAGGCACGTCCGCTGCGTGGCGGAGTGAAAACCTCGGGCAAGGAGAATTCGGTGAAGCGTGAGCTGTTGATTGCCGTCGGCGCGGCGACTCTGGTGGCCGGTATGGCCGGGTGTTCCGATGACGAGAAAACCTCGGCCCCTTCGTCGTCGGGCGCGGCATCCTCCAGCGCGGCCGTGAGCTCCAGCGCCGCGCCGGCGAGCGCCACCCCGGCGGCCGCCGGAGAGACCCGCGTCATCATCGGCGGCCAGCCGCAGAATGTCAGCGGGCCGGTGGTGTGCGACACAAATCAGGGCAGATTCTCCATCGCGATCGGCGACATGATCACCGGCGTCATCGTGGGGCTCGAGCAGGACGCATCGGCGGTGCGTAGCGCCGGTCTGGGCACGGTCGACGGGGTGGTGCTCAGCTTCACCGAGGGCGCGCCCGGTAACAGCGCCAAGGCGACCAAGAACGGCAAGAGCTACCAGATCACCGGCACGGCCACCGGCGTCGACAACACCGGACAACAGGTCAGCAAGACCTTCGAAGTCGACGCTACCTGCCCCTGATTGCGCGAAGTACGGTCGAAATCACCGCTTTCCGTGAATCGACTGGTTACCATCCGATTTGCCGGTCGGGTCGCGACCGGATGATCACAACAGGGTGGGTCGATGTCTTTCGTGACCGTCGCACCGGCAGCGGTGGCCGACGCGGCAACGAGCCTGGAGAACCTGGGCGCCGCGATCCGTTCCGCGCACCTGGCGGCGGGCGCTCCCACGACCGCAATCGCGGCAGCCGCCGCCGATGAGGTTTCGGCGGCGATCGCGGCACTGTTCGCCCAGCAGGGGACGGCCTATCAGGCGCTGAGCAACCAGGCCGCGGCATTTCACAGCCAACTGATCGAAGCGCTCAACGCGAGTGTCCGTGCATATGCGACGGCCGAGGCGGCCAGCGTGGCCCCGCTGCAAACCCTGCAGGACGAGGTGCTGGCGCTGATCAATGCGCCCACCAACACCCTGCTGGGGCGCCCGCTGATCGGTGACGGCGCCGACGGCATCACCACCGCGGCCGGCGTCGGAACGGCCGGAGGCGCGGGCGGCATCCTGTGGGGTAACGGCGGCCGCGGGGGTGCCAGCGTTGCCGACGGGGTGGCGGGTGGCGCCGGCGGCCCGGCCGGATTGATCGGCAGCGGTGGCACGGGCGGGATGGGCGGCCTCGGCGCGGCCGGCGGGGCCGGCGGCACCGGCGGATTGCTGTGGGGCAACGGCGGAACCGGCGGGCTGGGCGGCTGGACGGGCGTCGGCGGCGCCGGCGGCAATGCGCTGTTCATCGGTGACGGCGGGGACGGCGGTCAGGGCGGGACGTTCATGTACAACGCCGTCGGCACCATCCTCCCCGGCGGAACGGGCGGGACCGGCGGCATCGGGGGGCTGCTCTGGGGTAACGGCGGTGCCGGCGGTACCGGCGGACCGTACGGCCTCGGCGGCACCGGCGGCAGCGCTCAGTGGTTCGGCGACGGCGGCACCGGCGGCATGGGTGGCGCCTTCGCCAACGGCGGCATGGGCGGCAACGGCGGGCACCTGATCGGCAGCGGCGGTGCCGGCGGAACCGGCGGCGTCATCTCCGGGCTCGGCGGCCCTGGCGGCATCGGCGGCCAATTGCTGGGGCAACCCGGGGCCACCGGCGCCGACGGCGGACTGGCCACCGTCCAGTTGACGATGCACGGGACCCGCCCGACACTGCAGGTCTCCGTAGACGGCGGACCGTTTGTGCAGGCAACCGTGGACACCGGGTCGAATGCCCTGCTGTTCGCGCCCCAGGACGTCGATCTGGCTGCCCTGGGCACGCCCACCCAAACTGGACTCACCTACAACTTCGGCAGCCCCGGAGACCGAACGGTGGTCACCTACAACGTCTACAAGGCGGCGCTCAACTTCGGAAACGGGATCATGACTCAGCCGACGACCGTCGGCGTCATCACGTCCGAGGTCTACAACGGCACGCCGGTGCGACCGGAAACCCTGATCGGGGTCGCGGCCAATGTGAACAACCCGGTATTCCGTACCGTTGCCGTGCAGCAACTACCGGGATTGCTCGCCAACGGGATCCTGGTCAACCAGCCCGGACACTATTTCCTGTTCGGCGACAACCCGCTTCCTGGGACCGTCTCCGCTTTCGGGTCACCGTTCACCGACGACCTGAAGCTGATGGTCAACGACACCCCCGTGCAACCGGTGAGTCTCAGCGTCATCGATACCGGCGGGGTCAACGGCGCGATTCCCAGCAACCTGCTGCCCGCAGACCTGCAGAATATTCTGCCGGGCCAGCCACTTCCGGCTGGAACGAGAATCACTGTCCTGGTGGGCGATACCGTGATCTACACCCAGATAGCGGGCGGGGGCATCGATTCCACGCGGGCGACGGTCTCCACGGCGCTGGGTGGATTCTTCAATACCGGTAACTACCCCTACACGCTGATGCCGATCTACCACTCCTACCTGCCGGCCGGCATGGGGACAGTCGTCTTCGATTCGCTGCCCACATAAACCGTTCAGCGACCGTCTGACCTGCGGCAAGCCGCCATTCTTGCTTGCCCGCCCCGGACTTACTAGGATATCCAAGTATTATTGCACTCCTTCCTCACTTCTCCGGGACAACCATGACCACGCAGATTTCGCATTTCATCGATGGCCAGCGCACCACCGGCCGGTCCAGCCGCACCGCCGATGTGCTCAATCCCAGCACCGGCGAGGTGCAGGCAACCGTCCCGATGGCCGGGCAGGCCGACATCGACGCCGCGGTGGCATCCGCGGCACGGGCCCAAAAGGATTGGGCGGCATGGAATCCGCAGCGCCGCGCCCGGGTGCTGATGCGTTTTGTCGACCTGGTCAACAAGAACATCGACGAACTGGCGGAGTTGCTGTCCCTCGAGCACGGCAAGACGGTCGCCGACTCCCGCGGCGACGTCCAACGCGGCATCGAGGTCATCGAGTTCTGCATCGGCATTCCACATCTGCTCAAGGGTGACTACACCGAGGGCGCCGGTCCCGGTATCGACGTCTACTCGCTGCGTCAGCCGTTGGGCGTGGTCGCCGGAATCACCCCGTTCAACTTCCCGGCGATGATTCCGCTGTGGAAGGCCGGCCCCGCCCTCGCATGCGGAAACGCCTTTATTCTCAAGCCAAGTGAGCGCGACCCGTCCGTGCCGGTGCGGCTGGCGGAGCTGTTCACCGAGGCCGGCCTGCCGCCCGGGGTATTCCAGGTCGTGCACGGGGACAAGGAAGCCGTCGATGCGATCCTGCATCACCCCGACATTCAGGCGGTGGGTTTCGTCGGCAGCTCCGACATCGCGCAGTACATCTACTCCACCGCGGCGGCCAACGGCAAGCGTTCGCAGTGCTTCGGCGGGGCCAAGAACCACATGATCGTGATGCCCGACGCCGACCTCGACCAGGCCGTCGACGCCCTCATCGGCGCCGGCTACGGCAGCGCCGGCGAACGATGCATGGCGATCAGCGTCGCCGTCCCGGTTGGTGAGCAGACCGCGGATCGGTTGCGCGCACGGCTGATTGAGCGGATCAACGGCCTGCGAGTCGGCCACAGCCTGGACCCGAAGGCCGACTACGGTCCGCTGGTCACCGAGGCCGCGCTGACCCGGGTGCGTGACTACATCGCCCAGGGCGTGGACGCCGGAGCCGAGCTCGTCATCGACGGGCGCGAGCGCGCCAGTGACGACCTGACCTTCGGCGATGCCAACCTGGAGGGCGGGTTCTTCATCGGCCCCACGCTGTTCGACCACGTCACCCCGGAGATGTCGATCTACACCGACGAGATCTTCGGTCCGGTGCTGTGCATCGTGCGCGCCCATGACTACGAAGAGGCCCTGCGGCTGCCGTCCGAGCACGAATACGGCAACGGTGTAGCGGTCTTCACCCGCGATGGCGACACGGCCCGCGACTTCGTCTCCCGGGTGCAGGTGGGAATGGTCGGCGTCAATGTCCCAATCCCGGTTCCGGTGGCCTATCACACCTTCGGCGGCTGGAAGCGCTCCGGTTTCGGCGACCTCAACCAGCACGGCCCGGCGTCGATCCAGTTCTACACCAAGGTCAAGACCGTCACCTCGCGGTGGCCGTCCGGCATCAAAGACGGTGCCGAATTCGTCATCCCCACAATGAATTAAGAAAAGCAATGTTCACTCTCAACGACGACGAACGGGTCATCACAGAGACGGCCGCCGCGTTCGCCGAGAAGCGCATCACGCCGTACGCCCTGGAATGGGATGCCAGCAACCACTTCCCGACCGACGTGCTGCGCGAGGCCGCCGAACTCGGGATGGCCGCGATCTACTGCCGCGACGATGTGGGCGGCAGCGGGCTACGCCGCCTGGACGGGGTACGCATCTTCGAGCAGCTGGCCATCGCCGACCCGGTCACGGCCGCCTTCCTGTCCATCCACAACATGTGCTCCTGGATGATCGACCGCTTCGGCACCGACGAACAGCGCAAGTCGTGGGTGCCGCGGCTGGCGACCATGGATGTCATCGCCAGCTACTGCCTGACCGAACCGGGTGCCGGTTCCGACGCCAGTGCGTTGAGTACCCGGGCGGTCAAGCAGGGTTCCGATTACGTTCTCGACGGTGTGAAGCAGTTCATCTCCGGCGCCGGCGCCTCCGACGTCTATGTCATCATGGCGCGTACCGGAAGCGAGGGCCCGCGCGGCATCTCGGCGTTCATCGTCGAAAAGGGCACGCCCGGACTGAGTTTCGGTGCACTCGAGGAGAAGATGGGCTGGCATGCCCAGCCGACGGCGCAGGTCGTGCTCGACGGCGTCCGGGTGCCTGCGGACGCCATGCTGGGCGGCTCGGACGGTGAAGGCACCGGCTTCGGCATCGCGATGAACGGGCTGAACGGCGGGCGACTCAACATCGCAGCGTGCTCGCTGGGCGGCGCACAGGCCGCGTTCGACAAGGCCGGCGCCTACGTGCGCGAGCGCCAGGCGTTCGGTTCGGCGCTGCTCGACGAGCCGACGGTGCGGTTCACCCTGGCCGACATGGCCACGGGTTTGGAGACCTCGCGAATGATGCTGTGGCGGGCGGCGAATGCCCTCGACGAGGACGCCACCGACAAGGTCGAGCTGTGCGCGATGGCCAAGCGCTATGTCACCGACACCTGTTTCGAGGTCGCCGACAAGGCGCTGCAACTGCACGGCGGCTACGGGTACCTGCGCGAGTATGGTCTGGAGAAAATCGTGCGCGATCTGCGGGTGCACCGAATCCTGGAAGGGACCAACGAGATCATGCGAGTGGTCATCGGCCGGGCCGAAGCCACCCGGTTTCGCGCCAGCGCATAGAAGGGCGGGCCAGAGTTGTCGCTGAAGGTCGCTTTCCTGGGACTCGGCCACATGGGTGGGCCGATGTCGGCGAATCTGCTTGAGGCAGGCCATGTCGTGCGGGGCTATGATCCCGTGCCGGCCGCCGCAGACACCGCCGCCGAGCGCGGCGCGACGGTGTTCGGCAGCGCCCCGGAGGCGGTGGCCGAGGCCGACGTCGTGATCACCATGCTGCCCAACGGCGACGTCGTCAAACGCTGCTACGCCGACGTGCTGCCGGTCGCGCAATCCGGTGCATTGTTCATCGACAGCTCCACCATCTCGGTGAACGACGCGCGCGAGGTGCACGCGCTGGCCGAAGAACACGGAATGGCGCAGATCGACGCTCCCGTTTCCGGCGGAGTGAAGGGTGCGGTAGCTGGGACGTTGGCGTTCATGGTCGGCGGCGACGCAACGGCACTCGAGCGCGCGCGGCCGGTGCTGGAGCCCATGGCGGGCAAGATCATTCACTGCGGCGCGGCCGGCGCCGGCCAGGCCGCCAAGGTCTGCAACAACATGGTGCTCGCCGTGCACCAGATCGCCATCGGCGAGGCCTTCGTCCTGGCCGAGAAGCTCGGACTGCCGGCGCAGTCCCTCTTCGACGTCATCACCGGCGCAACCGGCAACTGCTGGGCAGTGCACACCAATTGTCCTGTGCCCGGCCCGGTTCCGACGTCACCGGCCAACAACGACTTCCAGCCCGGCTTCGCGACCGCGCTGATGAACAAGGACCTGGGTCTGGCGATGGACGCGGTCGCGTCCACCGGATCGACCGCGCCACTGGGCACCCATGCCGCCGAGATCTACGCCAAATTCGCCGCGGACAACGGCGACAAAGACTTCAGCGCGATAATCGAGACGCTGCGCGGGTCCTGAGCGCCCCCGTCCCGCCTGTCCTTACGCCGAGCGTCACCCGTCCTTACGCCGAGCGTCACGCCAGCGTGGCTGTCGGCCCCGAGCGTCACGCTAGAGTGA
>NZ_LZKQ01000027.1 GCF_001668675.1 Mycobacterium asiaticum | reverse complement strand
CCGCTGCCCGGGTTCCCCGGCTTCCAGTTCCCGCCGCTGAACTTCGGCCTGCCCGGCATCACCATCCCCGGCTTCCCGGGCCTGGTGCTGCCCGACTTCGGCGCCGCCCTCACCGGCGGCCTCAACACCCTGATCAACCTCGGTGCCAACCTGGAACTGCCGCCGCTGCCCGGGTTCCCCGGCTTCCAGTTCCCGCCGCTGAACTTCGGCCTGCCCGGCATCACCATCCCCGGCTTCCCGGGCCTGGTGCTGCCCGACTTCGGCGCCGCCCTCACCGGCGGCCTCAACACCCTGATCAACCTCGGTGCCAACCTGGAACTGCCGCCGCTCACGTTGCCGCCGTTCACGCTGCCGTCATTGACGTTGCCGCCGTTCGCGCTGCCGCCATTCACGTTGCCGCCATTCAGCATCCAACTGCCGACGCTTCCCGAGATCGGTGCCTCTATCGCTGGTGGCATCACCGCAGCGGTCAACCTGGGTCAGACTCTCGCGGCCAGCTTGCAGCTCCCGCCGCTTGCGCTGCCTCCGCTTACGCTGCCGCCGTTCAGCTTCCCGCCGCTGCCAGCACTTCCGGACATCGGCGCCAGCATCAACGCCGGGATCAACTCGTTGATCAACCTGGCTGGCAACATCACACTGCCGCCGTTTGCGTTGCCGCCGTTCAGCTTCCCGCCACTGCCTCCGCTCACCTTGCCGGCACTCCCCGAGTTCAACCTTCCCGCGCTGTCCGCCGCGCTCAATGCGGCCCTGACAGGCAGCATTGGGGCCAGCATCAGCGGTCTCTCCGTCGCCCTTACAGGGGCGCTCACGGGTGGTCTGCCTGCGCTGAACGCGGCTATCACCGGCGGCATCTCCGGCTTGCAAGCCGGGATCAACGGTCTGGTCAACGCTGGGCAGCTTCTGGCGGGCGGGATCAGTGCCACGCTGCCTGCCTTCAACCTGCCTGGCCTGACCGCCGCCTTCAATGCGGCCCTCACCGGTGGTTTCAATGCCGGGCTTAACGGGCTCAACGCGGCCT
>NZ_LZKQ01000026.1 GCF_001668675.1 Mycobacterium asiaticum | reverse complement strand
TGCTGTCGGTACCGGCGCCGGCCTGCAGCTGACCCGCACCGCCCTCGAGCAACTGATCTCGGGCCCGCTGGACCGATTCATCTCAGCAGTCGGAGATGTGTTGCAGCGCAATGGTATTGGCAACCTGGCTGCGGTGGCGACGGTGGGTGGTGGCGCGGGCATCCCGTTGATCACGACCCGGCTGTCGGAACGGCTGCAGGTGCCGGTATTCACCACTCCGCAACCGCTGTACGGGGCCGCGATCGGTGCGGCGACGCTGGGCGCCATCGCGCAATCGGACGCCGCTGCGCCCACGGGTATGAGTCCCGCCGCCGACGTGCCCACCGGCGCCGTCGGTGCGGCGGGTCTGGCCGGCGCCGGGGCCGCCGATGCGACTGCCGCATCCCCCACCGCGCCCTCCCCGACCACCGCGGTGCCCACCGAGGCGTTCCCCGACGAGGCCCGTCAGACGACCGACCGTGCGCTGGCCTGGTCCGAAGACAGTGGCACCGGGATGGAGCCGGTCCCCTACACCGGCCCCGCCGACTACACGGGTCCGGTCGAACCGCCGCCGGGAGTTGGGTATCCCGACGCTGATCAGGACCGCTACCCCGCCGAACCGGACGTCCCGCCCTGGTACAAGCGCCCGGCCATTCTGTTGAGCCTGGCCGGCGCCGCCGCGGCCATCATCCTGGCGATCGTGCTGGCGTTCACACTCGGACCGAGCGACACCAAACCCGTCACCACGACATCCCAACCGCCGCCGATCACCACCACGGTGATCGGAACCGACAACAGCCCCACCGAAACGGTGATCACCCCTCCGCCCGTCACCGTGACCTCGACGCCGCCGTCCAGCACGACCACCAGCCCACCGTCGAGCACCACATCATCGACGTCGACCACCACCCCGTCGACCACCACCACCACGACGACGACTCAACAGACCACCACCACGCAGCCCACCACGACCCAGCCGACCACCACCAACCCGCCGACCACCACGCAGCAACCGCCGACCACTACGCAGCAGCCGCCCACCACCAGCGCGGCGCCCGCGCCGTCGACCAGCGCGGCGCCCGCGCCCGAGACCTGATCCGGCTCAGCGACGGGCAGGAAATTCGGCCAGGATTCCCTCGGCGCTGCGCACCGCGGCCCGGCAGGCACGAGTGGTGAACGGGTCGTTGAGAGGATGCTCGGCTCGCCGCCGCCACCACCGCGCGGCCGCGAACGCCGCCCGCGGGGGCTCCTGCGGGTCGAGCCTGCACAATTCGGGATCCAGGCCCAGTCTGCTGACCGGGTCGGTGCCCGACCCGCCCAGGATACGACGCAGCGACGACATCTCTTCTGCATCGAATCTTGTTGTACGCGAGGCTAACTGGCTGAGCAACCGAAGTTCCTCGAACGCATGGGTGTCGGCGAGCAGCGGGTCGATGTCGGCGATGACGTACGGCGTGGCCAGGACCGGGTGGGTTTCGACGAACTTGCGCAACGACACCAGCGCGGTGTGCGCCTTGAGCATGTCGGAACGCTGCGCGAATTGCTGGTCGATCACTTCGCGCAGCGCCACCAACCCGCTGCGCTCGAGCAGTTCGGCGGCCAGGCTCGTCGCATCGGCGACCCCGGCCGCCAGCACGGCGATCGAGATCCGGATGCCGAACATGCCGAACCGCTCCAGTAGCTGCGCGCGAATTGGTGCGTCCACCGGCAGCGGGCTGTCCGGTCGGACGAACCGGTCCACACTCAGCAGCGCCTTGTTCAACTCGGCCGGATCGGACTCGGCGAGTTTCTTCAGTGCGACGAACTCGCCCTGCCGCAGGGTGCGCGCCGTCATTGCGAGCAGCCCCGACACCGGAACCACGGCCTGACAGATGCCCGTCTGGTTCATCTCGCTGGTGAACCGCTTGGCGACGTCGCTGGCCGACAACATCGCGTCGATGCGACCGGCACCGATCTCGTCGGCCCGCGACGCGACGCCGATGATGCCCAGCGCACCGGCCGAGCCACCGACGAGGCCGCCGATCTGTTTGAGCAGTGCGATGTCGGCCGCGTTGAGGGTGCGCAGCAAGAACACCACCGCGTCCACGCGGGGCACTCCGTCGGCGGGAACCAGCAGTTGCAGGGTGCGCTCGGAAGCCTCGCGGGTCAACGACGAGGTCCCCGGGGTGTCAATGATGGTGGTGTGCACCAACTCCTGAGCCGGCCACTCGACGTGCAGGTCCAGCACATCAGCGGGATTGACTCTGCTCAGGTCGAAGCTCAGGCCGTCCCGGTGGGTGATAGGGACGTTGCTGCGGCGTCCACCGCGGTGGTTGGCGGTGACCTTCGGGGTGGGGCCGTGCCGGAACCAGGTCACGATCCTGGTCGCTTCGGTTGCATCCGTCGGCGCGATATCGTCCCCGACCAGGGCATTGACCAGGGTGGACTTTCCGGCTTTGAGGGTGCCGGCCAACGCGATGCGGATGGGCTCGTTGAGGCGCGCGCCGATGCGTTCCAGTTCGTAGAAGACGTCCGCGCGGTGGCGGTAGGCCGGTTCCCCCCGGTAGGCCTCGATGGTGCCGCCCAGGATGGCGCGGACCCGATCGCTTGTGCTCACCCTCGTCCTATGGTCGCCCGTACCCTCAGTTTGTCTAAGTTTTCGGTGACCTGGCGCAGGATGTCCAGTTGCCGCTCCAATTCGCGCACCCTGGTGTCGCGTTCGACGCCTTCCATGTGAGCGGCGGTGACCGTGGCTTGCAGTGACTCGTTCAGCGATTGACTCAGCTCGTTGGCGATCTCGCGGTAGTGGTCGCGCAGGGTGCGGTGGATCGTCTTGAGCCGGTCGCGGGATTCCTTGCCCACCACGAACGAGACCTCGTCGACGAAGCGGCGCAGGTTGGCCTTCGCCTCCGCGCGGGCGCGCAGAACTCGGCCTTCCTTTTCTTCCTTATAGGCCATCCGGCCGAGTAACAGCCCGGCTCCGACCGATACCGGGTTGAACAGACCCAGGCCGGCCACCGACGACAGCATGCCGATCATCACCACGCCCCCGTAGGAGCCGCGCAACCCGGAAATCATCTTCTGGCCCTTACCCTGCGGCTTGGCGTCCAGTTCGGCCAAAGCCTTGAGCTGGTCGAAGTTGCCGGCCATCAGGCGCGAGGTCAATTCGGGCGACATCACCGAGTTCAGCCCTGCGTCGTTGAACGAGCGGGCGACGTCGAGGGCCAGCGCCTCGGCCCGTTGGTATGCCCAGACGAAATTGTCGCCGACCGCGGTGGCCACCGCATCCTCGGCATCGGCGCCGATCTCCGCCCAGTGCAGGGTCGGGTCGCACGAGTCGATCTGCCGCTCGATGTCGTCGGTCAGGGCACGGAACCGCGCGCGCAGGTCGTGGTCGACGTCGTTGCTCAGGTCGGTGAATCCGTCGTTGAGGACCTGCTGCCACAGCGCGGTCGCCTGCAGTGCCTCCTGGGCTTCCTGCTTGCGGCGTTCCAGGTCCGCAGTGAGCCGATCACGCACCTGTGGATCGTTGACGACCGACAGCTCGGAACTGGCGGACACGGTCAATTGCTCTGCCGCCGAACGGATCTCGGTCAACACCTCATCGCGTATCCGGTCGTTTTCGCGGGACAGCACCTTTTCGCTGAGGAACTTGACGATCGCCGGGAAGTTGGATTCGGCGTTGAGTTCCTTGTCGTTGAGGCTGACGGCGTGGCTGCGCAGCAGCGACGAGACCGGGATGATCGGCATCGGCACCCGGGCGCGGTGCAGGTGGGCGGCGTTGGTGTTGACGATGTCGCGCCAGCGCGGATACAGGTCGGTTTTAGTGGCCACCACCACGCCGACCGGGCAGACCTGATGCGCCTTGCGCAGGAACCACATCTCCGGTTCGGTGAACTCCTGGCTGGCATCGCTGACCATCAGCAGGGCATCCGCGTCCGGCAGCAGTCCGAGGGTCGCCGACAGGTGCGGCTGTCCGTGACCGCCGACGCCCGGGGTGTCGATGAACGCCAAGCCGCCCTGCAGCAGCGGGCTGGGCGCGCCGATCTCCACCCGCAGCACGCGGCGGCCGCCGGCTTGCGGCGCCTGACGCAGGTCGGTGTTGATCGCATCGACGGGGAGGTCGACGGTGGTGGTCTCACCGTTGGGCCCGGCGGCCAGGACAAGCCGGGCGGTTGGCTGCGCGCTGTAGCTCACGACCGTGATGACCACGGTGGCCTCATCGTCGCCCACCCGCGCCACGGGGAGGTTCAGTAGCGAGTTGAGCAGCTGGCTCTTGCCCTGCTTGAGCTGGCCGGCGATCACCACCCGGATCTGCGGGTCGGTGATCCGCGTGCGCGCACGTCGGAGCCGCTGCACCAGATCACCGCGCTCGTGGAGTTCAGCGATAGCGATCGTGTGGTCGATCAGCTCGACGATCACGCTGACCCGGCGCGGGTCATCGGGTTGAGCCACCGTGCTGCCCCCCTTTCTCGATCGCGTGCCTGTCAGAACACGGTAGGTGCATAAACCGGCGGGGACCATGAAGGTCCCCGCCGGTGTTCGCCGATCGGGCTAATCAGAACCCGTGATGGTCGGCCGCGCCGTGCGTCCCGGGGACGTCGGTGTGCGCCGGCGGCGTGTGTGCCGCGGGCGGCTCGTGGCCGAACACCGAAGGGCTTTGCGGCTCGTGGTGAGTCGGTTGCTCGATCGGCTGATGCTGCTGCGGGGTAACCACCGGGCCGTGGTCGGCCGGAGCCGGGTGGGTCGGCGTCTCGACCTGCGGGGCCGGGCTGTGCGGGACGTTGATCACTGGCGGGTTCGTGCCGCCGTGGCCGGCGTCGCCTTGGCCCGTCGTGGTGCCCGGCGTCTGGATGACCGGACCGTGGCCACCGCCAGTCGGCGGTGTCGTGCCCCCGCCGGTACCGGCACCTGTGCCACCGGTCTGGATGACGGGGCCCTGGCCGGACGGGAACGTCGGTGTGTGGTCACCCGGAGTGACGCCGCCCGTTCCCGCACCGCCACCCGCACTGCCGGGCGTACCAGCGGTGCCGGGCGTACCGGCACCGGCCGGGACGCTTCCGCCGCCGAGCGTCGTACCTTCCTGGCCCAGGATGTCGCCGTGTCCACCGGCGCTACCGGTGGCCGGCGCGTGCGTGCCGGGGCCGGTCGCAACGCCACCGGGGGCGTTCGCCACTCCGCCCGGTGCAGTCGCCACGCCGCCGGGTCCGGTTGCTATGCCGCCGGGTCCGGTTGCTACGCCGCCGGCTCCGGACGCCGCGCCGACGGGAACCGTGCCGGGGCTACCCGCGGTCACAACCACAGGGGCACCTGGCTCGGCTGCTCCGGGAGAGGACAGGGGCTGGGGCGCCGGGTGGGTCCCTGCACCGCCGAGGCCGAGCCCTGCGCCGCCCACGCCGCTGGACTGCCCGCCTACGCCGACACCCCCGATGGGGCCGCCGACCTGCGGCGTCGCGGCGCCATGCAGCGCGGCGCCTTCGCTGGCAATCAGCCCGGCCTGCGGGGCCGCGCCGGCACCCGCGTTGATTGCCGGGTTGGCGCCGACGTTGCCCAGCGCGCCGAGGTTGCCGGTACCGGCGATTCCGCCACCCGCAGCCGCAGCGGCCTGGCCACCGACAGCCGCTTGGGTAGCGAGGCCCGCTTGGCCCGCAAGGCCTGCCTGGCCTGCGATGCCTGCCTGACCGGCGAGGCCCGCCTGACCTGCGATGCCCGCTTGGCCCGCCAGCCCGGCCTGGCTGCCAGCCGCAATGCCGGCCTGGCCACCGGCCGCAATGCCGGCTTGGGCACCGACCGCTCCGCCGACCTGCCCAGCGGCGCCAATTGCACCACCGGCCTGGCCACCGACCCCGATTCCACCACCGAGTCCGCCGCCGATGGCGCCGCCGGCCTGGCCACCAATCGCACCACCGACCTGGCCACCAACACCCACGGCACCGCCGACCGCGCCACCAACCTGGCCACCAACACCGACCACGCCACCGGCTTGGCCACCGATCGCACCACCAACCTGACCGCCAACACCGATCGCACCGCCGGCCTGCCCACCGACAGCGCCACCGAGAACGCCACCGGCCTGGCCACCAATCGCACCACCAACCTGGCCACCAACACCGATCGCACCGCCCGCCTGGCCACCGACAGCCCCACCGATCACACCGCCGGCCTGGCCACCAATCGCACCACCAACCTGACCACCCACGCCAACAGCGCCACCGACCTGACCACCGACAGCACCACCGACCTGACCGCCAACACCGATCGCACCGCCCGCCTGCCCACCGACAGCCCCACCGATCACACCGCCCGCCTGGCCACCAACCGCACCACCGACCTGGCCACCAACACCAACGGCACCACCAACGGCCCCGCCGACCTGACCGCCAACGCCAATCGCGCCCCCAGCCTGGCCACCAATCGCACCACCGACCTGGCCACCAACACCCACGGCACCACCAACGGCCCCACCGACCTGACCGCCAACACCAATCGCGCCCCCAGCCTGGCCGCCGATCGCACCGCCAACCTGACCACCCACACCAACGGCACCACCAACGGCCCCGCCGACCTGACCGCCAACGCCAATCGCGCCCCCAGCCTGGCCACCGATCGCACCGCCAACCTGGCCACCAACACCCACGGCGCCACCGACCTGGCCGCCAACTGCCCCACCGACCTGACCACCCACACCAACGGCACCACCAACAGCGCCACCGATTCCGGCCTGCACTCCAATGCCGGCCTCCACACCAATGCCAATGCCCACACCCGCTTGCGCGCCGACACCTACTCCGGTGCCAACGCCGAGGCCGGCACCCGCACCGATTCCGGCTTGCACGCCGAGATCTACGCTCAAACCGGCCTGCGCACCGACGCCTACCCCGGCGCCGAAGCCGCCGGTCGGCTCGACGAATGCCAACCCAGGAGCGACGCCCGGAACCACGTCGGCCGCGGGCTGTGCAACCAGCCCGGCATTGACGCCACTGGCCAGCCCAGCTCCGGCACTGCCGGCAAGGAATCCCGCGTCAGCGGCGATGACGCCCGCATCGCTGGTAACAGCCCCGACGTTGCCGATTACCGGACCGGCGGCGTTCAAGGCCGGCCCGGCATCAGGACCCACAAAGGTGGGTACCGCACCAGGGTCCGAGGTGAACGGGGTCAGACCGTGCTGGTCGGCCACCGCCTGTCGGAGTCCGATGATCGGATCGTCCGACGAGAGCGCCACTCCCGGCACCGCCGTCGCGACGGCCGAGGAAACCTCCGCCGGCGACACGTTGACCAGTCCGGCGTTGGTCATCGCCTGCCCAGGGGCGGCGACAAAAGACCGCGCCGCCTCTTCACTGCGAAACAGGCTCAGGATGTAGTCCACAAGCGAGGTCATGTCGTTCCCCTTCAATTGGAAGCTGTAGCTTCTCGCCGCCGTGTGCGGCGCCCTGCAATAAACGTATGGACTTCGCCACTTCCCCGAATCGGGGTCGACTCCCCCAGACTTGGCAAAGCCCCCAGGGGTGTGTCAGGCAAATTCATTAGGGGATTAGGGGGTGATTCTCAAGTCCCTAAAACAAGCGCCGACAAGCCGACAGAGCGGGCGTTTGCGCATGTCAACGCGATCCGATACCGCGAACCTGCGACGGATTGGTTGACGAAAAGGGCGTTCTCAGCCGTGGATGCCGAAGCCGTGGTGGTCGGGCGGGGCGTCGTGTGAGTGCGCGTCGGGGTGAATCACGGAGTGATCCCAGATCCCGGGGTCGTTGACCGCGAAGCCGCCGTGGTCGAAGGCCATTTCAGGCAGTTCTCCACCCGTGAGCAACACCGAGGGTTCGTGATGGACAACGCCGGCCGGTTGAGCAGGCACTGCCGGTTCTCCCGGCGCCGGCGCGGCCGGATGACTGATCACACCGCCCGTCGGACCGTGCTGCGACACGCCCGCCGCCGGAACATGAGGAGTGAAAGCGTCGAAGGCTGCCGTCGCGGCCCCGCTCGCCCACACGTTGCCGTGATCGGCCACCTGCGCGCCTCCGCCACCTACCGATGGCGCGGTCATGGACAGCGAATCCGACACTACGGGGATCAGATTGTTGACATCCGCGCTGGTCACATCGGTAAGGTGAGCGTCCGCGATGGCCTGCGCGGGGTTCGCGGCATACCGCGCGGCGGCGTCGGGATCGCGCACCAGGGAGATCACGAAGTCGAGCAGGGAATTCGCCACGATCCACCTCCTCGACACATGTCCAACATTTTCGGCGCTAGCAAAATGCTATCTACTCACCAGCAAGCCGTGTTCGGTGCCAACCCCGCCCGCCCCGAGGCATCATTAGGGGGTGCTGCATTAGGGGAAACACGGGGCTACGGGGCCTCGACCCTGAGGTGAGGTGGCGCTGCTGAGCACCAGTAGAGCACAGAGGGCAGGGGAATGACCGACTCGCTGAGTTCCGCGATCGAGTTGCCACATGCCGCTCGCCAGCTGGTCGAGGACCTCGCCAATGCCGCGACCGAACCGGTTCAGGCCCTGGTCACCGGGGGTGTTGGCACTGGCAAGTCCACGTTGCTGGCCACCGTGCGCGACAACCTGCGCCGCGCCGGTCGCACCGTGCTCACCCGTCCGCCGCGAGACGACGATCCGCCCGGCGCCGCGCTCGTCGTCGACGACGCCCACCTGCTCCCAGACCACGACCTGGACCGGCTCACCGAACGGGTCGTCGAGGCCCGGCTTACGGTCGTCGCTGCGGCCGAAGCGCAGGAGCAGCGTCCCGCGCTTCGATCCCTCGCATTGGCGATCGAACGCGAGCGACCGCGGATATCGCTGGGCGCAGCGCCGTCCGCCGGCCACATCTTGGACTGCACAGCAGGTCTGCCCTTTCTCCTGCGCGCGGTCGGCGAGAGCAACCAGGCGCCGGAACATACGGCCAGGATCGCGCTCACGGCGCGGTTGCATCGCATCGACGAGCCAGTGCTTGATGCCCTTCTCCTCATGTCGTTGACCCACGAATTGGGCGCCGCCGACATCGCGGCGGCACTCGACATCCCGGTACCGGACGCCAGGACGCTGGTCGACCGGGTCCGCGCGTGCGGGCTTGTCGAACCATCGCATCCACCCAAATTTCTGCGGCTCGTCCACGACGCAGTCGCCCAAACCGTCGGCAATGCACATCACCGCGAGATCGAAACGTCGCTGGTGCGTTCCCAACTCGACGTCGCCACGATGTCGCCAGACTTCGCGTTGCAGCTGGCCGAACATGGGCTGCACGACGACCGGCTGGCCGCGATCCTCGCCCGGCATGCAGACCAGACCCGAGCCCAGCCGACCCGCACCGCGCGCTTGTACCGGGGCGCGGTCCAGGCCGGTGCCATGGGGCTGACGTCCCGATTGGCCGACGCCCTTGCCCTCACCGGTGACTGCCCGGCGGCGACCGCGCTGGCCGACGATCTGCTCGGCTCACCGGATGCCGGCGAGCGTGCCGCGGCGGTGCGCATCGCGGCCAGCGTTGCCGCACACGACGGCAACACCGGGCAGGCCGCCGAGCTGTTCGCCTGGCTCGGCCCCTACCCGGACTCGGTGGTCGGCTCGGCCGCCGCCATCGTGCTCGCCGCCACGGGTGACCTGGCGGCAGCACGGGTCGCGTTACGCATGAAGGACTCCGGACCGCCGACCATGGCCGCGCGCGCCTCCCGCAGTCTTGCCGAAGGTCTTCTGCTGACGATGGAACAGCCTTATCCGGCCGCCATGTCCCGGCTGAGTCAGGCGATCGCGGTCGAGCAGCCGTTCGGAGAGGCGTTTCCCGACAGTCCGGCCGCGGTGGTGACGCTGGCCGCCATTCACGGCGGCGACCCGGTGCGGGCCCACAGCGTGATCGGCCGGGCGGTGCGATCCGGCCCGGAGGCGCCGTTCCTGGCTCGACACC
>NZ_LZKQ01000025.1 GCF_001668675.1 Mycobacterium asiaticum | reverse complement strand
TCTCCCCCCCCCCCCGCGGGGCGTGCTGGGGGGGGGGCGGGCGCCGCCCCCCCCCCCCCCCCCCCCCCCGGCGGGGGGGGGGGGGGGGGGGGGGGGGGCCCCCCCCGCCACCCAACCTAGGGTCCGAGCTGGTAGGTCCCCGTCTGCGGGTTGTGATACCAGCCGCCGGCCGCGTGTGTTCCACCATCGACGTGCAAGGTCTGGCCGGTGATGTAGGTGGACATGTCCGAGGCGAGAAACACCGCGACACTGGCCGTTTCGTCGACATGGCCCGGACGGCCCCACGGGACGACGGCACCCATCGCCGCGCTGGCATCCTCGCCGCCGAGCGCCGCCAAGCCTTCGGTCATGGTGATGTCGGGCGCGATCGCGTTGACCCGGATGCGATGGGGCGCCAACTCCAGTGCCGCGGTCTTGGTGTAGTTGATGACGCCGGCCTTGGCCGCGGCGTACGCGGCATAGCCCGGCGCCGCCCGCACGCCTTCGATCGACGTGACCGACATGATGCTGCCCGGCAGGCCTGCTGCCACCATCGTTCGCGCGACTCGCTGCGTGCACAGCAGCACGTGCCGCAGATTCGCCCGATACAGTGCGTCCCAACCGTTTTCGCTGGTCTCCAGCAGGGGCGACGAGAACACGCCGCCGGCGTTGTTCACCAGGATCGTCGGTGTACCCAGCTCGGCCATCGTGCGCTGCAAGGCGGCGTCGACCTGGGCGCTGTCCCGAACGTCGATGGTGATGCCCAGTCCGCCAATTGATTCCGCGGCCCGTACGCACGTGTCGGGGTTGCGCTCCCAGATCGCCACCCGCGCCCCGAACGCCGCGAACCCCGCCGCGATACCCCGGCCGATGCCCGCCCCGCCGCCGGTGACCACCGCCACGCGGTCGGTGAGCAGGATGCCGGACGGATCGATCGGCACGCCACTCACCCCCTCCCGCGAGCAGGCGCGAAAGCACCCGCACGCCCGGCGTGTCGGGGGCTTTTGCGTCTGCTCGCGCAACTAATCATCGCGGTGCCTGGCCGATCACGCCGTCGGCCTCCAGCTCAGCGATCTCGGCATCGGTCAGCCCCAGCTCGGTGAGCAAGTCGTGGTTGTGTTGCCCGAGCAAGGGCGCGGGCTCGGTATGAAACCGGCACGGACCGCCGGACATCCGCATGGGCACGGTGCTGAGCCTAGCCGGGCCGCACACCGGGTGGTCGACGACTTCGAAGAAGCCGCGCGCGTCCAATTGCGGTATCTCCGTCTGGCGGTGCGGCTGCAGGACCTTGGCCACCGGCACGCCGGCGTCCCAGAGGGCAGCGACGATCTCGTCGCCGGTCCGGTCAGCACACCAGGTCGCCAGCTGTTCGTCGATGCGGTCGGCTTCAGCTCGCCGGCCGGGGGCGGTGCTCAGCGCGGGATCGGTTGCCCACGCGGGTGATCCGAGCGCGTCACGGAGCTGACCCCATTGCCGGTCGGTGGCCACCGCGATCGCGACCCAACTGTCCAGCCGCCCGAATTCGTCGATCTCGTTGGTACGGTACAGATTCTGCGGTGCGGCGGTGGGCCCGCGATTGCCGGCCCTTTCCAGCAGCGCTCCGTACGCCGAGTACTCGATGACCTGCTCCGCGGCGATGTTCAGCGCCGCATCCACCATGGCCGCCTCCACCAGCACACCCTGGCCGGTTCGCCGCCGATGTTCGAGGGCCAGCAGCAGCGCGTTGAGTGCGTGCACCCCGGCGTTGGGATCCCCCACGGAGTACGGTTCGAATGGGGTGCGGTCGGGATAGCCGGTCAGCCAGCTCACTCCGGATGCCGATTCGATGACGTAGGCGAAGGCCGGGTTGTCCCGCCACGGGCCGTCGAGACCGAAGCCCGGCATGCGCACCATCACTGCGTCATGCCGAATCGACTGCACCGCAGCGAAATCCAACCCGATCGAATCGAGGACGCGGGGTGTGAAGCTCTCCGCGACCACATCACAGGTGCCGATCAGTCGATGCAGCAGCTCGCGTCCCCGCTGACTCTGCAGATCCAGCGTCAGACCCTTCTTGTTGGTGTTCAGGGCGGCGAAGATGGGCGACTTCTCCCACCATTGCTCCTCGGTGACCGGCATGCCGGCGATCAACCGGGTCCCGTCCGGGCGGCCGGTGGATTCCACGTGGATCACCTCGGCACCGAGCATGGCCAGGAAGTGAGTGCAGGATGGGCCTGCCCAGAAGGTCGTCAGGTCCAGTACCCGAAGCCCGCTCAGCGGCAGGTGCGGTGCGGGCCGGTCCGGGGCGGACGCCGCACGGGGGGTGAGACCGGCCGCCCGGTAGTGGGCGGTGTGCTCACCGAGTCGGGGGGCCGGGCCCGGCTCGCGCAACTGCGCGGGCTGCATCCGGTAGGGGTGGCGCGGCTGGGTGAATCCGTCGCGCGGGTTGCGCATGAATGAGTCGCGTGCCCGAAAGTGTTCCAGCGACGTGACGTTCGCACCGTTGGCCACCGGCGCGTTGGGTATCCGGAATGCGGTGGCCAGTTCGCGAATCTCGTCGGCCGGCTGGCTGCGAACCCACGCATAGATGTCATCGGCATGAATGTTGGCCTGCTCGGTGATCGTCAGGGGCGAGTTCTCCTCGATCCATTCCGGGTGGCCGACCATGGCGCACAGGTCGAACCATTGCTGCGCGGTCCCGCAGCCGAGGTCCACCAGACCGTCCTGCGCGGCCGCCACCCCGGGCACGGTGGGCCGCCTGGCGTCCCGCCAGGGCCGGCCCAGCATCTCGAAATAGGTGACGGGATAGTAAGTCAGGCCGAGGATTTGAGTCTCCAGCATCGACAGGTCGATGAGCTCACCACGACCGAGGCACCGCGCGGCCAGCGTCGCGGCGCTGGCATAGGCACCGGCCAGATATTCGCCAACCTGCCCGCCGACGTGGACGGGTGCCCGGTCGGCCACCCCGCGGCCCAGGCCGATGATGCCGCCCGACCACGCCTGCAGCGTGAATTCGGTTGCCGCGCGGTCCCGCCACGGACCGTCCAGTCCGAATGGGGTGATCGATGTGACGACGAGGTGCGGGTGGTTACCCCGGATCTTATGCGGTGTAAACGATTGCGCCACCGTAGATCCCGGTGACCAGACGACGGCGTCCGCGGCGGCGAGCAGCCGGTTGAGTAACCCGATGTCGTCCGCGTCGCGCGGGTCGACGACGACGCTGCGCTTGGACCCCGCCAGAAAGCTGAACAGCGCGCCGTCGCAGCCGGGCGCGATCGTCGCAAACGAAGAAGACCAAGACCGTAACCAGTCCCCCGCCAGTGGCTCGACTTTGACGACCTCGGCGCCTCCGTCGGCGAGCAGTTTGGTGCAGTAGGCACCCGCGATGCCGGTGGACAGGTCGACGACGGTGTAACCGGACAGCGGCGATTCCACTAGCGCTTCCGCTTCCGTTTGGCATTGTTGATCTTCTCCGCCTTGGCGGCCATCGATCACCTGCGCCAGAACGGGCTCGCGGTCAGCACCTCGGGCCCGTCGGCTTCGATCAGTACCGCTTCACGTCCGAACACCGCGCCGACGGCCGGCTCCCAGACGTAGCCCGTGATGGCGAGAACCATGCCGGGCTCCAGGCGCTCCTCGCCGGCGGTCCGGGGCAGGCGCGCAGAGATGACCGGCGGGTCGAAGCCCATCCCCAGTCCGCGGGCTACGGGCATCGGCGGTGCGGGTTCGCCTGCCGCCGCGTAGGCGGCCAGCAGCTCACCGGCCCCGGCTCCCGGTTGACACACCGCGATCAGCAGCGACCACAACCGATCCCAACGCTCGTACAGCGCCGCGGCACCAGGGTTTTCGCCCACCGGCCAGGTGCGGCCGACCTCGCCGATATACCCACCGGCCACCACGCCGGCCGACAGCGCGACCAGGTCACCGGTCTGCACCCGACCGTCACCGGCGGCTCGCCGCCAGGGGTGTTCGCGAGAGGTCACCCACGCCACATCCTGACTCGACGGCGTGCTCACTCCGCCCGCGGCAAGCGCCTCCAGCAGCACTCCGGCCAGGGTCTGCTCGCTTACTCCCGGCCGCAATGACGATGCGGCGGTGGCCAGGCCGGACTCGGCCACCTTGATGGACTTACGCAGCGCATCGACTTCCGCGTCGGTCTTGATGCGGCGGGCCGCACGCATCGCGAGTTCTCCGTCGACGAGTTCGGCCGCGGGAAACGCGGTCGGCAGCAACTGCGCGAAAACCGGTGACAGCGCATCAGTTCCGACCCGTCGGGCGTCGGCCGCGCCGTCGATGCGCTGCAGCGCAGCGATGGTGTTGACCGGGTTCCAGGAGATGCCGTACAGGTTCTCGTGCGGAATGTCCTCCGGCACGCCCTCGTCCCAGGTGCTCAGCAGATGAATGGCGCCGGTCGCGCGGACCAGCACACACGTCGGGCCGAACGGCCGGGTCCCGGCAACCCACAGTTGCGGCGCGCCGGTGACGTAACGGACGTTGGCCTGGCGGCCCAGCACCAGCACGTCGAGGTCGTGCTCTGCCATCTGCGCCAGGGCTCGTTCGCGGCGTCCGCTGCGCAGCGCGCGGGCGTCGGGCAGAACCTCAGTCGACATAGGGGTCATAGGGGTAATCGGTCAATCGTGTCGAGCCTTCCTCGGTGATCACCAGGACCTCTTCGCTGCGGTAGCCGCCGGTGCCGTCCTCCCAGACCACCGGCTCGAGCACCAGCACCATGCCTTGCTGGAGGACGAAGTTCTCGTCGAACTGGTCGCCGAGATCCGTTCCGATCATCGGCATTTCGGCGGCGTTGACGCCGATCCCGTGGCCGAGGTAGAAGTGTGGCAGCCACGGCCGAGTGCCGCCGTTGGCGGCGATGGCCGCGCGGCCGAGGTCGGCGGCGGTGGCACCCCCCCGGGCCACCCCCACCACGGCATTCATGATCTCGCGCCACTTCTCGAACTGGGCTTGCTGGCGCGGCGAGGGATCCTGCCCGACGATCCAGGTCCGCCCGAAGTCCGAGCAGTAACCCTGGTAGGTGATGCTGACGTCGGTCCACAGCACATCACCTTTGGCAAGTTCGCGTTCGGTGCTCAGCAGCGGCAACGCGAGGTCACCGTGTGTGGTCCACACCCCCTCGGCCTTGCTGGGCGGCATCACCTGCCAGATCGGCTCGAGCATGCTGGCCATCGCTCCCAACTCGAAGGCTCGGCGCAAAAACCTTGCCGAGAGGTCGATCTGGCGGATGCCCGGGACCAGTGCCCGATGGACTTCGACCATGGCCTGATCCGTGATCCGCACCGCGGTACGGATGCAAGCCAATTCGTCCGGGGTTTTGACCACCTTGGCGGCGCTCACCACTGCCGAAGCGTCGACGGGAGCACCGTTGGGGAACAACGCCTTCCGGGCTCGTGACATGGCGCCGGTGAATTCGTCGACCGCCACGGTCGCTCCGGCGGGAACCAGGTCGGCCAGCTGCCGGGCGAAATCGTCGACCCCCTCGTCGAATTCGAGATAGACCGGTCCGTGCAGGTGGTCGGTGGGCAACTCCGATTCCTGCGCGGCACCCTCCCGGAACGGCAGGAACAGATGCGGCCACGGATCGTCGGCCAGCACCACCGCCACCGGGCGTTCGACGTAGGACACCCCGGCATCACCCAGCGGCCAGCTCGCCCCCGTCGCATAGACGACGGCGTTGTTGCCCAGCAGGACCAGGGCGTCGACGCCGCGCTCGGCCATGGCGGCCCGCAGCCGCGCCCCGGTCTCCCGGCGCATCCGCGACAGGTCGGGACGCTCCGGAATGGTCAACCCAGGTGCATCGGCAAAGACGGTCACAGGCCCAGGAATTCGGTGATGTTGCCGCTCACGATTCGCGCGGCCCGCTCCGGCCCGACCGCGTCCACGACGGCCGCCAGCGACTTCTCCGAATACCCGTACGTGCTCTCGTTGTGCGGGTAGTCCGAGGACCACATCACCTTGTCGACGCCGATCCGGTCGATCAGCTCCAGGCCCAGCGGGTCGACCATGAATGACGCGCTCATGTGCGTGTCCCAGTAGTACCGGACATCGTGCTGCAACGGCCGGTTGAACATGTGCTGGTAGGAGGCAACCAGGTGTTCGGCGTCCTGTAGGGCCCACGGCACCCACGCGATCCCGCCCTCGAACCAGCCGATCCGAAGATTCGGGTGCTGGTCGAGAATCCCTCCGAAGATGTACTTGGAGAACGTTTCCCGGAACCCGTCGATGTTGATCATCATGCCGACCACCACGCTGTTGAACTCGCACGGGCTCTTGGGCGGGGTCTCACCGATGTGGTGGGTGACCGGGATCCCGGCCGCCTCGATCTCATCCCACACCGCGCTCATCGCCGTGCTCGCGTAGTCGATCGGGTTGCCGTCGTCGTCCTTACCGGGGTTGAGCGGCATCAGGAACGTCTTGAGCCCCAAAGACTTCAGCTCGGCCAGGGTGTCCCGGGTGCCCTTCGGATCCCACCAGTTGATCAGGCCCGCACCGTAGAAGTGGCCATTGGAACGCTCCTGCAGTTCCGCGATGTACTCGTTATAGATGCGGAAGGTGAGCTCGCGAAGTTTCTTGTCCGGGTAGTGGAACAGCGCCAGCACCGCGTTGGGGAAGGCCAGCTCCTTATCGACGCCGTCCTCGCGCAACTCCTGGATGCGGGCGTCGATATTGGTGCTGGCCGCCCCGGGAAGGTCGTCGTATTGCATGAGTACCGCGCTGAAGTCGCCCGGCAGGAACGACTGACCTTTGCGGCCGACCTGGTATGCGCCCTCCTCGTACCAGATCCGGGGCGCCTTGTCCTTCAGGTCTTCGGGGAAGCGCTCGTAGAAGATGTCGGCGGCGAGCGAAATATGGTTGTCCGCCGAGAACACCTCGGTGCCCGAAGGCAACCCCACGTCACTGCCGATGGCATGCCCGCGACGATCCTTCGGTGCGCCGAAACCTTTCGGCGGATACAGGGTGCTTGTTGGTGTAGTCATCGTCGACCTTTCACATACTTCTCGGTGGGCTGAGGCTTACCAGGTGACCGGCAACTCGTAGACGCCGTAGGCGAGGCGGTCGTGTTTGAACGGGACCTCGTCAAGCGGGACAGCAAGTTTCAGTGTCGGAATCCGCTGGAACAGGGTGCGGAAGACGATCTGCAGCTCGGCCCGCGCCAATTGCTGGCCGACGCACTGGTGGCGACCGTAGCCAAAGGCGACATTGCGTTCGGCACCGGAGCGATGCAGGTACAGCCGCTCGGGTTCAGTGAATGCCTGTGCATCCCAGTTCGCCGGAGCGAGGTCGATGATGATGCCCTCGCCGGCGCGGATCACCTCGCCGGCGATCGAGATGTCTTCGATGGCGACGCGGCGCTGTCCGTTCTGAATGATGCTGAGGTAGCGCAGGAGTTCTTCGACCGCGTTGGCGACGATCTTGGGATCGTCGGCGTCGCGAATGGCGGGCAGCTCATCCGGATTTTCAAGTAGCGCAAGCACGCCCAGCCCGATCATGTTCGCGGTGGTCTCGTGGCCGGCGACCAGTAACCCGTTGGCCAGCTGGGCTGCCTCCTTCACGCTGAGCTCGCCGGCCTTGACCCGTTCGGCCAGATCGGAGACCGCGTCCTCGGTCGGGTTCTCCATCTTGGCCTCGACCAGCTTGATGATGTACTTGTACAGGCTTATTGCGCCTTTGGTGGCTTCTTCACCGGTGGCGTAGCGAGCCAGCCCGACGTTGGCGTGTTCCTGGAACAGTTCGGCGTCCTCATAGGGCACCCCGAGCAACTGGCTGATCACTAGTGACGGCACCGGCAACGCCAGCGCACTGACCACATCGGCAGGCTGCGGCCCAGCCAGCATGGCGTCGATGTGGTCGTCGGTGATCCGCTGAATGGCCGGCCGCAACCCTTCGACGCGCCGAAAGGTGAACGGCTTGGACAACATTCGCCGGAAGCGCGTGTGCTCCTCACCGTCGGAGGTGAACACCGAGCGGGGGCGCTTGTGCACCGTCGACAACATGCCGGCGTTCCAGTGCGGGAACCCGGGCACCCGGTCGTCGACGCTGACCCGGGAATCGGAGAACAACTCCCGGCACTGCTCGTAACCGGTGATGAGCCACGGGGTACTGCCGTCCCAGATCCGAACCCGCGACAGCGGTTTGGCTTCGGCCAGTGCCATCACGTCCGGGGGCGGTGCGAACGGGCAACCGGCCGCGCGCGGCATCGGATACTCCGGGATGTCCGTGGCGGTGGTGTTATCCGTCAGGGTCTCGGACACGGTCACTCCTCGATCTGGATGGCCAGAGCCGGGCAGAAGGCGGCGGCTTTGCGCGCGCCCTCGGCCTGGTCGGCGGGCGGGTTCGGGTTGAGCAGGACGACGACGCCGTCCTCGTCGCGTTGGTCGAACACCTCGGGCGCGTTCATTACGCAGTTGCCCGATGAAGCGCAGATATCTTGATTGACAGAGACTTTCATCTACCTGACTCTTCATCCGCAACGGTGACGGGTGCCAGCCACAGTCCGACGATCGCGTCGATCAGTCCGGTGGCGGCGGCCCGCCAGGACGGCCGGGGCACCGGGGTACCTTCGGCCAGCGCCCGCTCGAGATCGGCGCAGGTATGCATCAACAGGTTGCGCGCCATGATGTTTCGTTCGAACCGGACATCGACGGGCAAGTCGGGCAGGCAGCTGCTGATCCCGTCGATGACCTGAACCAGCGACGACGAACTCAACGCATCCTTGACGACGATGTTCTGGTAGGCGGGGTCCGTCATGGCCTGGGCGGCGAACCGCGCATACCAGGTGGGATTGCCGAGCGCCTCGAGGTGATCGGTTAACGGCCGGACCAGGCACGCGACCCAGTCCCGCATGCCGGCGGCGGTCGGCAGGGCGGCCACCATCCGTTCGCGTAACTGCTCGACGGGACCCCGGTGCTTGTGTTCGATCGCGCGGACCAGGTCGGCCTTCGTGCCGAAGTGATAGCCGACGGCGGCGTTGTTACCTTGCCCGGCCGCCTCACTGACCTGGCGGTTGGACACCGCGAAGACGCCGTGTTCGGCGAACAGCCGCTCGGCGGCGACCAGGATCGCCTCCTGTGTGGAGCTGGCCCGCTCGCTGCGAACGACCCGGCCGACAGTGGTCATACCGGCCAGTCAACGCCTCGCCCACCGTTAAGTCAAGCGACTGATTTAATTCGCGGTAGCGTTCGGGCCAATGGCCTTCGAAACGTGCTCCGCGATTCGGGCATACGCGCGGCGGGTGACATCCGCGGCACCGGTCATGATGTTGTACCCGTGGTCGACGCCGGACACCTCGTAATACTCGACCAACGCGCCGACGGCCGCGAGCTTGTCCGCATACCTACGGGCCTCGTCGCGGAGCCGGTCGTGTTCGGCCGTGACGATCAAAGCGGGCGCTATGCCCGCAATGCCATTGGCGTTTGTGCCCCACGCCGGCGAAGCCAGCCGATCACGCCGGTGTGCCGGATCCGGGATGTAGGCGGTGTCGAAAACCTTGCCCATCCACGGCTTCATCACCGCCCGGCTCCCAAGCGTGGACGCCTTCTCACCGGTGGGCGTCACCAAATCCAGCGGCGCATAGTGCAGCACCTGCAACGCAATGCGGGGACCGCCGTTCTCCAGCGCGAGGCGGGCTGCGGCGGCGCTCAAGTTGCCGCCGGCGCTCTGACCGCCGACGCAAAGGCGCGTCCCGTCCCAGTCCCGGTCTGCGCTTGCCGCCCACCACACGACGTCGTAAATCTGTTGGGGCGCAGCGGGAAAGCGATGGCCGGGAGCCAAGACGTAGTCGGTGTTGACGACGACCACACCGGTATGGGCCGCCAGGTAGCGACACCACGGGTCGTCCTGTTCGGGATGCCCGACGACGAATCCGCCGCCGTGGACATTGACATAGACAGCCGTCCCGACACCGGCACTGGGCGGGTGGTAGACGGTGGCGGACACCTCGCCATGGCGGGTCGGAATCACGACCCGGGTGGTGCGACCGCCGATTTCGGGAAAGCGCACGGCCGGCTTGGGAGCCGGGTTGATCGTGGCCGCAATGACCCGCGCCACCGTGTCGGCCACCGCCTGTTTCGACAGGATCGACATCGACAGCATCAGTCCCGCTTGCGGGACCGAATCACCTTGCCGGCGACCGTTCCCCCGTCCACCGGAAGCACGATACCGGTGACGTAGCGCGATCGTTCGCCCGCCAGGTACAAGGCGGCCTCCGCGACGTCGTCGGGGGCGCCTTCCCGCTTGAGCGGCCGGTCCTCGCGCATCCCCTGACGAATCCGGGCCTCGAATTGCTCGAGTTCTTCGGGGTCCATGTCTGCTGCCGACGACGCCAAGATCGGCGTGGGGATGTTGCCGGGGGCGATGGCATTGACGCGAATCTCGTGATACGCCAACTCAATTGCCGCCGACTTGGTGAACTGGATGACCGCGGCCTTGGATGCGCGGTACGTCATGACACCCCCGCCGGCCTGGATGCCGCCGATCGAGGTCAGATTGATGATCGATCCCCCGCCATGGGCCGCCATGTGCCGCGCGGCATCGCGGGTGCCGGTCATCACCCCGAGGACGTTGACCGCCATCACGCGGTGGAAGTCGGCGAAATCGTCGTCGAGCAGGCGGCGTAGCGGCCCGGAGACGCCGGCGTTGTTCACCATGATGTGCAGGCCCCCGAACGTCTGCACAGCCGTGGCCACCAGCGCGCTCACCTGTTCGGGATCGGAGACGTCGGTGCGCTGGAAGACGGCATTGGGACCCAGTGCTTCGGCCAGTGCCTGGCCGCCCTCGGTCTGCACGTCGGCGATGACAACCCGCGCGCCCTCGGCGGCGAACCGTTCGGCGATGCCACGGCCCAGCCCCGAAGCCGCACCGGTGACGACGGCAACCCTGTCCGCCAGTTCGTTGACCACTCGTCGAGTTAATCGGCGTCGACCGCATTAAGTCAAGCAGTTGATTTAACACGAAGCTCCGCGCTATCGGTAAGGTCATCCGGCAGGGTGATCACCGATCGGGCGCTTCGTTTACGGGGTCGGCGCGCGGAATGCGCGACGCTGGAACGGTTGATGTCCGCAGCCCGGTCGGGACAAAGCCAGGTGCTGGTGCTGGGCGGTGAAGCCGGCATAGGCAAAACCGCTCTGCTGGATTTCACCGCGGAGCGGGCCGCGGGCTTCCAGACGGCGCGGGTGTCGGGCGTCGAATCGGAGATGGAGCTGGCCTTCGCTGCGCTGCACCAACTGTGTATACCGCTGCAGGACTGGATCGGTGAGCTGCCGACGCCGCAGCGCGACGCACTGGAGATCGCGTTCGGCCGCAGCGCCGGGCCCGCCCCCGACCGGTTCCTGGTCGGGTTGGCGGTGCTCAGTCTGATCGCGGCGGCCGCCGAACGGCAGCCGCTGCTCTTCCTCGTCGACGATGCGCAGTGGATCGATCGGGTGTCGGCCCAGACCTTGGCTTTCGTCGCCCGGCGCCTGATCGCCGAACCCGTCGCGATCGTCTTCGCGGTACGCGACGGACCGGCCGAGGAGCTGGCCGGGTTACCGGAGCTGACCCTGCAGGGGCTGAACGCAGGCGAGGCCCGCGCGTTGCTGGATTCGGCCGTCCTGGGCCGGCTCGACAACGAGGTGCGCGACCGGATCGTCGCCGAAACCCGGGGCAACCCACTGGCCCTGCTGGAGTTGCCGAAAGGGCTGACCGCTGCGGAGCTGGCCGGCGGATTCGGGCCGCCCGATGCGCAACCACTGGTCGGGCAGATCGAGCGCACCTTCCTGCGCCGCATCGAGCAACTGTCCGGCCACACCCAGCAGCTGCTGGTCACGGCCGCGGCCGAGCCAGTCGGCGACGCGGCGTTGTTGATGCGTGCCGCCGCACACCTCGGGCTACCCGATGACGCCGCGGTGGGTGCCCAGGCGGCAGGGCTGATCGATGTCGGAACTCGGGTGCGGTTCCGCCACCCATTGGTGCGTTCGGCCGCCTACCGGGCCGCGGGCCTGATGGAGCGTCGACGCGCACATCGGGCACTGGCCGCGGTCACCGACGGGGACGCCGATCCGGATCGCCGCGCCTGGCATCTGGCGCTGGCCGCCACGGGACCCGACGACTCGGTCGCGGTGCAGCTCGAGCTGTCCGCCGAGCGTGCGCAGGCGCGAGGTGGGGTGGCCGCCGCGGCGGCATTCCTGGAACGGGCCACCCAGTTGACCGCCGATCCGATGCGCCGGTCGGTCCGAGCGCTCGCCGCCGCCCAGGCCAAGTGGGACGCGGCGGCCTTCGACTCCGCCGACGAGCTGCTCACCATCGCGGAGTCCGGCGCCGGGTCTGCGCTGGATGACCTGCAGCGGGCCCGGCTCACCCGGCTGCGCGCCCAGATCGCGTTTGCCCGCAGCCGCAGCGGCGATCCCGAGGCGCCGACCGTCTCCGATTCGGCGGTCGGGCTGCTGGACGCCGCGCGGCAGCTCACCGCGCTGGACAACGCCCAGTCCCGCGAGACCTACCTGGAAGCGGTGGGCGCCGCCTTATTCGGCGGACGGCTGTGTCCGTACGGCGGCATCCGGATGACGGCGGCCGCCGCGCGTACGGCACCGCCCGGGCCCCATCCCGCACGGGCGGTGGACCTGTTGCTGGACGGCATCGCGATCCGGGCCACCGAGGGCCACGCCGCGAGCCTGGTGACGTTGCGCGACGCACTCGCGCTGATCCGTTCCGAAGCCGAGCGCGGCAGCAACGACATCATGCGCTGGTTCTGGCAGGCGTTCCCGATCGTGCAGGAGTCCGCGGCGCACGAACTCTGGGACGACGAGATCTGGCACCAACTGGCCACTCACGCGGTGCGGATGGCCCGTCAGGCCGGTGCGCTCGCCGTCCTGCCACTCGCCCTGGTCTACCGCGCGGGGGTGCATGTCCAGGCCGGTGAGTTCGGCGCCGCCGCAGTCCTCATCGAGGAAGCCGACGCCATCACCACCGCCACCGGCTACGCCCCGGTGAAGTACCACTCGGTGTTGCTGGCGGCGCTGCGTGGCGCGGAATCGGAGGCCCTGCACCTGATCGGGTCGGCCCTGCACGACGGCGTCGCCCGCGGCGAAGGCCGGGTGATCGCCCTGACGAGTTTCGCCACGGCCGTGCTTTACAACGGCCTGGGCCGGTACGAGGAGGCGTGCGCCGCCGCCCGGCGCGCGTGCGAGGACGACGACTTGGGCCTATTCGGATGGTGTCTGGTCGAATTGATCGAATCGGCGGCCCGCAGCGGTGAGCGAGACATCGCCCTGCAGGCTTTGGGCCGCCTGGAAGAGCGTGCCCTGGCCAGCCGAACCGATTGGGCGACAGGCATTTTGGCACGCTCTCGAGCGCTGCTCGCCGACGACCGCCGAGCCGAAGCCCACTACCGGGAGGCGATCGAGAAGCTGGGCAACACCCGGATCGCCGTCCAGCTCGCCCGCGCGCATCTGCTCTACGGGGAATGGCTGCGCCGCTGCAACCGCCGCGTCGATGCCCGCAGCCAGTTGCACACCGCCCACGAGATGTTCACCCGGATGGGTGCCGACGGGTTTGCCGAACGCAGCCGCCGCGAACTGCTGGTGACCGGTCAGAAGGTGAGCAAACGCGCGGCGGCGCCGGCGATGGAACTGACCGCGCAGGAGGCGCAGATCGCGAAGCTCGCCGGCGACGGTCTGACCAACCCGGAGATCGCCGCACAGCTGTTCATCAGCACCCACACCGTGGAATGGCACCTGCGGAAGGTCTTCGCCAAGCTGGGCATCAAGTCACGCCGGCAGCTGCGGCCTACGGACTGACTACGGACTTTCAAGGGTTCACCCCACCCCGTGGCCGGGGGATGCTGAACGTGCCAGTTCATCGGGAGAAACTTGGAAAGGCGTGGCAATGAAGATTTTGGTCGTGGGCGGCACCGGGCTGATCGGGTCGCAGGTGGTCGCCAATCTGACCGGACAGGGGCACGAGGCCATTGCGGCGTCGCCCAGCTCGGGCGTCAACAGCCTTACCGGTGAGGGTGTCGCCGAAGCGATGGCCGGTGTCGACGCCGTCGTCGACGTGTCCAACTCGCCGTCGTGGTCCGACGAAGACGTGCTGAATTTCTTCACCACCTCGACCCGCAATCTGCTGGAGGCCGAGCGCGCCGCCGGCGTGCGCAACCACATCGCGCTCTCGATCGTCGGCCTGACCCGGGCCGGTGACAGCGGCTACATGCGGGGCAAGATCGCCCAAGAGCAGGTGATCACCGAATCGGGGTCGCCCTACACGATCGTCCGGGCGACGCAGTTCTTCGAATTCGTCGACGGCATCGCCGATTCGCTGGCCGACGGTGACACCGTGCGCGCGCCGCACGGGGCCTTCCAACCCATCGCCGCCTCGGACGTCGCCGCGGCCGTGACTCGCGCCGCGACCGCCGAACCGGTCAACGGCGTCGTCAACATCGCCGGGCCGGAGAAGGCCGGCATGGACGACTTCATCCGCAACCGGTTCGCCGCCACCGGCGACCCGCGTCAGGTGGTGACCGACCCGGCCGCCCGCTACTACGGCGCGGTGCTCGACGAGGACACCATCGTTCCCGTCGCCGGGGAAGAAGTGACCATCTATCCCACCCGGTTCAGCGACTGGATGGCCGCGAGCGTGGCCAGCGGCACCGCCCGCTAGTCGGTGCGCGCCGCCCCGGAGGTGAATCGGATGGAACTGATCGACCACACCGCGGTCGTTACCGGCGGTACGGCGGGCATCGGGCTGGAGGCGGCCCGACTGCTCGCCAGCGAGGGCGCCACGGTCATCATCTCGGGCCGGGACCCGGTCCGAGGTGAGCTGGCCGCCGAAGCCATCGGGCCGAACGCTCGGTTCGTAAAGACCGATATGGCCGACGCCGAGTCGGTGCAAGCCCTGGTACAGCAGTGCGGCGACGTCGACATCATCGTCAACAACGCCGCCAGTTTCCCATCCGCGCTGACCGTCGATCAGGACATGCCCAGCTTCGAGACGATGTTCGACACCAACGTCCGGGGCGCTTACTTCCTGGTCGCGGGTTTGGTGCCGGGCATGCTGGAGCGGGGCCGGGGCAGCATCGTCAACGTCACCACCATGGTCGCCGCCAAGGGCGTGGCAGGGGCCTCGGGCTACAGCGCTTCCAAGGCCGCACTGGAATCTTTGACCCGCACGTGGGCCGCCGAGTTCGGCGCCAGCGGCGTGCGGGTGAACAGTGTGGCTCCCGGCCCCACCCGCACGCCCGGTGTCGCCGCCGAATGGGGCGAGGTGAACGAGGAACTCGGCAAGGCGCTCCCCCTGGGCCGCACCGCCCACCCGGCGGAGATCGCCGAGGCGGTGCTGTTCCTCAGCTCACCTCGGGCCAGCTTCATCACCGGCTCGACGTTGCATGTCGACGGCGGCGGCTCGGCGGTCTGATCGGCGATCAGGCGATCGCGCGCACTGCGCCCATCGCCACCGCGCCCCAACTGGGCGGCACCACCAACCGCCCGACCACCACACCGCGACCCACGGCCAGCTTCATGTCGGGCTGCGCAGGCATCTTCGGCCGTGCCGAGGTGCCCGAGGAAGTCATGCTCCGCGACGAACTGATCGCCGAGGCGAAGGCGCTCATCGGGGAGGCGAACTTGCACTGCCGCAGCAGCCTGGCGATCCCGGAGGTCACCGCGGCCGACCGGACCGGTCCGGCCAGGCTGCGCAGCGCTTGGGGCACCGCCGGCATCGCGGGCGCCAACATGGCCGGGGTGCCATCGCCTTCGTCGGAACCCATCAGTGCCGGCATGTTGTAGCCCAGCGCGGGCGGCGTCAGCGACGGAAGGGTGGCGGCCGCGGCCGAGGCGGCGGCATAGCGGTACATCGCTGCGGCGTCCTGTGCCCACATCTCGCCGTAGTCGGCTTCCAGGGACGCAATCGCCGGTGTGGACTGGCCGGTCGCGTTGGTGGCGCTCAACGCCGCCACGCGAGCGCGGTTGGCGTCGATGACCGACGGCGCGATGGTGGCTGCCAGCGCGTCATCGAACGCGCCGGCCGCGGCCCTGGCCTGACTGGCGATCTCTTCGGCCTGGGCGGCGGTACGCGTCAGCCACCGCAAATAGGGCGCGGTGGCGTCGGCCATCGCATCCGCGGCGCAACCCTGCCATCCGTCGGCCGCCAGGGCGGCGACGGTTGACCGGTAGGCATTCACGGTTCCGTAGAGTTCGTCGGCCAATCGGTCCCATGCGTGCGCGGCCTCCAGCATCGACCGGGAGCGGGAACCCGCATACATCCGGCCGGAGTTGACCTCCGGTGGCAACGCACCGAAATCCATGGTTCACCTCACCGCGCGCTGGACGCGTTCACCTTTCGTTAACCTTATGTTAAGGCCCAGTTGAGCAGCTGTTGGCGAAGCCGACGAAATTCACATGGAATTCGAATGAGTCCGTTATGTGACCTCGGCGCGTCGTCAGGCGTCGGCGCTGCGGCGCGCGGTTTCGCGGGCCAGCTGCAGCCGGGAGGTGAAGCCGAGTTTTGTGTACATGTGGGTCAGATGCGCCTGGACCGTGCGCGGTGAGATGAACATCCGCTCGGCGATGTCCTTGTTCGCCAGTCCCTCGCTGACCAGGCGAGCCACCTCGAGCTCGGTGGGGGTCAGCGACGCCCAACCGATGGCGGGCCGCTTGCGTTCGCCGCGCCGCCGCAGCGCATAGCCGATGGCATCGTCGACGGAAAGCGCCGCGCCGGTATCATAGGACGCCTGAAATTCAATGTCCCCCAATGCTTTCCGACATTGCTCGCACGCCGAGGCGTATGCGGGCTGATACATGGGAAAGCGCAGCTCGCCGACGCGGGCACGTTGGGCGTCCGCCGCCCCGAGCAGCCGGGCGGCCTCGGCGTGGCTGCCGGCGTCCGCCGCCAGCCGGGCCAGGACCTCCAGAGCCGCCGGGACGCCGAGCCGGGCCTGATTGTCGATGGCCGTCGTCAGCGCCTGAAGGGCGTCGCGGCGGGCCTGATCATTGTCGCCGCGGTCCGCGGCGATGTGCGCGCGGACGGTTAACGCGAGCAGGCGGTGCCAGCCTTCGAGCGTGGTGACCGCCTCGTCGGCCAATTGCTGCGCCTTGGCGAGGTCGCCCTCGACGTGCGCGCACAGGGCGACGGCGCTGGCGGCCACGGTGCCTCGGTGAACAGCGGGATGGTCCCAGACCTTTGCGCCGATCGCGCTCGCGGCTTCGGCGTCGCCCTCGGCCACGGCCGCAACGGCCAGCACGGTTGCGGCCGCGAGTTCCAGCATCGCGTCGATCTCGGCCCCGGCGGCCACCGCCGCGTGGCCCGCGTCCCGGGCCGCGGCGACATCCCCGCGGTATGCCAGGGCGCACCCCATGCTGATCAGGCACAACATGCCACCCAGAATGTTTCCGTCGGTTTTGCAGTCGGCGTGCACGTTGCGGAAGGTGTCCACGGCGCCGTCCAGATCCGCCCGAAACATCTGGGACATGCCCACACTCCAGCGGCACCAGTGCTCGTTCAGCCAGTCACCGAGCGCACCGGCGACTTCCGCGCCTTCGCGGCCGAGGTCCTCGGACGCGACCGGGTCGCCGGCCATGGCAGCGAGGTACGCCTGCCTACCCAGGATCTGACTGAGCCGCCAGTCATCACCAATCGCCCGGACCAGGTCGATCGCTTCGGTGAAATACCCTGCCGCCGAATCGAATTCGAGATTGGCGATGCAACCGCATGCGGTAAGAGTGCGTGCCAGCAGGGTGGGGTCCCCCAGCTCGCGTGCGGTTTCCAGGGCGCGGTGCACCTGCTCGACACTGTCGGTCGCCGCGGTGAAGGAATCCAGCACGGCCTTGTCCGCGATGGCGCGGGCATATATCGCCGGGTCGACGCCAGCCGGATCGACGTCGGCACGGTTGAGCACCGAATTGAACCACGAGAGGCCCTCGCGCAACCGGCCGCGACCTTGCCACAGCGGTTGCAATAAGGACGCCAGCTGCAACGCCTGTTCACACTCGGCGTTGTCACAGCAGTGGGCGAATGCGGCCCGCACGTTGTCGAGATCTGACTCGACGCGGGCGACCCGGTCCCGAAAGTCGTTGCGCGTAGGGGTATCCAGCGCGGTAGCCAGCACGGCGTAGTGGTCCCGGTGCCGACGACACACCGCCGCGGCGTCGCCGGACTCATTGAGCCTTTCCAAGCCGTACTCGCGGATCGTTTCCAGCATGCGATAGCGCGCTCGGTCGGCGACGTTGTCGGCCTGCACCAGTGACTTGTCCACCAGCAGGGTCAGCTGGTCGAGCACCTGATAGCGCTGCACACCCTCGCCCCCGCACACCGATACAGCGGCGTCGAGGTCGAAACCACCTGCGAATACCGCCAATCGACGAAAGAGCACGCTCTCCGCCTCGGTGAGCATCGAATGCGACCAGTCCACCGAAGCCCGCAGGGTCTGCTGCCGCCGGACGGCCGTGCGCGCGCCACCGGTGAGCAGCTGGAAACGGTCCTGCAAGCTGTCCCGGATGTCGGCCGCCGACAACGCCCGCATCCGGGCGGCGGCCAACTCGATGGCGAGCGGCATCCCGTCCAGCCGCCGACAGATCTCGGTGACCGCGTCGACATTGGTCTCGGTGATGACGAACTCGGGCCGAACGTGGCGGGCGCGGTCGGTAAACAACGCGATGGCGTCGTCGGCCATCCCGAGCGAAGGAACCTGCCAGTTCACCTCTGCCGCGGTGCGCAGTGGTTCGCGACTGGTGGCCAGTATCCGCACCGCGGGGCAGCGACCCAACAGCGAATCCACCAATGCCGTAACCGCTTCGCGCACATGCTCGCAGTTGTCCAGCACGATCAACGTCGGGTTGTCGGCAATGCGTGCCACGAGGGTGTCAGCGACAGACCGGCCGGGTTGATCGGGCAGGCCCAGGGCTTGGGCGACCGCCCCCTCCACCAGGGCGGGGTCGTTGATCGGGACGAGATCGACATAGTGGATCGGGCCGCCGACGCCCTTGGTGAGATGTGTTGCCAACTCGACGGCCAACCGGGTCTTGCCGACGCCGCCCGCGCCGGTCAGGGTCACCAGCCGATGCTCGTTGACCAGCCGCGTGAGCTCCGCGATTTCGGCGCTGCGCCCGACAAAGCTGGTCAGCGGTATCGGAAGCGGTTGAGCGGCAGCGCTATCCGATGATCGGAGCGGCGGGAATTCGACGCGCAGGTCGGGATGGCACAGCTGGACGATGCGCTCGGGCCGAGCCAGGCCACGGAGTTGGTGCGTGCCGAGCTCGGTCAACCACGCCCCATCAGGCAGATGATCGACCACGACCTGCTCGGTGGCCGCGGTAAGCACGGTCTGGCCGCCGTGTGCCAGGTCGCGCACCCGGGCGGCCCGATTGATGGTGGGTCCCATGTAATTGGCACCATCGCGGAGCTGAATCTCGCCGGTGTGCACCCCGATTCGCATCCGCAGCGGAGCCAGCGGTGCGCGCTGCAACGCCAGCGCACAACACGCGGCGTCGCTGGCGCGGGCGAACGCGACGACGAAGCTGTCCCCCTCGCCCTGCTCGACCGGGCGCACCCCGTGGTGGGCGTCCACCAGCTCGGCCAGGGTCGTGTCCAGGCGCGCCACCGCTTCGGTCATCTCGGCGGGATGGTTCTGCCACAACGCAGTGGATCCTTCGATGTCTGCCAGCAGCAGGGTCACCGTACCGGTCGGCAGTTCGCTCACGCCCAACTCGCTCCAGTTCAGCGGCGCCGTGTCCACGCGGGAATCAGATTCACCCATGCTAGCCAGCCTGCGCCGCGTCGTGATCCGCAACATCGGCGGATATGCGTAGAAAAATCACCCGCTCACCGCGGTGGCGATTTACGCGATCCGGCCAATGCGCCGCGGCCGGCGCCGACCGCATAGTCGCAGAACCAACCACAGAGGAGATCAACCATGACCCGACAAATCTGCGATACCGCAGTCGACGCCGTCATCGCCGGACATTACGACCCGCGCTTCGCCGACCTGGCCGCAGGCCTCGCCGACGAGCTGTCCACCGGCGGAGAACTCGGCGCCGCCATTGCGGTCGACATCGACGGCGAGACGGTCGTCGACATCTGGGGCGGCTACGTCGACCGCGCCAAGACCAGGCAGTGGAACGCCGACACGATCGTCAACGTCTTCTCCAGCACCAAGAACGTCACCGCGCTGGCGGCGTTGCTGCTCATCGACCGCGGTGACCTCGACCCGTACGCGCCCGTCGCCCGTTATTGGCCGGAGTTCGCCGCGAACGGCAAGGAAGGCATCGAGGTCCGCCACGTGCTGAGCCACACCTCGGGGGTGTCTGGCTGGGAGCTGCCGTTCACCATCGAAGATGTTTACGACTGGGAGAAATCCACCGCTCATCTCGCCGCGCAGGCACCTTGGTGGCAGCCCGGCACCGCATCCGGCTACCACGCGGTGAATATCGGCCACCTGGTCGGTGAGATCGTCCGCCGCATCACCGGCATGACGCTCAAAGAGTTCGTGCGCGAGGAGATCGCCACCCCGCTGGGCGCCGACATCCAGATCGGCGCCCGCCCCGAGGATGACAGCCGTATCGCCGAATTGATCCCGCCACCACCGCTGGACATCCCATTGGACGCGGTGCCCGAGGACCATCCGATGCGGAAGACCTTCGGCATGCTGGCACCCACCGGTGAGGCCGCGCTGCTGGCGCAGAGCACGGGGTGGCGGCGCGCAGACATCGGGGCGGCCAACGGCCACGGCAACGCCCGTGCCCTGGTACGGGCCCTTTTTCCGATTTCCTTGGGCGGCAGGGCCAATGGGCGGCAGTTCCTGAGTCCGAGCACGGTCGACCTGATCTTCACCGAGCAGGCCAACGGCATAGATTTGGTGATGGGCATGCCGGCGCGCTGGGGTATCGGGTATGCGTTGCCGAAAGCCGAAGCGGTGCCCGATATTCCGGCGGGTCGCATCTGCTACTGGGGTGGCTGGGGTGGATCCATGGCGGTCATGGACCTCGACCGGCGGGTGACCTTCGCCTATGTGATGAACAAGATGGGCCAGGTCACTTCGGCCGGATCGGACCGTACCCAGCGCTACACCCGGCTGATCTATCAAGCTCTCGATCGGATCTGTCCAAGCGGCGCAGCCCCGCAATCGTGACCGTGCCCAGCAATATCAGAGCGCCCCAAGCCATTTCGTCGGCGTCGTACCGGTGCGCGACATCCATCAGGGCGCCAACCGCGAGGTTGCCCGCCAAGATCCCCACCCCGACGATCGTGCTGTAGAACCCGTAGTGCGTCGCGACCAGTCTGTCCCGCGACAGGGTCACCACGGTGCGCATTTCGAAGGGATACAACGCGGCCGAGGCGATCGCGAGCAAGCCGGCTGAGAGCAGCAGTGCCGTCACCCCGGCGGCCGTGCCGAACCGCTGACCGTTCGGCACCACGGCGAGCGGCACGAAGGACGCCGCCAGGATTCCCGCGCCGACAACGAGACTGCGGGCCGGCTCCCAGCGCTCGGCGAACCATGCGGTGATGCGCAGTTGGCCGGCGATTGCGACCAGTCCCGAAACCGCGAATACCGCTGCCACGACCGGCGCTTGCCGCCCCGGCACCAAGAGTGACGCCTGCATCGGAAGTGCCAGGTAGATCTGGAATGACAGGACATAGGCGCCGGACATTGCCGCGGCGAAGGCGAGGAACCGCCGATTGCGGATTACCGTACGCCAATCGTGTAGGACCGAGCCCCGCTCCGCGCTGGGTTCGACCGTGCGCTGGGGCAGCGCCCGTAGCTGCGCCACCGTCAGCACGGCGAACACCGTCGCCGCGGTCAAGACGGTCGCGCGGAAGTCCACTGTCAGCAGGGCCAATCCCGCCAGCGGACCCAGTAGGATTCCCGCCTGGTAGAAGACGTTGAACGTCGCGAACGCGTCGACCTTGCGCTCACCGGAGTCGGCTGCGACGTAGGCGCGCACCGCGGGATTGAACAGCGCCCCGGCGAAACCCGTGGCGGCCGCCGCGATCAGCAGGCTGGGCAGGGATTGTGCGACGGCCAGCAGAGCGAACCCGCCGGTGCGCAGCAGGCATCCGGCGACGATCAGGGGCTTGTAACCGAACCGGTCGGCGAGCGTGCCGCCCACGAAGAACATGCCCTGCTGCGAGAAGTTGCGTACGCCCAGGACCAGACCGACCGCCCACGCCGCCAGCCCTAGGGGGCCGGAAAGGTAGTCGGCCAGATACGGCATCAACAGGTAGAAGCCGAAGTTGATGCCGAACTGGTTGACCATCAGCACCCGGGTGGGTCGATTGAAGCTGCGAAACTGCGCCAGCAATCCCATCAGGCCACCGTCCGCACCGGGTTGACCACCGCGGTGGTTCGCGTCCAACGGCTCACCACGGCGTCCGCCGGCGAGGCGATGTAATCGGGCTCGGTGGCCGGGCGTCCGCCCAGTATCCCGCGCTCGGCGCAGTACTCGTCGTTGTAGACGGTGTCGAAATACCGCTGCGGGCCATCCGGGAAGACCGCGGCGATCGTCGTGTCGGGCGACAGCGTGCGCGCGGCCCACCCGGCGACCAGCGCGACCGCCCCGACACTCCACCCGCCGCTGGCGAAATGGGTGGCCGCCATGTTGCGCGCGGCCCACACCGCCTCGGCGGGAGCAACCCAGTGCACCTCGTTGAATGCGCCGTAGTCGACGTTGTCGGGATAGATGCTCGAACCCAAGCCGCGCATCACGCGGTTGGCTGCGGGCTGCCCGAAGATGGTGGACCCGATGGTGTCCACGCCGATCAGCCGCAGGTTGGGGTTGAACTCCCGCAGGACCCGCGCCACCCCGGCCGAATGGCCGCCGGTGCCCACCGAGCACACCAGGACGTCGATACGGCCGAGCTGAGACACCAACTCCAGGGCCAATGTTCGGTAGCCGTCGACGTTGTCGGGGTTGCTGTACTGGTTGGGATTCCAGGCGCCGGCCTCGGTGGCGAGCAGCTCGCTGACCCGGTCCTTGCGGGCCTGCTGCCAGCCGCCGACCGGATGCGACTCGGTGACCATGTCCACCCGGGCACCGTAGGCGGTCAGCATCCGCGCGATGATCGGCTCCAGACCCGGGTCGGTCACCAGGGTGACCGGATGCCGATACACGTTGCCGGCCAGTGCCAGACCCAATCCCAGTGTGCCGCTGGTTGACTCGATGATCGAGCCGCCCGGGGCCAGGTCACCGCGAGCGCGGGCACGTTCCACCATGTGCAACGCGGGACGATCCTTCATGCCGCCGGGGTTGAATCCCTCCAGCTTTGCCCAGAATCCGCGGCCGGTAGCGCCGACCGGACTTGTCTCTCCGGAGACCCACAGCACCGGGGTATTGCCAACCATGGTGTCGGGCTGATGGTTCCGGGCCGGGACCGGGCGAGAGCCCTGGGGAACAAGCCGGTACCGGTCGCGGTTGGGGCGCATCGTGGTGAGGTGTGCACGGTTGGAAATGCGCAGGTCTTCAACGTTCATCAGAAAGTTCATTGGTTCCGTCGCTTCTGCATCGGTGCCGGCAAGGAGTGCGCGGCATGGCTGGGGTCAGCGGTCACCGGCCACGGCGGCATAGCCGCCACGGCTTGGCGCTGACCACTCAGCGACGAGCCAGGCAGTAGCGGGTCAGCAAGTCCTGTCCGCGGGTGGAGGAATCCAGCGCCCCGGGCGGAGCGCGTCCCGTCGACTCGGCCGGGTGAGCGTGCGCGACCACGATGCCCGCAACCGGCGGTACCGACGCAGGCGTGAAGGTCGTTGCATCCGAACGTGATAGCGGAACGGCCACCATGTCCAGTGGGCACGGCGGTGTCGAGTTGTCGGAGAAGTGCGCGTGATCGGCGTTGACCGTGAACTCACCGCCTACCGCGGCCGCCAACGGGTGCGGCGCATGCGGCGCGTGGTGCTGCGCATGCGGCAACCAGCACTGGACGACCACCACCGCCACCAACCAGGCGACGGCGGCAAGGACCGCCATTCGCATCGATCGGCGACGCAGGTTCATGGCGCACACTGTATACCCCCCATGGGTATAGTGTAAAGAGGGTTCCGGCAAACCGGTGCCCGCCGTTCGGGTTGCGGTATGCTGCCGCGCTGAGCAGGGTGGAAGGCGTTTGGTTCGACGAATCGACGTAGACGAGGAGCAGTCCATGCCGGCGCAGCCGACCAGCGGTTACCCCTCAGACAGCGTTCGCTTCACCAGGCGCGGCTTCCTCGCGGCCGGTATCGCCGGCGGATTCGCGCTGGCCGCCTGCGGCCACAAGACGCAAATGTCCCGCATGGCGGCCGCAATCGCGGCGGCCGAGGCCGAGCGTCCACACAGTGGCCGGACGGTGACCACCAGCCTGACGCCCCAACCCGCACGGGTAGACATCGGTGGACGGATCGTCGACACGTTCGCCTACGGCGACGCCGTCCCGGGCCCGTTGATTCGGGCGACCGTCGGCGACGAGGTCGTGGTCTCGGTGACCAACAAGCTCGATCGCCCGACATCGGTGCACTGGCACGGCATCGCGTTGCGCAACGACATGGACGGCGCCGAACCCGCCACCCCGAACATCCCCGCCGGAGGGGACTTCACCTACCGGTTCTCGGTGCCCAATGCCGGCACCTACTGGGCCCACCCGCACACCGGCTTGTCCGCGGACAAAGGGCTGTATCTGCCCTTCATCGTTGACGATCCGACCGAACTGGGCCGCTACGATGCCGAATGGATTGTCATCCTTGATGATTGGACCGACGGCGTCGGCAAGTCCCCACAACAGCTCTATGACGCGCTCGTCGATCCCAACAAGCCGACGATGCAGCCTCCCCCACCCACCACCACAACGCCGACGTCCCCGACGACCACTGCTTCAACGACCACGACGCCAACCACGACGACGAGTGCGCCCACCACGGCGACGACTTCGGCAAGCCCGACGAACGGGATGCCCGAGATGCCGGGGATGGGCGGAACGGGCGAGGTCGGTACCAGCGACCTGCTCGGTGGTGACGCCGGTGACATCGCCTACCCGTATTACCTGATCAACGGTCGAATCCCCGAGGCGGCCACCACATTCAACGCCCAGCCGCGGCAACGCATCCGGATCCGCATCATCAACGTCGCGTCCGATACCGCGTTCCGCGTCGCGTTGGCGGGACACTCGATGACGGTCACCCACACCGACGGTTATCCCGTGGTTCCCGCTCGGGTCGACGCCCTGCTGATCGGGATGGCCGAACGCTACGACGTCGTGGTGACGGCGGCCGACGGCGTGTTCCCGTTGGTCGCATCCGCCGAAGGTAAGAACGCGCTGGCGCGCGCCCTGCTGGTCACCGGCAAGGGCAGTCCGCCCGACCCGCAGTTCAGGCCGGACGAACTGAACAAGCGGGTCGGCGTCGTCGACATGTTCACGGCGGCGACCTCCGTCAACCTGGGTCGCCCCGACCCCAACCTCGACCTGCCGGTAGTCCTCGGTGGCACGATGGCCAAGTACGACTGGATCATCAACGGCGAGCCGTACAGCAGGACCAAACCGTTGCACGTGCGGGAAGGCGAGCACCCGACCCTCACCTTCGACAACACCACGATGATGTGGCACCCGATCCACCTGCACGGACACACTTTTCAGGTGATCAACAGCGACGGCACCCTCGGTGCCCGTAAGGACACCGTCATCGTGTTGCCCAAGCGCAAGCTCCAGGCGGTGCTGATCGCCGACAATCCTGGGACGTGGGTGATGCACTGCCACAACACCTATCATCAGGAAGCGGGCATGATGACCCGGCTGGACTACGTCTTCTGAGACCGCGGCACGGCGCCGAAGAAATCCAGCAGCAGCTCGTTGACCACCGCGGCCTGTTCGATCTGCGGGCAGTGGCCGGCGCTGGGAACCACCACCGGACGCGCCCCGTCGATCTGGTCGGCAATCTGCGCGGCCCAGCCCGGCGGAAGCAGTTTGTCGCCGCCGCCCTCGACGACCAGCGTCGGCACCCCGATCCGGTGGTACGGACGCGCGCTTGACGGCGTCGCAGGCGCAGCTGCATTGGGACGCCGGAACCGGGCCGCAGCCACCGCTTCCCACGCACCCGGGGCGGTGCTGGACGTATAGCGGCGCCACACATAATCGGCGTCGGCCGGATAGGCGGGTTCGTAGAACAGCGCCTCGACGATGTTGCGCATCGCCGGCAACGTGGCGTCATACTGCTGCAAGGCATCGAAGTGGTGGTTCTGCCGAATCTCCCCGCCACCGCAGATGATCGCCATGCTGCGCACCGGCAACAGCGGCGCATCCGACGTCGTGTCCGTGAGTAGATTGATGGCGCCCATCGAGTTTCCGGCGAAGTGCGCTGACTCGACGCCGAGCAGCTGGCAGAACCGGGCGACATGCCGGATTCGCATCGCCCTGCTGTTGACGAAGTCGATGACCTTGGCCGACTGGCCGAAGCCGAGCTGATCCGGCGCCAGCACCCGGTAGCGCACGGCGAGCGCGGGTATCGTCCGCTCCCAGCCTAATTCGGCGCTGGCGCCGAATTCACCGCCGTGCAGCAGCACCACCGGGTCACCTTCGCCGGCCTCCAGGTAGCTGGTGTTCAGGCCGTCGACCTCGATGGTCCTGTGGTGTATCTCCATCACTTGATCGCGATCGGATTCACCGGCGAGCCCACCGCGCCGGTGAATCGCAACGGCGGTGCTATCAGCTGGAATTCGTAGACGCCGTCCGCGGCGCAGTCGGCGGCGAGCGCGGCCAGGTCCCAATACTCGCCGAGCATCAGACCCATGTCACGCAGGCAGAGCAGGTGGAAAGGCAGGAACAGGCCGTCAACGCCGGACACCGGATCCTCGACCTGTAGGTTGTCGGACGCGATGGCGGCGACGTCGTGGTCGTGCAGCCATTGCGCGCAGCGCCAATCCAGGCCGGAATATGGCTCCACCTTGTCACCGGTAAGCAGAAACCTTGTCCACCAGCCGGTTCGGACCAGCACGATGTCACCGCTCTCGATCGTCACGCCCTGCGCGCGGACAACGTCGTCCAGCTCCTCCGGGGTGATCGGGTTGCCGTGTTCGAGGAACACCTCGGCGCCGCGATGGCGCACCAGATCGAGCAGCACACCACGGGACGTGATGCCTTTGACGTCGACCTTGTCGATACCGCAGTGGAATGCGCCCAGGCTGGTCACCGAATCGGCCGGGAAGCCGTTGTAGAGCCGGTCCTCATAGTACACGTGGGACAACGCATCCCACTGCGTGGCGGCCTGCAGCGGCATGATGATCATGTCATCGTTGAAGCGAAACGGATTGTCGGCGAGGTAACCGCTCAACTGGGCCGCGGTCGGATTCTTCTCCCACCCGGGCCCGTACTGCAGCAATGAGTTCGCGTCTCCCCCGTCGACGGTCATCACATGCACCGGATTGTGCCGGAAGCCAAAGGCCCCTTGGGGTCCCGACGATCCGAAGTCCACACCCAGCGGGAAGACCTTGCCGTGGCGCACCAGGCTTGCCGCCTGCCGAACCTTCTCAGGGGTGATGAAGTTCAGGGTGCCGAGTTCGTCGTCATCGCCCCATCGGCCCCAGTTGCTGACGTCCTTGGCGACCCGGCGAAAATCCGCCATCGCGGCCATCAGGCCTCCTCGAGTTCACGGGCGATGGCGGCACCGACGTTTCCGCCGTCGACCCAGACGACTTGGCCGGAAATATAGCTTGCGGCGGCGCTATTCAAGAACAGCAGCACGGCGGCTTGTTCCGCCGGATTGGACACCCGGCCCAGTGGCTTGGGGATGTCATCGAGGAACGCCGGCCCGTACGCGGTCCGCAGCTGGTCCAGGATCGGTGTTTCGGTGACGCCGGGGCCGGTGCAATTGATCCGGATGCCGCGAGCCCCGAGCACCACGGCATTTCGCATGGTGTAGAGGATGACCGCTTCCTTGGCCAGTTGATAGCCGGTGCCCAACGTGTCCGGGTGACGCTGCGCCCATTCGGCGCCTTCCTGCATCGTCGCGGTGCGCAGCAGCGGGGCGACGTCGCGCAGGTGTTCGTGGTAGCCGGCCGCGGCCAGTGAGGACACGCTGACGATCGACGATCCCGCGGTCATTGTTGGGATCACCGCCTCGGTCAGGTGGCGCAAGCCGAGAAAGTTGACGGTGAGGACAAGCTGCGGGTCGCCGACTCCCGAGGAGACGCCCGCGACGTTGAACAGCGCGTCGACGGGCCCCCCGACGGCTGCGACGGCTTGGTCGATCGATGCCGGGTCGGCCAGGTCGACTTCATGAAAAGCGTTGAGCTCGACCGCGGGTCGCCGTTTGTCCAGTCCCACCACCTCGGCACCCAGCTCGGTCAGCCCGGAGACCACGTGTGCGCCGATGCCCGAGGCGCACCCGGTCACCACGGCACGACGGCCGTCGTAGCGCCACAGCTCGTCGTATCGGGTCAACCGCTCTCCCGCGCAAGCCGATCTTTCGTCACTTGCCCTGCTCCTTCAGCCGCTGCGCCGCCTGCACCCGGCCCTCGTTGATCTCGGCCATCGCCTCGGGAATCTCGCTGGCGGTGAACTTACCGCCCCGCCCGGTCGGCAACCCACCGAACGAGTAGTTCTCGTCGAACGGAGGCACCGTGGATTCGGGCCGGCGCGCCTCCACCTTTTCGATCACCGGCGCCAGCCGTGCAGCCTTGTCGGCAACCGCCTTCTCGTCCCGCTCGATGAACTCCGGCAGCACCTCTTTGCCCATCAACTCGATGGATTCCATGGTGCCCTCGTGACTGCGCGGGTTGAGCAGCAGAATGATCTCGTCCACACCGCTTTCCTCGTAACCGCGCAGGAATTCGCGCACGGTGGCCGGTGACCCGATCGCGCCCCGCCCGGGACCATAGGCCAGCGTCGGGTCCTTCTCGACCTCTTCGAGATAGCGTTCCCAGACGCCGGTGCGGCCCGGGGTGTGCACTCCGGTCATGTAGTAGTGCATGATTCCGAAGGAGAAGAACCCGCCGCCCTGGCCGAGGCGTTGCAGCGCAAGGTCGTCGGACTTGGCCACCATCATTGACAGGTCCCCGCCGATGGCCAGGATGTTCGGGTTGATAGCGGGCGTAACGGGGACGCCGTTCTCCTCGAATTCCTTGTAGTAGCCGTTCACTCGCTCGGTCAGCGGCCCGGGTCCGGTGTAGGCGAAACTCAGTGCACCAATCGCCTTTTGGGCCGCCATCTGCACGCTGGCCGGGCGGGTACAGGCCACCCAGACCGGGGGGTGCGGCTTCTGCAGCGGCTTGGGAATGACGTTGCGGGCCGGCATCTGGATGTGTTCGCCCTTGAACCCCGAGAACGGCTCCTCGATCATGCACCGGATGGAGACCTCGAGCGCTTCCTCCCACTGCGCACGCTTGTCGGCGGGATCGATGTTGAATCCGCCGAGTTCGCCGACGGAAGACGATTCGCCCGTGCCGAATTCGACGCGCCCGTTGGACAGCAGGTCCAGGGTGGCGATCCGCTCGGCCACCCGGGCCGGGTGATTGACCGCGGGGGGCAGATGCATGATGCCGAATCCCAGCCGAATGTTCTTGGTGCGCTGGCTGGCCGCGGCCAGAAAGATCTCCGGGGCGGTGGAATGGCAGTACTCCTCGAGGAAGTGGTGCTCGGTAAGCCACACGGTGGAAAAACCGGCCTTGTCCGCCGCCTCGACCTCGTCCAGGCAGTCCTGCAGCATCTGGCGCTCGTCATCGGGCACCCACGGGCGTGGCAGCGCAAACTCGTAGAACAGCGAAATCTTCATCGTTACCTCCTAGGAGTATTCGGGGTCTGGGTTGCGTCGAGCGCGGCGTCCTGTGCGGCAGCATGATTCGCCGCGTGATCCGCCGCGTGATTCGCCGCGACAAAGCCGAAGGTCATGGCCGGCCCGATGGTCGCGCCGGCACCGGCATAACTGCGGCCCATCACCGGCGCGGAGACATTGCCCACCGCATAGAGTCCGAGTATCACGGTGTCGTCGTCGCGCAGCACGCGGGCGAATTCGTCGGTACGCAGGCCACCGGAGGTGCCGAGGTCGCCCAGCACCACACGGAACGCGTAGTACGGTGGGCCGCCGAGCGGATACAGGTTGGGGTTGGGCAGCGTCGGATCGCCGTAGTAGTTGTCGTAAACGCTGTCCCCACGACAGAAGTCGTCGTCGTGGCCCTGGTGGGCGAGTTCGTTGAAGCGCGTGGCGGTCGCCCGGAGTTGTTGCGCCGGAACAGCTATCTTGGCGGCCAGCTCCTCCCACGTCGACGCGGCCTTGACGACGCCGGAGTCCAGCCAGGCCTTCGGGACCTTGCGTCCGGTGGGTACCGGGGCGCCGGGGATCTTGGGTATCGGCAGGTGGCCGCCGACGACATAGCGGTTGAACGATCGGTGGTCGGTGATGAGCCAGCACGGGATGTGCGTCACGCCGGTTTTCTGGCCTTCGATCATCGCGTGACCGAAGTCCATGTACGGTGCCGCCTCGTTGATGAACCGCTTCCCCTCGCCGTTGACGATGAACTGCGCGGGCATCATCCGCTCGTTGAGCATGAATTGCATTCGCCCGTCCGGCCATTGGATGGCCGGAAACCACCACGCCTCGTCGAGCAGGTCGGTGCCGGCACCCACCCGCTGACCGGCGCGGATACCGTCGCCGGTGGCGGCCGGGTTACCGAAGCTCCAATCCTGATCCACCACCGGTTGTTGCTCCTTGCGCCATGCCATGTCGTGGTCGAAGCCCCCGGAGGCCAGAATGACCCCGCGCCGGGCACCGATCCGCAGTCGCGTGCCGCCGCGGTCCACCAACACCCCGACCACCGATCCGTCAGCGTCTGTGAGCAATTCGGTCATCGGCGTGTTCAGCCACAGCGGCACGCCGACGTCTCGCATCGCCAGCCGGAGCCGGGCGGCCAGCGACTGCCCGATGGCGGCGATCCGCTCGCCGAACAACCTGGCCCGGGCCATGCGCGAGATCAGCCTCACCAGTACGGCCTTACCGGCCCAGGACTGCCGAATCCGGTAAAAGGACCGCAGTTCCATGGGGCCCAGCCAGATTCCCTTCGGCGCCAGCGCCAGCGGTTGCAGCAGCTTGTCCTCGTCGTCGCCGAGCCGGCGGAGGTCGATGGGCGGCACGTTGATGGTGCTGCCGAGCTCGGATCCGCCCGGCAACTCCGGGTAATAGTCGGCATAGCCCGGCTTCCAGACGAATTCGAGCCACGGGCTGAGGCCCTCCAGGAACTCCAGCATCCGCGGCGCCGACGCGACGTACTGCCGGAGTCGGGCATCGCTGACCAGTCCGTCGGTGATCCGCCGCAGGTACTGCACGACCGCTTCGGGGTCGGGCGAGTAGCCCGCCCTGCGCTGAGCGGGTGCGCCCGGCACCCAGATACCGCCGCCGGACAGCGCGGTGGAACCACCGAACTGCGGGGACTTCTCGATGACCAGCACGTCCAAGCCGGCGGCGGCCGCAGTGAGGGCCGCGGTCATGCCGCCGGCGCCGGATCCGGCGACCAGCACATCGACAATCCGGTCGAAGCCGGCTGTGGCGGTCATTCGGCGGGCACCGCCGTCCGGACGGCGAACCCGGCGATCAGCGCCGCCGCCTGCCGGTAGTAGCGCACTGTGGTCCGGTATGGGCCGGCCGTCGCCAGCGCCGCGAAAGCCGCTATCCAAGTCCGGATTTCGTGCGCGGAGCTGCCACCCTCGTGGGTGACGAAGGCATTCGACCAGTGGTCCAGATCGGCCAGGTGGCCGCTGTCGACGATATCCAGGAACCGCTGGTCCCAGGCCGGGTTGAGGGCCTGCAACGCGCCGGTGCCATCGGCGAACTCTCTGGCGGCCTCGATCACCTGCGCCTGCCGGGCCTGGCGCTGTTCGGTGGTCATCGGCCGGCCGTGCACGATGCGCTCGAGCGCGGCCGGGGCGGCGGTGGCCAGGGTGGGCACCGGGGGGCTGTGCGACAAGCCACCGGATCCGAGCACCAATACCCTGCGTTCGAGGGTGGCCAAGAAGTTGCCGACCGCGCTGCCCAGCGCGCGGCATCGATGCAGCGGCCCCAACGGTGCGGCGACGGCGTTGACGAAGATCGGTATCACCGGACGAGCGGTCGCCGCGCCCAGCAGCTTCTCCAAAGGCTGTACGGTGCCGTGATCGACGTCCATGCTGGCCGATACCGCGACGTCCACTCCGTCGGCAAGGACGGCCTTGGCGCAGGCTTCGGCGATGTCGTGGGCAACGTCGAGTGGGCCGGCATGGGTGCCGTAGTCACCGACCCCGTTGGCCTGCATGCCGATACAGAACGGCGGCATCACCTTGTAAAAGAATCCGTTGTAGTGGTCTGGGGCGAAAATGACGACGAGTTCCGGGTCGTACGCGGTGACGAATTCCCGCGCCTGCGCGATCGCGGCCTCGACGTCGTCAAGCAGATCCCGCGGCGGCCCCGGTAGATTCAGCAGCGGGCTGTGCGACATACAGCAAAGAGCCAGTGGCACTGTCGATTTCACCCCCTTCCGGGGTGAGAGTCAGGCCATCGATCAGTGCCGCGCTCAATTCGGGCGACCGCTGGGCGATACAGGCGCCGGCGATGCAGCGATCCGGGCGCAGGAACACCACCGATTCCTGGTGGGCGTCGAACCAGGCTTTGAGCCCCCCGCAGCGATCTCCGATGATGACCACATCGGGATCGTCCTGGCCGCTCCAGTGCAGCTGCGTCAGCGGTCGCAGCGCAAAGAAACGTGCGCCCAAGGCTTTCCACTGTGCGAACGCCTGCTCGCCGAGGATCTGGCGCGGATTGTTGTTCCAGCACATCACCGCGAACCAGGGTCCCAGCACGTCGTCAAGCAGGACGTTCTGCTGGGTCCGGGTATCAACCCGGGGCTGCACGAACAACGTCCCAGCCGGTGATTCCGGCCGATCATGCACAACGGCGCCGCGCTCGTAACGAGGCATCGGTTTGAACCGCATCTCCAGCACGTACCGCTTGAGCGACGGCACGATCGACGCGGATCGAATGAGCACATCACGCGCCCCGGCCACCCTGCGGTTGGTCGGAGAGATGACCCGGCCCACCATCGTCGACAGGTCGATCATGGCGCGGGCGTGTTTGCGCCGCTCGACATCATAGGTGTCCAGCAGCGCGTCACCGGCCCGGCCGCTGACCACCGCGGCGAGCTTCCAGCCCAGATTGGCGGCGTCCCGAATGCCGCTGTTGTAGCCCTGTCCCTGCCACACCGGCATCAGGTGGGCCGCGTCTCCCGCGAGCAGCATCCGGCCGGCACGGAAGGCGCCGGCGATCCGCGAGTGGTGGGTGTAGACCCGGCGCCGGATCACCTCGACGCGATCCGGGTGCGGCACCATCCGAGCCAGCATCCGCCTCAGGAAGGCCGGGTCCTCGGCCTGCTCATCTGTCTCGTGGGCGTGAATCATGAACTCGAAGCGGCGAATTCCGTGCGCAATCGATATGGACGCGTAGGGGCGCTCCGGGTCGGCACCCACCTCGCTGTTCGGGTGGCCCAGCGGATCGTCGGCGATGTCGACCACCAGCCACCGGGTCGGCGACGTGGTCCCGTCGAAGGAAACGCCCATCATGCCGCGGGTCATGCTGCGGCCGCCGTCGCAGCCCACCACATACCGCGCGCACACTGTGGCGGTGTCCTCGGCCCCGCCGAGCGTAACGGTCACCGTGTCGGCGTCCTGGGTGCAGGAGGCCATCGGACGGTTCCACCACACCTGCACGTGGTCGAATCTGTCCAGCCCGCGCAGCAATTCGGCGTCGACCAACGGCTGCACGAAGCCGTTGCGCTTGGGCCAGCCGAATCGCGCGTCGGGCGGCGCCATTTCGGCGAGCACCCGGCGCTTGGCGTCGTAAAAGCGCAGGATCTGATTTGGAACCGTGTGGGGCAGCACGTTGTCGACCAGTCCGATCGACTGGAAGGTGCGCAACGCCTCGTCATCCAGGCCGACCCCGCGCGGATAGTCGATGAGCGTCGAGCGCTCGTCCACCACGAGCGTCCGAATCCCCTGCAGACCAAGGATGTTGGCCAGCGTCAGGCCGACGGGGCCGGCGCCGACGACGACCACGTCGAAGCCCGGGCCGGCCATCAGCGCCCCAGCAGGAAGTCGAGGTGCAACCTGTTGAAGGTCTTGGCGTCTTCGTACTGGGGCCAGTGACCGCAACCGGGCATGAGCTCGAACCGGGCCCCGGGAATCATCGAAGCGATGCGGCGGCCCTCGGGCACATCGGCGGTGGGGTCGTCACTCGTCCACAGGACCAGGGTGGGCGCGGTGATCGCACCGTACTCCGCCGGGCCCAACAGGTTTCGGGCCCGGATCGCCGGATCCTGCAGCGCCATGATGTCGCGCATCGCCGCGACGAATCCGGGCTGGCGGTAGATGCGTTGCCGGCTGGCGACCAGGTCGTCGTAGTCCTTGGACTTGTCGGCCATCAACCATTTGATGCGTGCCTGCACGGTCTCCCAGGTCGGGTTCTCCGCGGCGGCCATCGATAACGTGATGATGCGTTTCATCACCACCGGGTCGGCCTGTGAGCCACCGGCGGTGTTCAGCACGAGCCGGTCAATAACGTCCGGATGGTCGACGGCGGCACGCGCGGCGACCCAGCCGCCGAGCGACTCGCCACTGAGTTTGATCCGGTCGGCCCCGATGCTGCGCACCACGGCCATCAGGTGCTCGACATAGTGCCGGATCTCCAGCGGGTGGCCGGGTTTGTCGGTGTACCCGTGCCCCAGCATGTCGATCGACCAAGTCCAGAAGTGCTCGGCGTGCGCGGCCAGGTTCCGCACATAGGCCTCGGCGTGACCACCGGATCCGTGCAGCAACACCAGCACCGGCTTGCCCGGTTCGCCGGCGCGCAGGTAGCGGGTCCGCACGCCGCCCGCGTTGAGGTAGCCCTGGGAAAACTCAACGCCCTGCAGGTCGCTCCAGACGCTCTCGAACTCCGTCACGGTTCCTTCTCGCCGGAAATCCGGTTCTCGTTTTGGGACATCACGTGTGCTAATATCGCACATTGATGTGCGTTATATATAGAGCTTGGCTCTCGCCCGAGGGTCTGTCAAGACCGTGACGGGTTCGCAGACGCTGGCCAGGGGACTCACCGCGCTGCAGTTGGTCGCGGCCTCCTCGACCGGGCTCACCATGCAGGAAGTCGCTGACCAGGTGGGCGTGCACCGCACCATTGCGTACCGGCTGCTGACGACGCTGGCCCAATTCCGCTTGGTATCCAAGGGTGAGGACGGCCGCTATCGGCCGGCCGCCGGGCTCGCCACGCTGGGCGCATCGTTCGACCGCAACGTGCGCCAACTCTGCCTGCCGACGCTGCGGGCGCTGACCGACGAGCTGGGCACCACCGTGTCGTTGCTGGTGGCCGAGGGCGAGGAACAGGTCGCGATCGCGGTGATCGTGCCGACTCAGGTCGCCTACCAACTCGCCTTCCACGAGGGCAGCCGCTACCCGCTGGATCGTGGTGCGGCCGGGATCGCGCTGCTGGCGAGCATGCCCCCGCGGCCGGCCGAGCGCGACCTGGTCACCGAAGCGCGCCAGCGCGGCTGGATCACCACACACGGTGAAATCGAACCGAACACCTATGGCCTCGCGGTGCCGGTGCATCGCCCGGCGCCCTCGCCGCCGACGTGCATCAACCTGATCTCGCATCGGGAAGACGTGGTGATGCGTGGCAAGGAGGCCGTCATCCGGGCCGCAGAGCGGTTGTCCGCGGTCTTGAGCTGAAAGGACCATGCCTTTGACCGACTGGGATCAGGAATACGACGTCGTGGTGCTCGGTAGCGGTGCCGCCGGCCTGACGGCCGCGCTCACCGCGGCGGCCACCGGCGCCACGGTCCAGGTGTACGAAAAGGCTGGAACGGTCGGCGGAACCACCGCCGTCTCCGGTGGCATCGCTTGGATCCCGGCCCACAACCGTTGTCCAGACCGGGCATTGACGGTTGAGGACGCCTTGCAGTATCTGCGCGCGCAGTCGTTCGGCTCGATGGACGACGCACTCGTGGACACCTTCGTGCGGACCGGCCCGTCGATGCTCGACTTCGTCGAGGACCACAGCGGCTTGCGGTTCGAAGTGGCCACCGGTTTCCCCGACTACCAGCCCGAGTTGCCAGGCGGGCAGCCAACCGGAGGTCGATCGCTGAGTGCGGCGCCGTTCGACCTCGGCCGGCTCGGTGAGTGGGCCACCCGCATCACCGCGTTCCCGGCCGACTGGTCCAACGTCGGATTCGACGCGGAAACCCGGGCCCGGCTGCACGCCGAGGTGGAGCGCGCCGGAGACCTCTGTGTCGCCGGCACGGCGCTGATCGCCGGCCTGCTGAAGGGTCTGCTGGACCTGGGGGTGACGCCCTGCACCAACTCGCGCGCCGCCGAAATCATCGTCGACTCCGAGGGTGTCGCGGGAGTCCGGATTGCCGGGCCCGAGGCGGGCATGAACGTCCGCGCGCGCCGCGGGGTCATCCTGGGCACCGGCGGATTCGAATGGGATCCCGTTCTGGTGCAAGCTTTTCTGCGTGGGCCCATGCACGGCGCCGTGTCGCCGCCCAACAACACCGGCGACGGGTTGCGCATGGCGATGGCGCTGGGTGCGGACCTGGCGAACATGGGCGAGGCGTGGTGGGTGCCGATCGTGCGGATCCCGAACGACACCATTGAGGGCAGGCAGCGCAGCCGCAGTGTGCGGCTGGAACGGACCCGTCCGCGCAGCATCATCGTCAATCAGGCCGGCCGGCGGTTCGTCAACGAGGCATGCGACTACAACTCGATGGCCGGCGCCTTCCACTATCTTGATCCGCGCGGCGGCTACGTCAACGACCGCGGCTGGATGGTGTTCGATGCAATTCATCTGCGCAACTACGGATTTCTCGGCACCGCGCCGGGTGAACCGGTGCCGGACTGGTTCTGCGAGTCGGCCGACCTCGCCGAGCTGGCCGTGAAGACGGGCATCGACGCGGCCGGCCTGGCCCGCACCGTCGCGCAGTGGAACCGCAATGTCGCCGCGGGCGCCGATCCCGAGTTCGGTCGCGGCTCCAGTGCCTATGACGGCTACTGGGGCGACGACCGCGCGACCACCCTGGCCGGAAAGACGTTGGGACCCATCGACACCGCCCCCTACTACGCGGTGCCGGTCCACATCGGCGCAATGGGCACCAAGGGCGGCCCGCGGACCGACCGCGACGGCCGGGTGCTGCATGTCAACGGTCAACCCATCGCCGGGCTGTTCGCCGCGGGCAACGCGATGGCCGGGGCCACCGGCCGCGCATACGGCGGCGCCGGCGGAACCATCGGCCCGGCAATGGTATTCGGATACCGGGCCGGCTACGCGGCGGCCACCGGCGAGTCCGTCAAACCCTGACCGGCAACTGCACGCGCACGTGTGTGCCGGCCGGGGTGGGGAGGAAGAGGAAGGTGCCGCCGGCGGCGTCGACGCGGGCGCGGTGCGAGGCGAGTCCGATGTGCCCCTCGCCCAGCCGTCGCGCCATCGTGTCGTCGTTGACCCCCACACCATCGTCTGCCACGTCCAGCACACAACTCGCACCGTTGATCCGCAGGCTGACCGATGCGTGTTCGGCACGGGCGTGACGCACCACATTGGACAACAACTCGCGGACCACGCCGAACACGATCGGATCGATGTCATCGCGGATCGGATAGTCGATGTCGGTGATGATTTCGATGCTCGAGCGGGCGGCGGTGAAACCGGCCAACTGCTGCACCGCGGCACCCAGCCCGACCTGCTCGAGAACCGCAGGATGCAGCTCGAAAGTGGCCTGGCGCAACCGTTCCGAGGCGCTCTGCAACCCCGCCAGCGCGCGGTTCACCCGCTCGTCGTCGGGGTCGTCGCTCTGCAATTCGATCAGCTCCTGGCGGGCGACCAGCACGTCTTGCAGGGCTCCGTCATGTATGGATTCGGAGATCCGGCGCTGCAACTCCTCCGATGCCGTCATCGTCTGCGCCAGCAACTCCTCGCGCAACGCGCTCAACCCGGCGATGGACCGTGCGTGCCGCTCCTCGATGCGCACCACCACCAGCGCGGTGCCGCACAAAAACGCATACAACGCGAACCGGAAGACGGCCTCGGGCCAGCCGATCGTGCGGACCATCACCGGGTCCTGGACGACCGCGAGCGCAAAACCGACCAGGGTGAAGGCCAGCACCACCGCGGCCCGCTTCGTGGAGACGTCAAGGCCGACCAGCACCGGCAGCAGCGTCATGATCAGCAGGGGATAAATGCCGTCGGTGGACAGCAATTGGTATCCCGTCAGCGCCACCACGTCGATCGCGGTGAAGGCGAACGGCTCCAGCCGGCGCATCTCGTCCAGTGAGCCCATGCCGATCCGTCGGCGCGACGGGCCGTATGCCAGCACCAACGAACAGACCGCGGTGAACGCGTAGGCGCCGATCAAAATGCTTTGCTGCGCCCATTCGGATTGCCGAGTGCCGATGAGCATGGCCGCGATCATGAGTCCCGCGACGCCGATCCGGAGTACCGAGGCTATTCGGTAGGACCGTAGCTGGTGCACCCGGCGCACCCGGTCCAGTTCGACGTCACTGGTCGCCACGGAACCACCGTACTCATCGGATCCGGTGAGCCTTTGCCGGCAGCCGCTACACTTTCGCCATGGTCGGCGCGGGGACGCCTGAGAAAGTGCGGGTGGTGGTCGGCGATGATCACCCGCTGTTTCGCGAGGGTGTCGTGCGCGCGCTTTCGCTGAGCGGTTCGGTGAACGTCGTCGGCGAGGCGGATGACGGCTCGGCCGCCCTCGAGTTGATCAAGGAGCATTTGCCGGACGTCGCCCTGCTGGACTACCGCATGCCGAAGATGGACGGCGCGCAGGTGGCGGCGGCGGTGCGTAGCAACGATTTACCGACCCGGGTATTGCTGATTTCCGCGCACGACGAGTCGGCGATCGTGTACCAGGCTCTGCAGCAGGGCGCCGCCGGATTCCTGTTGAAGGATTCGACTCGCACCGAGATCGTCAAAGCGGTACTCGATTGCGCCGAGGGCCGTGACGTGGTGGCGCCCGCACTGGTCGGCGGTCTGGCCGGCGAGATCCGCCAGCGCGCCGCACCCAGCGCTCCGGTGCTCAGCGCGCGCGAACGCGAGGTGCTCAACCGTATCGCGCAGGGCCAGAGCATTCCGGCGATCGCCGGCGAGCTCTATGTGGCACCCTCCACGGTCAAGACCCATGTGCAGCGTCTCTACGAGAAGCTCGGCGTCAGTGACCGCGCCGCCGCTGTCGCCGAAGCGATGCGCCAGGGCCTGCTCAATTAGTTGCCGCTCAGTCTTGTTGCGGCGCAGGCGATAACAACCGGGCGGCCGCCGTATAGGGGTCGTCGCGTCCGTCCACCACCGCCTCGGCGAGCCGGTCGAGGTCTGTCCGGTTGCGCAGCAAAGTCTGGGCCAGCGACAGGATCTGTGCTCGCGCCCGGGCCAACCGGCGGGCGCGGCTGTCGGCGCGATGATGGGCGTCGATCGCGGCCACCAGCTCCGGCACGCCGTCGCCGCGGGCGGCGACGAGACTCACGATCGGGGCGGCCGTTTCCGCCCGCAGATCCCGCACCGTCTGCTCGGCGCCGTCGCGGTCGGCCTTGTTGACCACGACGACGTCGGCGACTTCGAGCAGGCCCGCCTTCGCGGCCTGCACCGCGTCGCCCGCCCCGGGATTGAGGATTACGACCGTCGGATCGGCGACGGCCGCGATCTCGATTTCGGACTGGCCCACCCCGACGGTTTCCAGCAGGACCACGTGGTATCCGATGGCACCGACCAACCGGATGGCTGCCGGCACGGCCGCCGCCAGGCCGCCGAGATGTCCGCGGCTGGCCACCGAGCGGATCAGGACGTCAGAGTCGTTGATGTGCGCGGTCATTCGGATGCGATCGCCCAGCAATGCTCCCCCGCTGAACGGTGACGAGGGGTCCACGGCCAATACGGCCACCCGCCGGCCCTGCTCCCGGTACGCGCCGACCAGCGCGGCGATCGTCGTCGACTTGCCGGCTCCCGGCGGACCGGTGATACCGATGACCCGCACATCGGTGGACGGTCCGATAACGGCCAGCACCTCGTCGCGACGGTCGCTCTCGACCAGGCTCAGCAACCGGCCCGCGGCCCGCGGCGAGCCGCTGCGCGCTCGGGAAATCAGCTCGGAGACGTCCATCGGTGACGCTAGGCGGCGGCGACCTCGACGACCGTCGAGGTGTCCTCACCTAGGATGACGTCGTCGGGCACGGGCTATCTCCAGTTCAGCAAGCCAAGAAACGAGAACACTATTCTCTCATCGCGAGAGTCTGAGTTGCAAGGAAGTGTCGGGTGAGCACGATAGAGGTGCCCGGCGGCACGGTCTGGTTCAGGCGGGTGGGCCCGACGAGCCCGGGAACGCCGGGGTTGCCGCTGCTCGTGGTGCACGGCGGGCCGGGGCTGCCGCACTACTACCTCAGTTCCCTCGAGCGCCTGGCCGACGAGCGGCCCGTCGTGTTCTGGGATCAGTTGGGCTGCGGCAATTCCGACCGACCAGCCGACCGCTCCTTATGGACGATGGAGCGTTCGGTGGCCGAGATGGACGCCGTCATCCGGGCCCTGGGGTTGGACGCTTTCCACATCTTCGGCAACTCGTGGGGCGGCATGCTGGCCCAGCAGTACGTACTCGACATGCCCTCCGGTGCGGTCAGCCTGACCATCTCCAACAGCACCGCCTCGATACCCCGGTTCGCCGAGCACGTGACGCGGCTGAAGTCGCAGTTGGACGCGGCGACGCAGGACGCGATCGACCGTCACGAGGCGGCCGGTACTACAGGCGCCGCGGAATACCAGGACGCGATCATGACCTGGAACGAGACGTTCCTGTGCCGCGCACGCCCCTGGCCCGACGATCTCTATCGGGCATTCCAGAACATGGGAACCGAGATCTTCGAAACGATGTTCGGCCCCAGCGACTTTCATATCGTCGGGACCATCCGGGACTGGGATGTGCGCGATCGGCTGCGTGAGATCGCGCTGCCCACTTTGTTGCTTGCGGGCCGGTTCGACGAATGTTCCCCGGACGATATGCGGGAGATGCACGAAACCATCGACGGCTCGCGGTTCGAGTTGTTCGAGCACAGCGCCCACCTGCCGTTCATCGAAGAGCCGCAGAAATTCGACACGGTGATGCGGGAATTTCTTCGCTGGCACGACGTTGGTTGACCAGCCACGAGATGCGGGTATAGACGCAGCGTGATTGGCTGCACACGATGAAGCTACGACGAATTCGGAACAAAGGGGGCGCGTCGATGAAGCGTGAGGTCGGGGCGAGCCTGGGGGTCAACGTGACCGATCCGACGTCGCTGGAGTTTCAGATCGCCGCCGCAACCCTGCCGGGGCTGGAAGTGAGCGAGTCATTGACTGCCACTTTGGACGGCACGCCGATCTCGTTAAAGGAGATCAGCGGGCAGCACGGCACCCGGATTCACACCGCGGACGTCGGGGGTGGTGAACTGCGGGTCAACTACGAGGCCACCGTCGTGGGCACGGCGGACCCGCTACCGGTCGACGACATCGACATCTCGACGTATCTGCGCCCCAGCCGGTACGCCGAATCGGACAAGTTCTTCGGCTTCGCCGCCACCGAGTTCGGCCAGTACACCAACTCGGTGACCCTACTGGAGAAGGTGTCGTCCTGGGTGGGGACGCGGCTGAAATACGTTCCGGGGTCCAGTGATCCGATCGATGGGGCCACGGACACGCTGCTGGCCGGCGCCGGCGTGTGCCGCGACTACGCGCACCTGGTGGTCGCGCTGCTGCGAGCGGTCAATGTTCCCGCCCGGTTGGTCGCGGTGTATGCACCCGGTTGTCAGCCGATGGATTTCCATGCGGTGGCCGAAGCGCTGGTTGACGGACACTGGCGGGTGGTGGATGCGACCTGTTTGGCGCCGCGACAGACGATGGTGCGGATCGCCACCGGGCGGGACGCCGCCGACACCGCCTTTCTCGACAACCACGGCGGCGCGATCGAGCTCACCGAAGCCGTGATCACCGCGGTCAGCAGTGACGACCTGCCCCGCGATTCCGTCGCGGATCTGGTGTCGCTGGGCTAGATCTGCTCACGAGCCGAACCACACTGCGATATCGCGACCTTGAATTCGCAGTGTGGTTTGGCTCGCGGCCCCGATCCGCGGCCGTTCAGTTCTTGCCGGCGTTGAGCTTGCTGACGATCGAGCGGAAGTCCTCGGTCACGAACGACTGATGCTCGGCGGACAGTGCGTAGTCCAGGCTGGCGAGCACGGCGCGCTCCAGATGGATGTTGAGCACCCGCTTGGTGCTTTCCACCGCCTGCTGCGGAAGCTCCATGATGCGCTTCGCGCAGGCGATGGCTTCGGCGACCGGATCGTCGACCACGTGGTTGGCCAGGCCGAGTTCGACGGCCCGCTCGGCACGGATTCTGGTGCCGGTGAGCGCATATTCCTTGGCCAGCAGCAGGCTGATGTGCAGCGGCCAGGTCAGTGGTCCGCCATCGGCGGCGACCAGCCCCACCTGTACGTGCGGATCGGCGAGGAACGCGTCGGGGGCGATGAACACCAGGTCGCTGAGCGCCACCAGACTGCAGCCGAGTCCGACCGCGGGCCCGTTGACGGCCGCGATCACCGGAATCCGGCACCGGGCCATGCCCAGCACGATCTCCCGCCCGTCGCGAATGGTCTTGGCACGCAACTCGGCATCCTCGGCCAGCTCGGCGAGATACGCGAAATCGCCGCCGGCGGAGAATGCTTTGCCGCTGCCGGTGATCACCGCGGCACGGGCCGAGGCATCGTCGGTGAGCCGCTGCCACAACCGGGCGAGCCCGACGTGCAGATTGTCGTTGACGGCGTTCAGGTCGTCGGGACGGTTGAGCGTGATGATGCGCAGCGCGCCGTCGGCGCGGACGTCGATTTCGCTTGGCATGTCATACATTCAGACTCCCAATCCCAGGATTCGTGCGGCGATGATGTTCTTCTGTATTTGCGATGTCCCGCCCATCACGCTCTGCGCGCGGCTGTACAGGTAGGCGCTGAGCAGGTCCGGGTCGCGGGTGCCGCCGACCGCCAGCGCGGCGTGCCCCACGGATTGTTCCACCCAGGTCATCAGTAGTTTGTCCAGCGAGCCCTCCGGGCCGTGCGACACCCCGTCGAGTTGTTCGGACAGCCGGCGCCGCACGTGGTGCGTCAGCATCTGCGCTTCGACCGCCGCCCATGCCACGTCGTCGTCCACCTCGCCGTCGCTGCGCGCCACCAACTCCCGAACCAGCTTGTTGTAGCGCGCCGCGTAACCCAGTGTGGATGGTTCGCGTTCGTGCCCGACCACGGTCATGGCGCCGGCCCCGCCGTCGCCCGGCGCACCCACCATGCGATCGGCCGGCACCGTGGCGCCGTCGAAGAACACCTGACCGAATTCGTTGGTGACACCGTTGATCATGCGCAGCGGACGCTGTTGCACACCAGGCTGTTTCATCGCGAGGACGAACGCCGAGAGGCCGCGGTGCCGTTTGGCCTCCGGATCGGTACGGGCCAGCAGCAGGCACCAGTCGGCGACGTCGGAATAACTGGTCCAGATCTTGTGCCCGTGGATGACGTAGTTGTCGCCGTCTTTGGTGGCGGTAGTGGTCAGCGAGGCCAGGTCCGACCCGGCGCCCGGTTCGCTGAAACCCTGGCACCAGCGCTCGGTGCCGTTGATGATGCCGGGCAAAAACCGTTGCCGCAGCGCGTCGCTGCCGTGCCGGCCGATCCCGAAGACCAGATAGCCGACGCTGGGCCGCGGCGGTGCGCCGGCCCGGGCCAATTCCTCGTCGACGATCACGTCGTACACCGGCGGCAGCTCTTGGCCGCCGTACTCACGCGGCCAGGACAGCCCGAAGAATCCCTCTTCGTACAGGGCTCGATGCCATTGCGCCTGACGGGCCCAGTATTCATCGCCCGATCCGCCGAATTCCTTGGCGTGCACGGACAACCAGGACCGGAGCCGGTCCCGGAACTCGGCTTCCTGGGCAGAGTCACGAAAGTCCACGAGCGACCTCCTTCAGGCTGACCGGCCACAGCTCGGTGGACGTGAGCGCCCGGCGCAAGTACACGTGCACCAGGCATTCCCAGGTGTTGCCGATGCCGCCGTGCACCTGAATCGCGGTCTCGCACACGGTTCGGGCGGCACGGGCACAGTAGACCTTCGCCACCCGGGCCGCCTGGATGGCTTCGGCCGGATCGAGTTCGTCCACCGCCCACGCGGCATGCCGCAAGACGCTCACCGATCCCTCGATCAGGGCCAGGCTCTCGGCCAGCAGGTGTGCCACGGCTTGATAGGACCCGATCGATTTGCCGTACTGCTCACGGATTTTCGCGTAGTCGCAGGCGACCGCGTGTGCGCCGCGCGCCGACCCGACGAGGTCCGCGGTCGTGCCGACCAGGGCGAGGGCCACCCAGCGGCCGGCGGCCGCGGCGGGGATCTCGCCCAGTCGGGCGGGCGATCCGGACAGCGTCGCGCAGACCCGGGTGAGGTCCGCGCCGCCACCGTCGCCTGCGATGTCGTCGGCTGACACCGTGGTGCCGGCCAACAGCAGGGCTCTTCGGTAACCGCGGGCGTCGACGGCCAGATCGTCCACGGCGATTGTGGCGGAGTCGATCTCGCCGTCGAGGTGGCGCGCCAGATCGTCGGCCAGCACCGGGCCCAGGAATGGCGCGTCGACCAGCCGGCGACCGAATTCCTCTGCGACGATGGCCACTTCGACTCCCGAGGCCTCATCGGAGCGCAGCGACCGCCAACCGGTTATACCGATCTGCTTGTCCAGCCGGGTGATCCGGCTTTGGTCGGCCAGATCCTGCACCGCCGCCGGGCCGAGGTCGTCGGCCAGCTTGGCTGCGGCGTCGCGCAATTGCTGTTGTTCAGCGGTCAGACGTACATCCATAGCTCTCCTTGAGCACTCTGCGCAGCACCTTGCCTGACGGCAGGCGAGGAATTTCCGGGACGAACACCACCCGGCTCAGACGTTTGTAGGACGCCAGTTGCGCTTCCACCCGAGCGGTCAGCTCGGCGGCGAATTCGGTTGTTTGGCAGGCGTTGTGGGCGGCAACGGCGGCAACGACGGCTTCCCCGTTGAGGCCGTCGGGCACTCCGAAGACCGCGCAGTCCTGGACCGCCGGATGAGCGTGCAGGACGGTCTCGATCTCGGCGGGGGCCACCTGGAACCCCCGCACCTTGATCATCTCCTTGAGTCGATCGGTGATCCGCAACCAGCCGCCTGCGTCGATCCACCCGACGTCCCCGGTGCGGTACCAGCCGGCACAGAGCGCGCCGGCCGTGGCCGCGTGGGGCAGATAACCGGCCATCAGCGAATCCGACCGCGCCTGGATTTCACCGACTTCGCCCGGACCCACCTGCTCGCCCGTCTGCAGCGAGACCACCCGCAATTCGACGCCGGGCACCGCGCGGCCCACCGAATCCAGCCGCGCCCCGCCCAGCGGGTTGCAGGTGATCACGGGAAGTTCGGTGGTTCCGTAGGCAGGCACCCACCCGATGCCGGTGCGCCGGGTCACCGTCTCGGCGATGCTGGCGGTCACGGGGGTGGCTCCCCACATGATGTACCGCAGGGACGACAGGTCGTACGACTCGAGCCGGGGATGCGAGGCGATGGCCAACGCAATCGGCGCGACGGCCATTTCGACTGTGATGCGGTCGGTTTCGATGTGGCGCAGCATCCGGTCGATGTCGAAACGTGGGTGCAGCCGCAGCCATGCCCCGGTACGCAACGCGGTGAGGATGTTGAGCAGGCCCAGGATGTGCGACGGTGGGGTGGCGATCTGGATGCGGTCGCGTTCGGTGAGCCGCAGCGCATCGCGCCAATGCCGCACCGCCGCGGTCAGCGACGCGTGGGTGTGCCGAACCGCCTTCGGTAGCCCCGTGGTGCCGGAACTGAACACCAGGACCGCGTCGTCATCGGGCCGTGCGGTGGCGGTCGCGGGTTGCCCGGCCACGGCGGGCTCATCCGGCTCGTCCAGGTGCAGCATCGGCATCAGTTGCGCCAGCACCGGATGATCGCCGACCGCGTCAGCGGGGTCTGTCAGCGCCAACGCGTGCTCGACCTCGCTTCGTTTCCAGGCCGGGCTGAGCAGGACCGCTGCGGCACCCAGCCGCCACAGCGCCTGCACCACAGCCACGAACTCCGGTCGATTGGACGCCATCACCGCGACGCGGTGCCCCGGGCCGACCCCTCGTTTGTGCAGGCTGGCGGCCAATCCGTCGGTCAACGTAGCGAGTTGAGGCAGGCTGAATTGCCGATCCTCGAACACGAGCGCGGCCGGCTCGCTCACGTTTCGGTCCTTCCGGTAGGACAGGCTTGAGAAGATCCTATCGTCCTGTGAGAATAGTATTCTCTATAGTGAAGAACGCAACTAGTCCCAGATAGGCGGTCATGACCGAGCCCGGCACGGTAACCATCCACCTCGAGCGCAAGAAAGTTACGGTGCCGCTGGTCCCTGGCGAGACACTGCTGCAAAGCGCGCGCCGGGCTGGGCTGGACCCCCCGTTCAACTGCGAGGCCGGCAACTGCGGCACGTGCATGGCCCGGCTCATCGAAGGCACCGCGACCATGCGGATCAACGACGCGCTCGATGACGACGAGGTCGACGACGGCTACATACTGACGTGCCAAGGCATACCGGACACCACACCCATCACCGTGCAGTACGAGTAGTCACCAGAAAGGCCGCGGGCATGGCAAAGGGCATCATCTACGTCGAGACCTATCCGAGTTCGCCCGACCGCGAACAGGAATACAACACCTGGTACGACGAGATCCATCTGTCCGAACTGGTCGCGGTCGACGGCATCGTCTCGGCTCGCCGGCTGCGGCCGGTCGACGGGCAGGGACCCTACATCGCGCTGTATGAGATCGAGGGCGACGACCTGGCGGCGATCCTGCAGGCCATGAGCCGTGCCAAGCTGACCATGTCCGATGCGCTCCAGCTCGACCCGCCGCCGATACCGCGGCTGCTCGAGGTCGTCACCGACTACGCGCCCTGAGCCCCCTCGCCCAGCTTGGGCGGCGGCAGGTAGTCGGGCTGATAGCCGGAGATGTGAATAGGGCTGCCCACCAAGCGCATATCCCCGGCGGACACCACCACTTCCGGCGTTGCTTTGAGCGCCTCGGGCAGCGTGCGCACCGCGGCCGCGGGGACTCCGAGCGGACGCAGCCGTCGTTCCCAGCCGGCGGCGGTATCGGTGGCCAGCATCGCGGTCACAACGGCCAGGACCTCGTCACGGCGGCTCACCCGCTCGGCCATCGTCTCGAATCCGCCGATACCCGCCTCGGTCGCGAACGACTTCCAGAATCCGTCGTGGGTGATGAACAGCGCCAGGTATCCGTCGGCGGTCGGGAACAGTTGCGCGGGAACGTAATACGAGTGCGCACCATAGGGCCGACGCTGCGGCTCGGTGCCGTCGTTGAGGTACGCGGCGGCGTGGTAGTTCAGCTGGGAGAACATCACGTCACGCAACGAGACGTCCACCTGTCCCCCGCTGCCCGAGACGATCTTGGCCAACAGCCCCAGCGCTGCGGCCATTCCGGTGGAATTGTCGGCCGAGGAGTAACCGGGCAGGGTGGGCGGTCCGTCCGGGTCTCCGGTCAGGGCGGCGATGCCGACCCCGGCCTGCACGACATAGTCGAAGGCCGGGTCGTCACCGCCGTCGAGGCCGAACCCGGTGATCGCCACGCAGACGATCTTCTCGTTGTGCCGGCGCAGCGCGTCGTAGGTGAGTCCGAGGCGCCGGATCGCCGACGGCTTCAGGTTGACCAGCAGCGCATGTGACTGCGCGACGAGTTCGCCCAGTTGCTGTTGTCCCGCTTCGCTATTGAGGTCCAGGCAACGGCTGGACTTGTTGCGGTTGAGACTGGCGAAGTAGCTGTCGCCGACGCCACGCGATATCTCGCCGCCGGCCGGTTCGATCTTGGTGACCTCGGCGCCGAGGTCGGCGAGCAGCATGGTGGCGTACGGGCCGGCCAGCATGGTGCCGACTTCCAGAATCCGAATACCGACGAGCGGCCCCTCGCCGTGCCCCTCGCGACCAGACGTGAAAGCGCCCGACACGCCGTGCGTGTCGGTGCTTTTGCGTCTGCTCACCGCAACTCCGCAGCCAGCTCGGCGATCATCTCGCGAGTGCGGCGCTTGGAGGCGATCAGTTCGTCGCGGCTGTCGCCGATGGGCAACAGGCGCACCGACAGGTCGGTGACACCGGCGTCGGCGAAGGAGCGCATCCGGGCCAGGATTCCCGCCTCGTCACCGGCGGCACACAGATCCCCGACGTCGCGCGCGTCGCCGCGTTCGAGCAGCCGCTGGTAATTGGGCGACACCTCGGCCTCACCCAGGATCCGGTTGGCGCGCTCCTTGGCCGCGTCGACTTCCGAAGGCGCACAGAGACATACCGGGATACCGGCAACGATCCGCGGTGCGGGCCGGCCCGCGTCGGCCGCGGCCTTGGTGATCTTCGGCGCTATGTGCTCACCGATAGCGCGCTCGTCGGCCATCCACAACACGGTGCCGTCGGCCAGTTCACCGGCAATTTGCAGCATCACCGGCCCGAGCGCGGCGACCAGTACCGGCATCGGGGGGTCTGCGGCCAGCACGGTCGGATTGTGCACCGTGAACGAATCGTTCTCGACGTCAACCGGTCCCGGCCCCGCGATGGCGGCGTTGAGCACCTGCAGGTAGTCACGGGTGTAGGCGGCGGGCTTCTCATACGGCAACCCCAGCATGTCGCGAATGATCCAATGATGCGACGGCCCGACCCCCAGCGCCAACCTCCCCCGGGCCACCGCGTGCGTCGAAAGCGCTTGGCGGGCAAGGGCAATGGGGTGCTGAGCCTGCAACGGCACCACCGCGGTGCCCAGTTCGATGCGGCTGCTGTGGGCGGCCATCAGCGACACCATGGTCAGGCAGTCGAAATCGTCGGGGACCTGCGGCATCCACGCCGTATCCAGGCCGGCGGCTTCGGCCCATTCGATGTCGGCGGCCAGTTTGGACACCTTGCGGGCCATGTCGCCACGCTCGGCGCCGATCATCACTCCGACGCGCACGGCGCCTCCTGGTCGGGTTCGGGTGTGCCGGTCAGCGCGCGGATGTCCCGCACCAGGGTGTCCAACGAAGTCCCGGTGGGGAACACCGCCGCCGCGCCGGCCGAAAGCAGCTTGGGTACGTCGGCGTGCGGGATGGTGCCGCCGACGACCACGGCGATATCGCCGGCGTCGGCCTTGCGCAGCGCCTCGATGGTGCGCGCCGTGAGCGTCAGGTGCGCGCCGGACAGGATGCTCAGCCCGACCACGGCGACGTCTTCCTGCACCGCGATCGACGCGATGTCCTCGATGCGCTGACGAATGCCCGTGTAGATGACCTCGAAGCCGGCGTCCCGCAGGGTGCGGGCGACGATCTTGGCGCCACGGTCATGCCCGTCCAGGCCCGGCTTGGCGACCAGGATGCGCGGCGCCATCTAGAACACCACCGGCTGCTGGAACTCGCCCCAGACCGCCTTGAGCGCGGAGACCATTTCCCCGACCGTGCAGTAGGCGTTGGCGCAGTCGATCAGCTTGTGCATCAGGTTGTCGGTCCCCTCGGCGCTGCGCGACAGCGCGGCGAGCGCGGATTCCACTGCGGTGCTGTCTCTTTCGGCTTTGACCTTGGAAAGGCGCTTCAGTTGCAGATCGCGTCCCTCGGCGTCGAGTTCGTAGGTGACGACATCGGGTTCGGGCTCTTGCGAGACGAACCTGTTGACCCCCACGACCGGGCGGTTGCCCGACTCGATGTCCTGATGGACCCGGTACGCCTCGTCGGCGATCAGGCCCTGCAGGTAGCCGTCCTCGATCGCGCTGACCATGCCGCCGTGCTGCTCGAGGTCGGCCATGATCTCGATGATGCGGGCCTCGGTGGCGTCGGTGAGCGCCTCGACGAAGTAGGAACCGCCCAACGGATCGGCGACCTGCGTCACGCCGGTTTCATAGGCGAGGATCTGCTGGGTGCGCAACGCCAGCGTGGTGGATTCCTCGGTGGGCAGCGCGAACGGCTCGTCCCAGGCCGCGGTGAACATCGACTGCACGCCGCCCAGGACCGCCGCCATCGCCTCGTAGGCCACCCGCACCACGTTGTTCTGCGCCTGTGGCGCATACAGCGACGCGCCGCCGCACACACAGCCGAACCGGAACATCGACGCCTTGTCCTTGGTGGAGCCGTAGCGCTCTCGCACGATGGTGGCCCAACGACGCCGTCCCGCACGGTATTTGGCGACCTCCTCGAAAAAGTCGCCGTGCGTGTAGAAGAAGAAGGAGATCTGCGGCGCGAATTCGTCGATGGTCATCCGGCCGCGTTCGACGACCGTGTCGCAATAGGTGACACCGTCGGCCAGGGTGAACGCCATCTCCTGCACCGCCGTGGCGCCCGCATCCCGAAAGTGCGCCCCCGCCACCGAGATCGCGTTGAACCTCGGCACTTCGGCCGCGCAGAACTCGATCGTGTCGGCGATCAGTCGCAGTGACGGTTCGGGCGGCCAGATCCAGGTTCCCCGGGATGCGTATTCCTTGAGGATGTCGTTCTGGATGGTGCCGGTGAGCTTGGCGCGCGGAATCCCTTTGCGTTCGGCCGCCGCGACGTAGAACGCCAGCAGAATCGCCGCGGTGCCGTTGATGGTCATGCTGGTACTCAGCTTGTCCAGGGGGATGCCGTCGAACAGGATCTCGAAGTCGGCCAGCGTGTCCACCGCGACGCCGACGCGACCGACTTCTTCGCCGAAATCGGGGTCGTCCGAGTCGTATCCGCATTGGGTCGGCAGGTCGAGCGCGACCGACAGGCCGGTACCGCCCTGCTCGAGCAGGTAGCGGTAGCGGCGATTGGACTCCTCCGCCGTGCCGAAGCCGGAGTACTGCCGGAAGGTCCACAACTTGCCGCGGTATCCCGAGGCGAAGTTGCCCCTGGTGAACGGGAATTCCCCGGGCGGTGGTGGCTCGCTGCGTAGGTCGGCCGGTCCATACACCGGCGCGAGCGGTATGCCCGACGGGGTCTGGGCTGCGTTATCCATCAGTGCATAACGTACTTGCAAAAAAAGAGAATGCCAATACCATAGTGTTGACCTGGCGAAACGGGGTATCCACCGGGGCGCTTTTGCCGCAGAATGCCGCCATGACTGAGGACTTGCCGCGTCGAAGTGCCGGGAGCCTGCCGAAGGTGAGTGGGCTGCTACGTCGCCAGCGGCGTGAGGCCGAGCGGGCACTCTTCGGGCTGGTCGACACGATCGTGGGTGACAGCATCAGCCTGGAACGCATCGTGCGGCGGATCAATATCAACGCCATCATCGCCCGCCTCGATATCGCCGAGATCATTTCGCGGCTCGACATCGACGCCCTGATGGCTCGCATCGACATCAACGCGATCATCGCCCGCGTCGACATCGAGGCCATCGTGGCACGCGTGGATTTGGACGCGATCATCGCGCGTCTCGACATGAATGAAGTGATCGCAAGGATGGACCTGGAGAGCCTGGCCGACCGAATAACCGATGGCGCCGAATCGGCCAATCGGCTCGACCGGATCGACGGCACCGGCGGCGGCGCGTGATCCGGTATTGATTGGCTTGCGCGGCGGCGACATTGGGTCTTTCGACATTGTGACGATGATTACAACAACGAGGTCGGGCGAGTTCGCCGGCACTTGACCGCGCACCAGCGGTCAAGTGCACAAACACCTTTGACAAACCCGCGTCCAAGGTTCGCTGTGGTAATTCAGGCGCGGTGCGCGCGTCGGTCTGCTGAATTACGATCGCTTCGCCACCCGGTGCAAAACCGCGCGGAACAAATTTCCCCGTCAACAGGTTCGTATCGGCGGACCCCTCATTTGATCGACGAAAAGAGCCGACCTTGCGCCGCACCGGATCCCTCACACCGTCGTTTCCGCGGGTGGCGCCTTTGTTGGCCGCGGCCGTCTTGGCCCTGCTGGCACTGATGGCACCGCCCGCCGCCGTCCTCGCCCACGCCGGCGCCGATCCCGGCTGTCCGGACGTCGATGTGGTGTTCGCCCGTGGGACCTTCGAGGCTCCCGGCGTCGGCGCCACCGGGCAGGCTTTCGTCGATGCGCTCAACGCCCGCCTGGCCGGCAAGAATATCGCCGTCGACCCGGTCAACTACCCCGCCTCGCTGGACTTCAACCGGGCCGTCGACGGGGTGGCCGACGCCAGCTCGAAGGTCGAGGCATCCGCCGCGAACTGCCCGAATACCAAGATCGTGCTGGGCGGATACTCCCAGGGCGCGGCCGTCGCCGCATACACGACTTCGGACTCCGTTCCCGACGGCGTCGCCCTGCCCGACGGAGTGACCGGCCCGATGCCGCCGGCCGTGGCTTCCAAGGTCGCGGCGGTGGTGTTGTTCGCCCCGCCGTCGGATTGGTTCCTGCACCTCGTCGACCGCAGCGCTCCGCCCATCAACATCGGTCCGCTCTACGCACCGAAGACGCTGCAACTCTGCGTCGACGGTGATCCGGTGTGCTCTCCCGGCGGACGCGACCGTGCCGCGCACAGCACCTACCGCGACAACGGAATGGCCAATCAGGCCGCCGACTACGCGCGCAACGCCATCGTCGCGCACGGCGGCTGACGCGTCAGGCGCGGCAGAGTATTTCGCCGTTCGGGATGGCAAACCAGCCGTCCGATGCCGCCGACCACTGCCGCCATCCCGACGAGATCTCTTCGAGGTCGGCTCTGGTAGCCAGTCCCGACTGCTCCAACTGGCGAGCCAGGTCGGAATGCAGGATGCGATCGGCCCACATGCCGCCCCACCAGTCGCGCGTCTCCTCCGTTGCGTAGCACCACATGGTGGCGGTGGGTGTGATGTCGTCAAACCCGGCTTGGCTGGCCCAGGAGAGGAGCCGCCGGCCGGCATCGGGCTCACCGCCGTTGGCGCGTGCCGCCTCGGTATACAACCGCAGCCACCGATCCAGCGCCTCGACCTGCGGGTACCAGATGAACCCGGCGTAATCGGCGTCCCGCACCGCGACGACGCCGCCCGGCACACATACCCGCCGCATTTCCCGCAGCGCCTGGACCGGATCGGCCACGTGCTGCAGCACCTGGTGGGCGTGGACGACGTCGAACGTGTCGTCGGGAAATTCGAGGGCGTGCACGTCGGCGGTGACGAACGAGATGTTCGACACTTCGCGCCGTTGCGCCTCGGCGCGCGCCAGGTTCAGCGCGTCGTCGGTGACCTCGACCGCGGTCACCTCTCCGGGTGCCACCAGAGCCGCCAGGTCAGCGGTGATTGTGCCTGGGCCGCAACCGATATCGAGCACCGACAAGCCCGGTCGCAGTTGCGGCAACAGGTAACCGGCGGAATCTTGCGCCGTGCGTCGCCGGTGGCCGCGGAGCACCGACTCGTGATGTCCGTGGGTGTAGACGGCTCGGGGTTCGTCGCTCACGCAAGCAGCCTAGTGAGCCCGCTCAGTTGACCGGCACATTGAGGATCGGCCGGTCGACCCCCGCGCCGGGGCCATCGAAATGCCACCACTCGCCGGAATAGACGGCCAGGCCCCCGTAGCCCATCGCGTCGCGTAGGCGTTTGCGGTTGGCCTGGGCCGCGGCGCTGATCCCCTGCGTCACGTAGGCGTGGGCACGCGCGGAGAAGTCGTCGAAGTCGGTGCCCATCTCGGCCAGGCAGATACCGGTGACCAATTGCCCTGCGGGACAAGGGGATTGCGCGGACGTATAGGTCACGTCGACCGACCGGCCGGATTCGTGGCTGTGGGCGTACTGACCGGGGCGGGCCACCCACGCCGGATTGGGCACCACCTGGAACATCTTGACCTGCACGTCGTGTGGCCGGTAGCAGTCCCAAAAGACCAGCACATGCCCGTCGGGGCGCAACGCGTTCGCCGCCGCCACGAGGCCCTGCGCCATGGATTGGTGCACCAGGCAGCGGGCGTCGGCGGGATAGAGCTGCGTCTTGGTGAAGTTGTTCGTCGTCGCGTACCGCAGGTCGATCAGCGCGTCCGGAACGACGGTGCGGACGTCGACGAAGCCCGCCGCCCGTGCTTCGTCGCTGACCGGTGGCACCCCTGGGCCCGACGGGGAGGTGGTGAGCACCGGCCGAACCGAGAGCGCAGTAGCGAGCGGTTTCGCCGCCCGGGGCGCGTGGGTCGCGTGGCACGCGCCGAGCAGGCATGCCGCGATCGTGAGCCGAACGATGAGCCGGGCCACCCGCCGAGGACGCACGTCAGACATTGTCCCGGCTCACCGGACCGAACGCCGCCAGCGCCACGGTGCGTCTGTCAGAGCCGGTCGGTGGCCGTCTGCAGAATGGCCTTCGCGATCTGATCGGCCGGTTCGAGCCCCAGCACGCCGATGCTGATCAGCACCGCCGACTTCTCGTGATACACGTGGCTCCACGCATTGGCGCTGATTCTGACGGTGGCGGAGTCCGGCCGGTCGAGAGTGAAGTCGAACTTCGGGTCGTGCAACGCGACACAGTCCTGCAACGACGACTCGAGCTGGTGCAGGATGCCACGCGCGGTGGCGGAGTCCGGGTACACCGCGACGGCCTGACTGACCGTCTGGATCATGGCCGGCCCGCCCGGTTTCAGGTCGTCGGTGATCCCGTGATAGCCCGCGCTGCGGAATTCCGTCCAGCCGGTGCCGAATGTGACGTCGCTGATTCCGGCGGCCCGGCAAGGAGCGGGCGCGTTGAGGTCGCTGGGCGGCGGATGACGCAGGTCCGCGTGGGTATGTGCCGTCAGCTCCTCGTAATTCGCGATCCGACGGACTTCGTCCACGCTGACGATCAGGGCATCGGCCCGGGAGCCGGGCGTAGGCGTGGGGTTGGCCGACGGGCCGCTGTGCGAACACGCGGTGGCGGCGACGGTCGCGCAGCAAGCAACGACGGCCGCGGCCCTGCCCGCACCGGCAACTAGGGTCCGCATGACCCGGGGCCCCCGCAAAACCATGCCCGGAAGTTTACGGGCGGACTTGCCGCCCTGCTGGGCGCACATGCGGTGCGCGGCGGAATTGGCGAGCACCGGGAACAGATGCAGCGCCTGACGACTTGTCCGTATCGTTCTGACAAGTAGGCAAAATCGCCGCAGCAACCGACGGGAGCAGGATGTCGCAGAGCGCCACTGAGGCCGTCAAGCCTCTCTCCGTGGCGATGAAGGAAGGTTCGACCGTCGAGCATGACGCCGCGGAGCGGTCGCCCTTCGTATCCGAACTGCTTTCCGGCCGGGTCAACCGGCGTGGCTATGCCGATTACCTGCTGCGGTTGCGCGCGATCTACGAGGCGCTCGAGGCATCGGTCCGTAGTCGGCGCGACGACCCACTGGTGGCCGCGGTGTATGACCCTGCACTGGAACGGTTGGGCGCCATCGATGCGGATCTGGACTTCTGGGCGCCCGCAGCGGCGCGGGAGGTGGACTCACCCGCTGCCCGGTCCTACTGCGACCGACTGGCCGGTGCTTCGTGGGGCGGTGCGTTGGTGGCCCACCACTACACCCGGTACTTGGGCGATCTGTCCGGCGGCCAGGCCGTCGGCAAGATCCTGGACCGCACCTTCGAACTGGACGGCGCCGGCTTGGCGTTCTACCAATTCCCGATGCGCGCCAAGCCCTATAAGGACGCATACCGCATCCGGTTGGACAACCTTGCGCTGGATGCCGAGCAAATCGAGCGGGCGGTCGGCGAGGTGAAGGTCGCCTTCAATTTGAATCAGGCGTTATTCGACGAGCTCGGCAAGAATTTGCCCATATATCGACGCTGAGACAAAAACGAGCGTAACGCCGCGGCGCGATTTATTTCTCGCCGCAGCGTTACGCTCGTAATTTCTAGCCGCTTAGCGGGTCAACCGGGTGTGCGTGCGACGTCCCGTGACCGCCTCGTAGAGGGCGATCAGGACAACCGCGGCGCCCACACCGACGAAGAACGGGATCCAGGCGATTCCGCCGTTGGCGTTCGAGTAGCCGAAGTGGCTGGTGATCAGGGAGCCGAGCAAGCCACCCAACGCACCCAGCAATACCGTCATCAGCATGCCGATGCTCTGCCGGCCAGGCATGACCAAACGGGCTACCACACCGATAATCGCGCCCACGACCAACGCCAGAACTATCGTTCCGATCATTTTCGCTCCTATCCTCGCGGCGCCCCCATCGGACACCATCTGGTGGGCGAGTTCCCCGATCCAAGCGTCTTGTAACCACTCATCTGCGGCGAGTTTGGCGACAACAACCGTTGCAAGAGAAGCGTTTAGGGGGTGGGACCCGAGGGTAGTCGGGGGGTGCGTTCGACTTAACACCTATCAGGAGCCGGAGCAGTGAAAACTTGTGTTTGCCCCGCGTGCGGTTACCCCACGCTGAGTCCCGCACTGTGTGCATTCTGCTCTCCGAATGAGGCATTTCCTGGCAATCAGGGTTTCAACGCAATGCCCTTCACCGCGACGCCATTCACGACGACCTTTCCGCACGGCTCGGCATGGACTCGGGTCCGCCGCACGGACGGCAATTCTTCCGGGTCCACCTGGTCCAGCCCCGTAGCCAGCTGAGAGCGGTCCAATTTCTTTGCGCTAACTGGGAATTGACTGAGGGCCCGGTCGCGGCTCTGCGCAACGTCCCTACCGCGGTGGTAGGGATGGCTGCATGGCGTACGTGCTGACCCAACCACAGTTAATGGCCTCGGCCGCAGCGGAAGTGGCTGCCGTCGGGACGGCGGTTCACGACGCCGGCGCTGCCGCGGTACGCGCTACGACGGGCCTGGTGTCGGCGGCCGCTGACGAGGTCTCGACTGCGATTGCCGGCCTGTTCAATGCCTTCGCCGAGGACGGCCATCAGGTCATTTCGCAGATGGCAGCGATGCATCAGCAGTTCGCGCAGTCGCTGACCGCGGCAGGTCAGGCCTACACGGTCTCGGAGGCCGCGAATGTGAGCGCGCTCACCGCCCCGTTGCTCGGCAGTAGCGGGACAGGCGGGTTGGTCACGTTGGTCATGGACGGCAGCGGAACCCCGATACCCCCGGCCGACTTCGTCGCCAACGTGGTCGCGAAGTACCTCGAACCCCATTTCCCGGCGGGCCTGGTGCAGGCGCTTGCGCTGCCGGCCGGCGAATTCCCGGACAGTGGAATCAAAGACCTGACGTCGGATGTGGCAATTGCCCGGGGCGTCACAATCTTAAACAACGCGATTCAGCAGCAACTCGCCGCCGGAAATGCGATAAACATCGTGGCCTATTCGCAGAGCGCCAACATCGCGTCATTGGAAATGCAATTGCTGGATCCCACCGGGACGCCGAGTTCGCTGCCGATCAACTTTGTGCTGCTGGGCAACTCGATGAATCCCAACGGCGGTTGGGACGCGCGCTTCCCCGGGCTCAGCCTGCCGAGTCTGGGCATCACCACGCTGGGACCGGCGCCCAGCAATTCGTTCAACACCTTGAGTTACACCCTCGAATACGACGGCTGGGCGGATTTCCCGCGGTACCCGATCAACATCGTCTCCGATTTGAACGCGCTGGCCGGCATGGTGACGGTGCACACGACCTACGACAGCGTCACGGCGGCGCAGCTGGCTTCGGCGATCGCCCTACCAACGCAAGGACCGACGACGACGACGTATTACTTGATCCCGACGCAGAATCTGCCATTGCTGGATCCGATCCGGGCCATTCCGTTCCTCGGCAACCCGATAGCGGACCTGGTCCAACCGGTGCTCAAACCGATCGTCAACTGGGGCTACGGCGACCCGAATTTCGGCTACTCCACCGGCCCCGCCAATGTGCCCACCCCGTTCGGGTTCCTGCCGCCACTGAGCGCCACCGCGGCCCTGGGCCCCGCGATCCTGCAGGGCATACCGCAGGGGATCGCCGCCGCGGCAGCGGACCTGACGACAATGGGTCCGCTGCAGCTGCCATCGCCGGCCGACCTGCTGCCCGCGACCGGTGGCCTGAGCCTGCCCGCCGGGCCGCCGTCGGTATCGGATCTGCTGCTCGGCCTGGAGTCGGCCAACACGGCGGTCGTCGGGTCCGCGACCAACGCGTTCTCGACGGCCTACGCGACGCTGCTGCCGACCGCAGACCTCGCCACCGCGGCGCTGGTGTCGCTGCCGTCCTACGACGCCAACCTGTTCCTGGACGGGGTGCTGCAGGCGGTCAACGGCCAGCCGTTGCAGGGACTGGTGAACGCCGTCGGCAATCCGATCGCCGCGAACGTCGGATTGCTCACTCTGACCGGCGGTTTGGAGCTGACCGTGCTGGTCGAGTCGGCGGACACGATATTGACCGGGACGCCGTTCCCGAGTCCGTAGGACTTTCGCTGGTGGCCAGGGGCGGGATCGAACCGCCGACCTTCCGCTTTTCAGGCGGACGCTCGTACCGACTGAGCTACCTGGCCGGAAGCCGGCAGGCAGCGTGTGCCTCGCCGTGCTGGCGACCCTGACGGGACTCGAACCCGCGACCTCCGCCGTGACAGGGCGGCGCGCTAACCAACTGCGCCACAGGGCCTTGCTCTGCTCCACGGTAGCCCGCGTCGCAAGTACCCCCTACGGGATTCGAACCCGCGCTACCGCCTTGAAAGGGCGGCGTCCTAGGCCGCTAGACGAAGGGGGCCAGAACCGAATCTCTCCGGGGCACTCGCAACGTGATCACCGTTGGGAGCCAAGTCAGCTTAGGTCACCCCGGGCCTAATCCTCAAACGAGGCCCAGCCGGGCACACAGTATCCTGAGTCTCCGCCGCCCCTATAGCTCAGTTGGTAGAGCTACGGACTTTTAATCCGCAGGTCGTAGGTTCGAGTCCTACTGGGGGCACCGGAGCGAAGCTGGCAACCCACCGACCTAATTGGGGCGGTCCGTTTGAATGCCACCCGCATGGTTATGCTCGCGGCTATGCTTCCGGACGTGAATCCCGCTGATGTCCAACCCAACGCCCCTGTAGCCCTCGTAACGCTGGAAATTCGTCATCCGGCCACCGACACGCTCACCGAATCGGCAAGTCGGGAACTGAAACAACAGCTGGTCACCGACCTGCCGATCGAACGCCAGGCCCAGGACGTCCAGTGGGGAATGGCCGCACCCGGTCAGCCCCCGCAACCGGTCGCCGACCGTTTCGTGCGCTACTCCAACCGCGAGAACACGACCGCGGCGTCGCTGAAGAGCCAGGCGATCGTCGTAGAGACCAGTGCCTACAGCAATTTCGACACCTTCCTGGACGTCGCCATGCGCGTCGTGGACGCGCGCTCGCAGGTCTCCTCCATCGTCGGCGTCGAGCGGATCGGCCTGCGCTACGTGCTGGAGATCCGGGTGCCCGCCGGCGTCGACGGTCGCATCGAGTGGACCAACTGGATCGACGAGAGTCTGCTCGGCCCGCAGCGCCTGGCCCCCGGCGGCCTGACGCTGACGGAGTGGCAGGGCGCCGCGGTGTACCGCGAAGCCCAGCCCGGCCGGTCGCTGATCGTCCGGTACGGCCCGGGGGTCGGCCAGGCGCTCGACGCCAGCTACCACCTGCGCCGGGTGACGCCGGCCCAGACCGGCCAGTTCTTCCTGATGGACATCGACAGCTTCTGGACCCCGCCGACCGGCGCGATCCCGGAGTACAACCGCGACGCGCTGCTCTCGACCTTCCGGGAGCTGTACGCCCCGGCGCAGACGGTGTTTCAGGACATGCTCACCACGCGGCTGAAGGACGAACTGCTCCGCACCGCCCAGTAGGGCACTACGGCTTCAGTACCGCGCTGGTGTAGGTGACATCGGCGAACGCGGTCGCGAGCTCGTCGTCGGGATATGTGAAGCCATTGGCTGCATGTAGCTCGGCGACGGTTTGCGGCGCGGTCTGCCAGCCACTGCCGGACAGATAGTCCAGGATGTGGCTGCGCTCGGCGTGGTAGACGAGGTCGTTGAAGTCGATCTCGAAGCCCAGTTCGCTCATCCGCTCGTGGTGAGAGCGCCAGCGCTCATCCTGGAAGATCCGGGTGTCGGGGACGAACTCGAAGGCCAACCGGCTGCCCGGTGCGCTCAGCGCGGTGATGTTGTCGAACAACGCATCCTGGGCGTCGTCGGGGAGGTAAACGAGCAGCCCCTCAGCGCTCCACGCCGAGGGCGCCGCGGTATCGAATCCGGCGGCCCGCAGCGCCGCGGCCCAATCGTCGCGCAGGTCGACGGCCACGGTGCGGCGCTCGGCGGTGGGTTCGGCGCCCAGTTCGCTCAGCGTCAGGGTCTTGAAGTCGATCACCTCGGGCATGTCGACCTCGTAGACGACGGTGCCCGCGGGCCAGGGCAGCCGGTAGGCGCGCGCGTCCAGACCGGACGCCAGGATCACCGCCTGGCTGATGCCGCTGCGGGTGGCGTCCAGGAAGAACTGGTCGTAGAACCTGGTCCGGCAGGCCATCCCCCTGGCCATCCGCTCCGGGTCGAACTCGGAATCCTCGTTCGCCGTTATCTCCCCGTTGACGAGCCGGGTGTACACGTCGATACCCACCGCGCGCACCAGCGGCGCGGCGAACGGGTCGTCGATCAGCGCGAACTGCGGATCGGAGGCCAACGCACGCTGGGCGGCGACCATGGTGGCCGTTGCGCCGACACTCGTCGCAAGGTCCCAGCGATCCCGATCGGTACGCACCATTGACTCCTTTTGATCGAAAAAATATAGACAATCTAGTTAGTATCACGGGCGTGACCGACTTCGCCCAGCGGACCATCGACCTCGCCCGCCAGAACGTCGCCGAAGGCGGGCGGCCGTTCGCGACCGTCATCGTCAAGGACGGCGAAGTGCTGGCCGAGAGCGCGAACAAGGTGGCGCAGACCAACGATCCGACCGCCCACGCCGAGATCCTCGCGATCCGCGCCGCGTGCACCGAGCTGGGCACCGAGCACCTGATCGGCACCACCATCTACGTGCTGGCACACCCGTGCCCGATGTGCCTGGGCTCCCTCTACTACTGCTCGCCCGACGAGGTCGTCTTCCTGACGTCGCGGGACGCCTACGAGCCGCACTACGTCGACGACCGCAAGTACTTCGAGCTAGCGACTTTCTACGACGAGTTCGCCAAGGACTGGCAAGACCGGCGGTTGCCGATGCGCTACGAGCCCAGCGACGCAGCCGTGGAGGTGTACCGGTTCTGGCAGGAACGGAACGGCGGGCGGCGCACCGCCACCGTCGTTCCGAATGGCTAGCCTCCGCGGCGTCGAGTGTGCGTTTCGCGACGCAACACGCCGGCGATTCGTCGTGTGATGCACGGTCGGCGGACTAACGCGGCTTGACGCTGTCGGTCAACGAGCTTGCCGAACATGTGGGCAAGCCCGCCCCGTCGGTCTCCCAGCACCTGGGCAAGCTGCGGATGGCCCGGCTGGTGCGTACCCGCCGCGACGGCACCACGATCTTCTACAGTCTGGAGAACGACCACGTGCGCCAGCTGGTCATCGATGCCGTGCACAACGCCGAGCACGCCGGCCCCGGCGTTCCGCGCCATCACCGCTCAGATGCCGAGCTCAAGGCGGTGAACACAGACCCCGGGGCGCCGAGCGTGAATCGCGCGACGCGACACGCCGGGGAACCGTCGAGCGATGCACGCTCGGCGCTCCATTAGCCATTAGCCCCAACCAGAAGGGAACACCCGATGTCAGAGCACACCCACGACGCGCCACACGTCCACGAGCACGAACACGACGGCGTGACCCACAGCCACGCGCACACCAGCCACGAGCATCAACACGTCGAGCACGAGCACCCTCACTCACACGACGACGGCACCGAACACACCCATCAACACGTGCACCAGGCCGGCCTCGAAGGGGTGCACAGCCACGCGCACTGACGGTCAGACGACCGGGCAGTAGTGCTTCGGGTTGCCGCGGTTTTCCAGCGGTGGCAGATTGCGCGCCGCTGTCTGCGGCAGCGGCGCGTCGGCCGGGATACGCCCACTCGCGCGATCCAGACCGGCGCGAGCCCGCGGATGCTTCCGGTACCGCGGCGGCACCAACGAGAAGACCGCCCACACCAGGTTGCCGAAGCGCCGGTGCAGCCACTCGTCGCGCCGGGACCAGTTAAGGCCCAGCCGTTCGCGCACCGCCGGGTGGTAGAACCCGGTTGTCAACCAGACGAAGAACGGCCGGGACAGCCTCGTCAGGCCGCCCCACAACCAGTCGGGCAGCCAGGGCGCGATCGGCAGCTTGTTGTACAGCGTCAGATCGAGCACCGCCCGGGTCGCGTAGTTGTCCTCTAATACGTTGCGGCACATATGGTCCCAGTACTCCTGGAATTCCTCCCAGGACTTCGGCACCGGCCGCATGCTCATGCCGTACATCCGGTACCACTGAACGTGCTCGTCGAAGAGCTGGCGTTTCTCGGCCTCGGTGAGCCCGCCGCCGAACCGCTCGGCCACCAAGATGGTGCCCATGAAGAACGTGGAGTGCGCCCAATAGAAGACGTCGGGATTCAGCGCGTGGTAGCGGCGCCCCAGGTTGTCGACGCCCTTGATCTCGATGTGGTAATCGCGCACCTCGGCCCCGGTCTGCGGGGCGCGGTCGCCGTCGAACACGACGCCGCCGATCGGATACAGCGAACGCATCACCCGCGGCAGCGGCTCGGTGAAGAACGTCGAATGATCCTCGACAGCCGCCCCCAATTGGGGGTGCATGTTCTGCATGGATCCGGCGAACGGACCCTGCAGAATCCCGCGCCAGTCACCGAAGTATTTCCACGTCAGCGAATCCGGGCCCAGCGGCGTCGGCGGAGCCTCGTAGCCCGCCGGCGACACCGGGCAGCCGCCGGCCAGACCGCCGGACGCGTCAGGCGCCGCGTCGTCGCCGCTGGTAACTGGGCAGGCGGCAGACGTATCTTGAGTCACTGGTTATTCCTCGGTTGTCAGCAATTCTGACTACATACGTTGTCAGAACCGAGTCTAGGAGTGAAGTGCAGCCGGGTCAACGACGGCAGCGGTGGTCGGGGGTCCCCCTGGAGGACCGCCATGCCCTGCGCCGGGACAAACTCGTCGCGGCGGGTGTCCAGCTGCTCGGCAGCGAAGGTGGGCCGGCGCTTACCGTGCGCGCGGCGTGCCGCCACGCCGGCCTCACCGAGCGCTATTTCTACGAAAGCTTCACCGACCGCGAACATTTTGTCCGGGCCGTCTACGACGACGTGTGCACCCGCGCGATGGCCACCCTCAACTCGGCCAAGACGCCGCGGGAGGCCGTCGAGCAATTCGTCGCCCTGATGGTGGACGACCCGGTGCGCGGCAGGGTGCTGCTGCTGGCGCCCGCCGTCGAGCCGGGCCTGGTGCTGTCCGGGGCGGAGTGGATGCCCAACTTCATCGAACTGCTGCAGCACAAGCTCTCCCGCATCGTCGACCCGGTGGTGCAGAAGTTGGTCGCCACCAGCCTGATAGGCGCGCTGACCGGGCTGTTCACCGCTTACCTGAACGGGCAACTGGGCGCCAGCAGAAGGCAATTCATTGATTACTGTGTGGAACTGCTGCTCACCACGGCGGCCAGCCACGAGCCCGCGCCGCACGACTGAGCGCGATTAACGCCCTTGGTCATCGGGCACCCAATCACCGGTTTGCGCCGTACCCGAATCGTGACGTGCCACACCGTGGCCAAACTTGAATGCTACTGACAGACACAGATATATTGACTGCAACCATTAGACACAGATAACTGGAGGGACCATGTCAGCCGAGCTGACCAACCTGCAGCTGCTTCATGAACTTGAACCGGTCGTAGAGAAGTGCGTGAACCGGCACGAATCCATGCACAAGAACTGGAACCCGCACGACTACATCCCCTGGTCGGACGGCAAGAACTTCTACGCGCTCGGCGGGCAGGACTGGGAGCCGGGGCAGTCGAAGCTCTCCGACATCGCCCAGGTGGCAATGGTCCAGAACCTCATGACCGAGGACAATCTGCCCTCGTACCACCGCGAGATCGCGATGAACTTCGGGCTGGACGGGCCTTGGGGCTACTGGGTGAACCGGTGGACCGCCGAGGAGAACCGGCACGGCATCGCGCTGCGCGACTACCTGGTGGTCACCCGCGCGGTGGACCCGTACGAACTGGAGAAGTTGCGCATCGAGGTGGTGAACCGGGGCTTCAGCCCGGGTCAGAACCACCAGGTTCGCGACGACCTGTTCGCCGAGAGCCTGTTCGACTCGGTCATCTACGTCACGTTCCAGGAACTGGCGACCCGGATCTCGCACCGCAACACCGGCAAGGCCTGCAACGAGCCGATCGCCGACCAGTTGCTGGCCAAGATCTCGGCCGACGAGAACCTGCACATGATCTTCTACCGCGACGTCACGGCGGCCGGCTTGGACGCTTCGCCCAACCAGGCAATGCGGTCGCTGCACAAGGTGCTGCGCAATTTCCAGATGCCCGGCTATCAGGTGCCCGAGTTCCGGCGCAAGGCCGTGGTCATCGCGGTCGGCGGCGTGTACGACCCGCGGATCCACCTCGACGATGTGGTGATGCCGGTGCTGAAGAAATGGCGGATCTTCGAGCGCGAGGACTTCACCGGCGAAGCGGCCGCGCTTCGTGACGATCTCGGCAAGCTGGTCGAAGAGCTGGAAGCGTCCTGCGAGAAGTTCGAGACGTCCAAGCAGCGGCAACTCGACCGGGAAATTCGCACCGGCAAGAAGACCACCGCGTTCGAACTGCATGAGACGGCGGGCAAGCTGACGCTGAGCGGGCGGTAGCCGTTGCGTATCGGCCCCATTGAGCTGGCCAGCCCGGTGGTGCTGGCCCCGATGGCCGGAGTGACCAACGTCGCGTTCCGCACGCTGTGCCGCGAGCTCAAGCAGGCCAAGGTCGGCACGGTCAGCGGGCTGTATGTGTGTGAGATGGTGACCGCGCGGGCGCTCGTCGAGCGCCACCCGGTCACCATGCACATGACCACGTTTGCCCCGGACGAGACGCCGCGGTCGTTGCAGCTCTACACCGTGGATCCGGACACCACCTACGCCGCGGCCAAGATGGTGGCCGACGAAGGCTTGGCCGACCACATCGACATGAACTTCGGCTGTCCGGTGCCCAAGGTGACCAAGCGCGGCGGCGGCGCCGCGCTGCCCTACAAGCGGCGGCTGTTCGGGCAGATCGTCGCGGCCGCGGTGCGAGCCACCGAAGGCACGGACATCCCGGTCACCGTCAAATTCCGGATCGGGATCGACGACGAGCACCACACCCATCTCGACGCCGGCCGGATCGCCGAAGCCGAAGGCGCGGCCGCGGTCGCGCTGCACGCCCGCACCGCCGCGCAGCGTTACTCCGGCACCGCCGACTGGGATCAGATCGCCCGGCTCAAGCAGCAAGTGCGCACCATCCCGGTGCTGGGCAACGGTGATATCTACGACGCCAGCGACGCCCTGGCCATGATGGCCAGCACCGGATGCGACGGTGTGGTCATCGGACGCGGCTGCCTGGGCCGGCCCTGGCTGTTCGCCGAGTTGTCCGCCGCATTCACCGGCAGTCCGGCGCCCACCCCCCCCACACTCGGAGAGGTCGCCGACATCATCCGCCGGCACGGCGCGCTGCTGGCCGCCCATTTCGGCGAAGACAAGGGCATGCGCGACATCCGCAAACACATCGCCTGGTACCTGCACGGTTTCCCCGCCGGATCCGACTTACGGCGGGCATTGGCGCTGGTCAAGACGCTCGACGAACTCGACGGGCTACTGAGCCGGCTGGACGGCGGCGTTCCGTTCCCCGAAGCCGGCAACGGCCCACGCGGGCGGCAGGGCTCGCCCGCCCGGGTGGCGCTGCCCGACGGCTGGCTCACCGACCCCGACGACTGCCGGGTGCCCGAGGGCGCCGACGTGATGCACTCGGGCGGCTGATCCGCAAGTAGGGGTGGCCGAACCGAGACGCTCCTGAAATCGCGTCTCAGCCGAGAAAAAAGTACGATATGAGCCTTAATGCAGAACGCGGCGCCAATCAGAATGGCGCTGCGCTGACGTCTGTGCGTGAACGAGCGCTGGATTTTGGACGTCCGCAGCTAGACCTTCGGAGGCCGGTAGGACATGAGTGACGGCGACCAAGACGCCACTCCTGGCCATCGGCGCGCCTCCAGCGCCGCCGGCGATGACCACCTGATTACTCCAAACCCGCAGCAGATGCGAGGCGCCGCGCCGTGGGAACGGTTCTCCACTCCGAATATCAATGAGGACTTGTGCCGTTGGTCGGCCGGGTCCGTCGGCTCGCCCGAGGCGGCGCGGGACACCCGCGAGGAGAACGGTGACGAGCCGGCCGCGGGAAGCCACAACGACGGTGCCTTGAGTGTCGCCGAACTGATCGCCAGGCTTGGCGCCACCGTGTCCGAGCGCCCCAAGAACCACCATGTAGCCGAGGACTCCGACAACTCTGACGCGCTCGAGCCGGAAGTGGACTACGACCACACCAACGCCGCAGTCGACGACAACGTCGCCGACGAAGGCGCGGACGAAGGCGTCGAAATCGACGAGAAGCTGGACACCCAGGTTCTGCCGATTCCGGCGTACTCCCTGCAGCTGCTCTCCGAGCTGCCCGACCTGGGCGCCGCGAACTATCCGCACGACCCCGCCGAGGACGAGGAGCAGGCATCCGCGCCGACCCGGCAGCGGCGCAAACGGCGTGGCAAGACACCCGAACCCAGCACCCGGGCGCCCGCGACCCGCCGGCCCAAGAAGGCACCGAAATCCGAGGCGCCCGCCGAGCCCGTCCAGAAGCGTCGCCGGCGACCGCTGCTGATCGCGGGCCGCTCGCTGCTGACGATCGTGGCGCTGCTGTCGCTGGTGATGACCGGCGGTGCGTGGAAGTGGAGCACCTCCAAGAACGACAAGCTGAACACCGTCAGCGCGCTTGACCCCGGCTCGTCCGACATCGTGGACCCCAATGGGCAGTACGGCGACGAGAACTTCCTGATCGTCGGGATGGACTCGCGGCTGGGCGCCAACGCCAATGTTGGCGCCGGTGACACCGAAGACGCCGGCGGCGCCCGTTCGGACACCGTCATGCTGGTCAACATCCCCGCCGACCGCAAAAGGGTCGTCGCCGTGTCGTTCCCGCGTGACCTGGCGATCAACCCGATCCAGTGCGAGGCCTGGAACCCCGAGGACGGGAAATACGGACCCATCTACGACCCGAAGACCGGCAAGACCGGTCCCCGGATGGTCTACACCGAGACCAAGCTCAACTCGGCGTTTTCCTTCGGTGGACCCAAATGCCTGGTGAAGGTGGTGCAGAAGCTGTCCGGCCTGAGCGTCAACCGGTTCATCGCGGTCGATTTCGTCGGCTTCGGGCGCATGGTCGAGGCGCTGGGCGGCGTCGAGGTGTGCAGCACGACGCCGCTGAAGGACTACGAACTCGGCACCGTGCTGGCGCACGCCGGACGGCAGATCATCGACGGGCCGACCGCGCTCAACTACGTGCGGGCCCGGCAGGTGACCACCGAGAGCAACGGCGACTACGGCCGCATCAAGCGCCAGCAACTCTTCCTGTCCTCGTTGCTGCGATCGATGATCTCCGAAGACACGCTGATGAACCTGAACAAGCTCAACAACGTCGTCAACATGTTCATCGGCAACAGCTACGTCGACAACGTCAAGACCAAGGACCTGGTCGAGTTGGGCCGGTCGTTGCAGCACATGGCCGCCGGCCACGTCACCTTCGTGACCGTGCCGACCGGCGTCACGGACCAGGACGGCAACGAGCCGCCCCGCACCGCCGACATGAAGGCACTGTTCACCGCGATCATCAATGACGACCCACTGCCGCTGGAAAACGACCAGAACGCGCAGAGCCTGGGCGCATCGCGCACGTCGACCACCACACCGACGACCCCGAAGAAGGCACCGGAGGCCGCGCCCACCAACGAGACCCGCCGCGAGCAGGTGACCACCACCTCGCCGCAGGAAGTCACGGTGCAGGTCTCCAACGGCACCGGCACCGAAGGCCTGGCCGCCACCGCCGCCAGTCAGCTCAAGCGCAACGGGTTCAACGTGATGACCCCGGATGACTATCCGAGCTCGCTGAAGGCCACGACCGTGTTCTTCTCGCCTGGCAACGAGCAGGCCGCCGCGACCGTCGCCGCGGCCTTCGGCACCACCAAGGTGGAGCGGGTCACTGGCATCGGCTCGGTGGTTCAGGTGGTGCTGGGTCCGGACTTCAGCTCAGTGGGCACCCCGCCGCCCAGCGGCTCCTCGGTCAGCATGCAGATCAGCCGCAATCCGAGCAGCACGCCCACCCGGCTACCCGAGGATTTGACGGTCACCAACGCGGCCGACACTACCTGCGAGTAGCCACTTCACCGCATTTACACATCGAGAACGTAGGCTTTAATCATGAGGACCGCCTACCATGAGCAGCTCGCGGAATTGTCGGAGCGGCTCGGCGAGATGTGCGGGCTGGCCGGTTTGGCCATGGAGCGGGCCACCCAAGCCCTGTTGCAAGCCGATCTGGTGCTAGCCGAGCAGGTCATCACCGACCACGAGCGGATTTCGGCGCTCAGCGCGCAGGCCGAGGAAAGCGCCTTCGTACTGCTCGCCCTGCAGGCACCGGTCGCGGGTGACCTGCGGGCGATCGTCAGCGCGATCCAGATCGTGGCCGACATCGACCGGATGGGTGCGCTGGCCCTGCACGTCGCCAAAATCGCCCGCCGCCGCCATCCCCAGCACGCCCTGCCCGAAGAGGTCAACGGCTACTTCGCCGAAATGGGCCGGGTAGCAGTCGAATTGGGCAACAGCGCCCAAGAGGTGCTGCAGACCCGCGACCCGGAGAAGGCCGCCCGCATCCGCGAAGAAGACGATGCGATGGACGACCTGCACCGGCACCTGTTCAGCGTGCTGATGGACCGGGAATGGCGCTACGGGGTAGCCGCCGCCGTCGACGTGACCTTACTGGGGCGGTTCTACGAACGCTTCGCCGACCACGCGGTCGAGGTGGCGCGCCGGGTCATCTTCCAGGCCACCGGCACCCACTAGGGGATCAGCCGAACCGGCCGGAGATGTAGTCCTCGGTGGCGCGCTGGTTGGGGTTGGAGAAGATCTTCTCGGTGTCGTCGATCTCGATCAGCCGACCGGGTTTGCCCACCGCTTCCAGGTTGAAGAACGCCGTCTGATCGCTCACCCGGGCGGCCTGCTGCATGTTGTGGGTGACGATCACGATCGTGTACTCCTGCTTCAAGTCGCTGATCAGCTCTTCGATCGCCATAGTGGAAATCGGGTCCAGCGCGGAACACGGTTCGTCCATCAGCAGCACGTCCGGCTGCACCGCGATGGCCCGCGCGATACACAAACGTTGCTGCTGACCACCGGACAGTCCGCCGCCCGGCTTGTCCAGCCTGTCCTTGACTTCGTCCCAGAGGTTTGCGCCGCGCAGCGAGTGCTCGGCGGTCTCGTCGAGTATCTGGCGCTTGCGCACCCCCTGCAGCTTCAAGCCGGCCACCACGTTGTCGCGAATCGACATGGCGGGGAACGGGTTCGGCCGCTGGAACACCATCCCGATAGCCCGCCGCACCCCGACCGGGTCGATGCGGGCGCCGTAGATGTTCTCGTCATCGAGCAGCACGCTGCCGTCCACCCGGGCGCCGGGAATGACCTCGTGCATCCGGTTCAGCGTGCGCAACACGGTTGTCTTGCCGCATCCCGACGGGCCGATGAACGCGGTCACGCTGCGCGGCAGGACCGACAGCGACACGTCGGCTACCGCGTGGAACGCGCCGTAGTAGATGTTGACCTCTTTGAGGTCCAACCGTTTAGCCACGTGATACAGCTCCTGCCTTGTTACCGCCGTACATTGTCAAGTCTTCGTCGGGCAAAGATCTTCACGACCACTCGGGCACCGACGTTGATCATTGCAATCAGCATGATCAAAGTCAGCGCCGCACCCCAGAGCCGATCTGTGGGGACCTCGTTGGCGCCGGCTCCGGCGGTGGTCTGGTCATACATCATGCCGGGCAGCGAACCCATGAACCCGCTGAACATGTCGAAGTTGATGGCGTGCGAATAGCCGACCAGGATCAACAGCGGCGACGTCTCCCCCAGCACCCGGGCCAGCGCCAGCAGGATTCCGGTCAGGATGCCGGACAAGCCGGTCGGCAGCACCACCCTGGCGATTGTCTTCCACTTCGGTATCCCTAGCGCATAAGCCGCCTCCCGCAGGTCCACCGGCACGATGCGCAGCATCTCCTCGGTCGCCCGGGCGATCACCGGGAGCATCAACAACACCAGCGCCAAGGCCACCGCGAACTGGGACCTCGGCAGGCCCAGCGCCGCCACCCATACCGCATAGATGAACAACGCGGCGATGATCGAGGGCACCCCGGCCAGGATATCCACGGTGAAGCTGACCAGCCGGGCCAGCGGGCTGCGGCCGCCGTATTCGGCCAGGTAGATGCCGACGAGGACACCGATCGGGATCGAGATCACCGCGCACGCCAAGCCCAGCAACAGCGTGCCGACGATCGCGTGGTAGGCGCCGCCGCCGGCATCCAGGGCCGTGATACCGGCCTGCGAATGGGTCCACCAGTCACTCGCGGTGAGGGCGTGGAACCCCTTGACCACCACCGAACACAACACCCATACCAGCGGGGTCAGCGCGATACCCATCGCCAGCGTGACCAGCACGGTGGCCAGGCCGTCGGCGACGCGGCGGCGCCACCCCAATCCGGAGATGGCCCGCCACTTCAGCGGGCGGTCCAGCATCGAGGTCATGCCCGCGACCTTCCGGCCCGGGTACCTGCCACCGCGCTGCGCGCCAGTGCGTTGACGACGAAGGTCAGCCCGAACAGCACCAGCCCGGCGGCCACGTAGGCGCCGGCCTTGTACTGATTGTCGAATTCGGTTGCGGTGGCGGCGATTTTGGTGGCGAAGGTGGACCCGCCGTCGAACAGCGACCAGCCGAACGCCTCCTGGGTGCCGCGCAGGATGATCAGCAGTGCCATCGTCTCGCCCAGCGCCCGGCCCAGGCCAAGGATGGCGCCGCTGAGGAATCCGGAGCGGCCGAAGGGCAGCACGGTCGTCTTGACCACTTCCCATCGGGTGGCGCCCAGCGCGAGCGCGGCCTCGATCTGTCCCTGCGGTGTTTGGACGAACACTTCCCGGGTGACCGCGGTGATGATCGGCAGAATCATCACCGCCAGCACGATCCCGGCGGTGAAGACGGTGCCGCCGCCGGCCAGCGACGCGTTGCCGGTAGCGAACAGAAAACAATTCCCCAGGTGCGCGTTCAACCAGGCGGCCACCGGCCGCAGCTCGGGCGCCAGCACATGCAGCCCCCACACGCCGTAGATGATCGACGGCACCGCCGCCAGCAGGTCGACCAGGTAGGAGAACAACGCCGCGGTCCGGCGGGTCGCGTACTGAGTGATGTAGATCGCCACGCCCAGCGCCACCGGCATCGCCAGCACCAGCGCGAACAACGACACGAAGACCGTGACGTGCAGCAGGTCCAGGATGCCGAAATGCATCGCCGAGGTGTCGGTGGTGACCCAGTTGCCGCCGTAGGTGAAAAAGTTTTCCTTATCGCGGGCCAACGCCGGCAGGGCCCGCCACGCCAGAAAGCCGCCGATGGCCGCGATCAGCAGCACGATCAGCAAGCCGGAGCCCTCCGCCAGGCGGCGGAAGATCCGTTCGCCCAGTTGCGGCTTGCCGTATCCCCAGGGGCTGATCGGAACGGCGGGCGGTTCCGGGAACGGCGCGGCCACCACCTCCCCGGCACCCGCGTCGGAGGGGTTTGGCGTCGTCACTTTGGTCCTGTCCGTCGAACCGGCCCGGCCGAACCCCGTGCACGAACCGTTACTGCACTGCGCCGATCGCAGCGACCAGGCGCTCCTTGACTTTATCCGGCAGCGGCACATACCCGGCGGAAGAAAGACCCGTTTGGCCGCTGTTGACGGCGGTGGTGAGAAACGCCTTGACCGCCGTGGCGGTGGCCGGGTCGTAACCCTTCGAGCACACGATCTCGTAGGTGGCCATCACCAGCGGGTAGGAGGTCGGCTCCGCGGCGGCGAACATCGGGCTCAACTCCAGCACCAGGTCGTTGCCCCGGGCGGCGAACGTGACGGCGTTGGTGGCGTTGCGGGCGGTCTCTTCGGTGAGCGCCACCACGCCGTTACCGGTGTCCAGTTGCGCGAACGGCACGCCGGCGCGGTCGGCGAAACCCTTCTCCGCGTAGCCGATACCGCCGGGGGTGGCCTGCACCCCTTGGATGACGCCGGCCGACCGCTCGGCGCCTTCACCGACGCCACCCTGGAATTCGGTGCCGACGCCGCGCGCCCAGCTCTGAGGTGCGGCGGCCGTCAGGTACTTCTGGAAGTTGTCGGTAGTGCCCGACGAATCCTTCCGGTAGATCGGCGTGATTTTGCTGTCGGGAAGCTTCACACCGGGATTGAGCGCCTGCAGTATCGGGTCACTCCACATCCGGATCCCGCCGCTGAAGATCTTGGCCAGCGCGTCGGCGTCGAGGATCAACTTCGGCACGCCGGGCAGGTTGTACACCAACGCGATCGGACCGAACACCAACGGCAGGTCCCAGGCCGGGTTCCCGTTGCAGCGCTTGGCGGCCGGATTGATCTGGGTGACAGTCAACGGCGAATCGGACCCGGCGAAATCGACGTGGCCGGCGACGAACTGTGTCCGGCCGGCGCCGGACCCGGTGGCGTGGTAGGCGACGGACTTCCCGGGACATAGCTGGCCCCACACCTGGTTGAACATCGCGACGGCGAGCTGCTGCGCCGTCGACCCCTCGGCGGTCAGCGTGTCCTTCCCGCCGCAGGCGGAACCCCCGGCGGGTGACCCCGAAACGGGTGTCGAGGCACCACGATTGTCATCGCTGCCGCAGGCCGTCACCGCTGCAGCGCACGCGATTACGGCCAGGGCCGCTGCCTTCTTTACCGAGGCGAATTTCACCGATCCCGCTTTCTGGATACTGTCCTGCCACGGTATGCCCTCCGGCTGAGACCGACATGCAGGCGACGCTCAGTTTCCGGCGGGCGCCGCCGCGTAGGCGGTGTCGACGCTGTAGACGCTGAAGCCCGTCTTCTCATAGGTGCGCACCGCCGCCGCATTGTCGGACTCGACGTAGAGCAGTGCCGTGGGATCCGGACGGTCGGCCAGCCGCTGGGCCAACGATTTGAGCCCGATGGCCGTCAACCACTGACCCAACCCGCTGCCCTGAGCGGCGGGGTCGACGCCCAGCACGTAGACCTCGCCCAGCCCGGCGGGGTCGGGATGGACCTTGGTCCAGTGAAAGCCCAGCAAGGTCTCGGATTGCGAACCGGCGAAAGCCAGGAAGAGTCCGTCGGGGTCGAACCAGGGTTCGCTGCGCCGCTCGTCGATCTCGGCGTCGGTCCACCCGCCCTGTTCCGGGTGGTAGGAGAACGCGGCGTTGTTGACCCGCAGCAACTCGGCGTCGTCGGACGGGCCGCGATACGCGCGGACGTGCACGTCGCGCAGCCGGTCCGGAGTGACCGGTTCGGTGATGTCGCGCAGCGGGCGGCGCATCTGCAGCAGCTCACGGACGGCGACCAGATTCAATGCCGACGCGGTCGCCTTGGCGGCATCCAGCGTGCCGTGGGCCCAGAACTGGTTGCGGCCATCGGTTTTGGCCAGTGCCGCGCGCGCCAGTGCGGCGCCGATGCCTTGTCGCCGGGCGTGCGGGTGCACCACGAGTTCGGCCATCGCGCCGGCCGCATCGCGCGGCGGCGTCAGATTGAGGTAACCGGTGATGACGTTGCCGGCGGAATCATCGACGGCCAGCAGGTGGTCGGTGCGTTGGTGCGGCAGTTCCCGCAACACCTGCTCGCCCACCGGCGCGACTCCATCGGATTCGGTTGCGGCAGAGACGATTTCACGTATTCGCTGCTGCTCCTCGGCGGTCAGCGCCGAGCGCCATTGCGGCGTGGTCACTGACTGCGCAACGGGTCGCCCACTGGTTCTCCCAGACCGTCGGCCTCGGCCTCGGGCTGGTCGTCCTCGCGGCCCGCCGCCGGCGCGCGGC
>NZ_LZKQ01000024.1 GCF_001668675.1 Mycobacterium asiaticum | reverse complement strand
GGTGCCAACATGCAGCGCCAGGCGGTTCCGCTGGTGCGCAGCGAGGCACCGCTGGTGGGTACCGGTATGGAGCTGCGTGCGGCCATCGACGCCGGCGACGTCGTCGTCGCCGAGGAGGCCGGTGTCATCGAGGAGGTGTCGGCCGACTACATCACCGTCATGCACGACGCCGGCACCCGGCGCACCTACCGGATGCGCAAGTTCGCCCGCTCCAACCACGGCACCTGCGCCAACCAGTCGCCGATCGTGGATGCGGGGGACCGGGTGGAAGCCGGCCAGGTGATCGCCGACGGCCCGTGCACCGAGAACGGTGAGATGGCCCTCGGCAAGAACCTGCTGGTTGCGGTCATGCCGTGGGAAGGCCACAACTACGAGGACGCCATCATCCTGTCCAACCGCCTCGTCGAAGAGGACGTGCTGACCTCGATCCACATCGAGGAGCACGAGATCGACGCCCGCGACACCAAGCTGGGCGCCGAGGAGATCACCCGGGACATCCCGAACGTCTCCGACGAGGTGCTGGCGGACCTGGACGAGCGCGGCATCGTGCGTATCGGTGCCGAGGTCCGCGACGGCGACATCCTGGTCGGCAAGGTCACCCCCAAGGGGGAGACCGAGCTGACCCCAGAGGAGCGGTTGCTGCGCGCCATCTTCGGTGAGAAGGCCCGCGAGGTCCGCGATACCTCCCTGAAGGTGCCGCACGGTGAATCCGGCAAGGTCATCGGCATCCGGGTGTTCTCCCGCGAGGATGACGACGAGCTGCCCGCCGGCGTCAACGAGCTGGTCCGCGTCTACGTGGCCCAGAAGCGCAAGATCTCCGACGGTGACAAGCTCGCCGGCCGGCACGGCAACAAGGGCGTCATCGGCAAAATCCTGCCGGTGGAGGACATGCCGTTCCTGCCGGACGGCACTCCGGTGGACATCATCCTGAACACCCACGGTGTGCCGCGACGGATGAACATCGGCCAGATCCTGGAGACCCACCTGGGGTGGGTGGCCAAGGCCGGCTGGAACATCGAGGGCACTCCGGAGTGGGCGGCCAACCTGCCCGAGGAGCTGCGGCACGCCCAGCCGAACCAGATCGTTTCGACGCCGGTGTTCGACGGTGCCAAGGAGGAGGAGCTGCAGGGCCTGCTCGGCTCGACGCTGCCCAACCGTGACGGTGAGGTGCTGGTCGACGCCGACGGCAAGGCGGTGCTGTTCGACGGGCGCAGCGGTGAGCCGTTCCCGTACCCGGTGACCGTTGGCTACATGTACATCATGAAGCTGCACCACCTGGTCGACGACAAGATCCACGCCCGCTCCACCGGCCCGTACTCGATGATCACCCAGCAGCCGCTGGGTGGTAAGGCGCAGTTCGGTGGCCAGCGGTTCGGTGAGATGGAGTGCTGGGCCATGCAGGCCTACGGTGCCGCGTACACGCTGCAGGAGCTCTTGACCATCAAGTCCGACGACACCGTCGGGCGGGTCAAGGTCTACGAGGCGATCGTCAAGGGCGAGAACATCCCCGAGCCCGGCATCCCCGAGTCGTTCAAGGTGCTGCTCAAGGAGCTGCAGTCGCTGTGCCTCAACGTCGAGGTGCTCTCGAGTGACGGTGCGGCGATCGAGCTCCGCGAAGGCGAGGACGAAGACCTCGAGCGGGCCGCAGCCAACTTGGGAATCAACTTGTCGCGCAACGAATCCGCGTCTGTAGAGGACCTTGCCTGACCCTTTTAGGAAAACCCAGTTTTAAGTAGTTACTAAACCCGCAAGGGGAAAGGGAGTTACGTGCTAGACGTCAACTTCTTCGATGAACTCCGCATCGGCCTGGCTACCGCGGAGGACATCCGTCAGTGGTCCTACGGCGAGGTCAAGAAGCCGGAGACCATCAACTACCGCACGCTCAAGCCGGAGAAGGATGGCCTGTTCTGCGAGAAGATCTTCGGACCGACTCGCGACTGGGAGTGCTACTGCGGCAAGTACAAGCGCGTGCGCTTCAAGGGCATCATCTGTGAGCGCTGTGGCGTCGAGGTGACCCGCGCCAAGGTGCGTCGTGAGCGGATGGGCCACATCGAGCTGGCCGCTCCGGTCACGCACATCTGGTACTTCAAGGGCGTACCGTCGCGCCTGGGCTACCTGCTGGACCTGGCTCCCAAGGACCTCGAGAAGATCATCTACTTCGCCGCGTACGTGATCACCGCGGTCGACGAGGAGATGCGCCACAACGAGCTGTCCACGCTGGAAGCCGAAATGGTGGTGGAGCGCAAGGCCGTCGAGGACCAGCGCGACGCCGACCTGGAGGCCCGCGCGCAGAAGCTCGAGGCCGACCTGGCCGAGCTCGAGGCCGAGGGTGCCAAGGCCGACGCCAAGCGCAAGGTGCGCGACGGCGGCGAGCGTGAGATGCGTCAGCTGCGCGACCGCGCGCAGCGCGAGCTCGACCGGCTCGAGGACATCTGGAACACCTTCACCAAGCTGGCCCCCAAGCAGCTGATCGTGGACGAGAACCTCTACCGCGAGCTGCAGGACCGCTACGGCGAGTACTTCACCGGAGCCATGGGTGCGGAGTCGATCCAGAAGCTGATCGAGAACTTCGACATCGACGCCGAGGCCGAGACGCTGCGTGAGGTCATCCGGAGTGGCAAGGGGCAGAAGAAGCTTCGTGCTTTGAAGCGCCTGAAGGTGGTCGCTGCCTTCCAGCAGTCCGGCAACTCCCCGATGGGCATGGTGCTCGACGCCGTCCCGGTGATCCCGCCGGAACTGCGTCCCATGGTGCAGCTCGACGGTGGCCGGTTCGCCACCTCCGACCTCAACGACCTGTACCGCCGCGTGATCAACCGCAACAACCGGCTCAAGAGGCTGATCGACCTCGGCGCGCCCGAGATCATCGTCAACAACGAGAAGCGGATGCTGCAGGAGTCGGTGGACGCGCTGTTCGACAACGGCCGCCGCGGACGTCCGGTCACCGGGCCGGGTAACCGCCCGCTGAAGTCGCTGTCCGATCTGCTCAAGGGCAAGCAGGGCCGGTTCCGGCAGAACCTGCTCGGTAAGCGTGTCGACTACTCGGGCCGTTCGGTCATCGTGGTCGGCCCGCAGCTCAAGCTGCACCAGTGCGGCTTGCCCAAGCTGATGGCGCTGGAGCTGTTCAAGCCGTTCGTGATGAAGCGACTGGTCGACCTGAACCACGCGCAGAACATCAAGAGCGCCAAGCGGATGGTGGAGCGCCAGCGCCCGCAGGTGTGGGACGTCCTCGAAGAGGTCATCTCCGAGCACCCGGTGTTGCTGAACCGCGCACCCACCCTGCACCGGTTGGGCATCCAGGCTTTCGAGCCGATGCTGGTGGAAGGCAAGGCAATTCAGCTGCACCCGTTGGTGTGTGAGGCATTCAACGCCGACTTCGACGGTGACCAGATGGCCGTGCACCTGCCGCTGTCCGCGGAGGCGCAGGCTGAGGCCCGCATCCTGATGCTGTCGAGCAACAACATCCTGTCGCCGGCCTCTGGCCGTCCGCTGGCCATGCCGCGTCTGGACATGGTGACCGGCCTGTACTTCCTCACCACCGAGGTGGCGGGGGACAAGGGCGAGTACCAGCCGGCCGCTGCCGATCAGCCCGAAGCGGGTGTGTACTCATCGCCGGCCGAGGCCATCATGGCGGCCGACCGCGGGGTGCTCTCGGTGCGCGCCAAGATCAAGGTGCGGCTGACCCAGCTGCGCCCGCCGGCGGAGGTGGAAGCCGAGCTGTTCGGTGCCAACGGCTGGCAGCCGGGCGATGCCTGGGTGGCCGAGACCACGCTGGGCCGGGTGCTGTTCAACGAGCTGCTGCCGCTGGGCTACCCGTTCGTGAACAAGCAGATGCACAAGAAGGTGCAGGCTTCGATCATCAACGACCTGGCCGAGCGCTACCCGATGATCGTCGTCGCGCAGACCGTCGACAAGCTCAAGGACGCCGGTTTCTACTGGGCGACCCGAAGCGGCGTGACGGTCTCGATGGCCGACGTGCTGGTTCCGCCGCGTAAGAAGGAGATCCTCGACCACTACGAGGAGCGTGCGGAGAAGGTCGAAAAGCAGTTCCAGCGTGGTGCCTTGAACCATGACGAGCGCAACGAGGCACTGGTGGAGATCTGGAAGGAAGCCACCGACGAGGTCGGTCAGGCGCTCCGGGAGCACTACCCGTCGGACAACCCGATCATCACGATCGTCGACTCGGGCGCCACGGGTAACTTCACCCAGACCCGAACGCTGGCCGGCATGAAGGGCCTGGTGACCAACCCGAAGGGTGAGTTCATCCCGCGTCCGGTCAAGTCCTCGTTCCGTGAGGGTCTGACCGTGCTGGAGTACTTCATCAACACCCACGGTGCTCGAAAGGGTCTGGCGGACACCGCGTTGCGTACCGCCGACTCCGGCTACCTGACCCGTCGTCTGGTGGACGTCTCGCAGGACGTCATCGTGCGCGAGCACGACTGCCAGACCGAGCGCGGCATCGTCGTCGAACTGGCCGAGCGCCAGCCGGACGGCACCCTGATCCGGGACCCGTACATCGAAACCTCGGCGTACGCACGGACTTTGGGTACCGACGCGGTCGACGAGGCCGGCAACGTCGTCGTCGCGCGCGGCGAGGACCTGGGTGACCCGGAGATCGACGCCCTGCTGGCGGCCGGCATCACGACGGTCAAGGTGCGCTCGGTGCTGACCTGCACCACCGGCACCGGCGTGTGCGCCACCTGCTACGGACGTTCGATGGCCACCGGCAAGCTGGTCGACATCGGCGAGGCCGTGGGTATCGTCGCCGCCCAGTCCATCGGTGAGCCGGGCACGCAGCTGACCATGCGTACCTTCCACCAGGGTGGTGTGGGTGAGGACATCACCGGCGGTCTGCCGCGTGTCCAGGAGCTGTTCGAGGCCCGCGTGCCGCGCGGCAAGGCCCCGATCGCCGACGTCACCGGCCGGGTGCGCCTCGAGGACGGCGAGCGCTTCTACAAGATCACCATCGTCCCCGACGACGGTGGCGAAGAAGTGGTCTACGACAAGCTGTCCAAGCGTCAGCGCCTGCGGGTGTTCAAGCACGAGGACGGCTCCGAGCGGGTGCTCTCCGATGGCGACCACGTGGAGGTGGGCCAGCAGCTGATGGAAGGCTCGGCCGACCCGCACGAGGTGCTGCGTGTGCAGGGCCCGCGCGAGGTGCAGATCCACCTGGTCCGGGAGGTCCAGGAGGTCTACCGCGCCCAGGGTGTGTCGATCCACGACAAGCACATCGAGGTCATCGTCCGCCAGATGCTGCGCCGCGTCACCATCATCGACTCGGGCTCGACGGAGTTCCTGCCCGGCTCGCTGATCGACCGTGCGGAGTTCGAGGCGGAGAACCGCCGGGTGGTGGCCGAGGGCGGCGAGCCCGCCGCCGGTCGTCCGGTGCTGATGGGTATCACGAAGGCGTCGCTGGCCACCGACTCGTGGCTGAGTGCGGCGTCGTTCCAGGAGACCACGCGAGTCCTGACCGATGCGGCGATTAACTGCCGCAGCGACAAGCTCAACGGTCTGAAGGAGAACGTGATCATCGGAAAGCTGATCCCGGCCGGTACCGGTATCAACCGGTACCGCAACATCCAGGTTCAGCCGACCGAAGAGGCCAGGGCCGCGGCGTACACCATCCCGTCGTACGAGGACCAGTACTACAGCCCGGACTTCGGTCAGGCCACCGGTGCTGCCGTTCCGCTGGACGACTACGGGTACAGCGACTACCGGTAGGTAGCGCTGGGTAGCGCTGAGTAGCGGGGGCCCCCCCCAAAACCCCCCCCCCCCCCCCCGGGGGGGGGGGGTTTGGGGGGGGGGCCCCCGGGGGGGGCCCCCCCCGGGGGCTTTTGACAA
>NZ_LZKQ01000023.1 GCF_001668675.1 Mycobacterium asiaticum | reverse complement strand
GCCCAGATCGTGCACGAGGGCGACATCTTTCCCGGCGCCCGCGTTCTGGAAGCCGGTGCCGCCACCCAGCCCAGAGCCCAGCCCCGCGCCGACCTCCGCTCCGACGTCGTCGCCGGGGTCCTGAAAGGCATGTGGATCGGCTGGCTCGAGTTCGACGTCCTGCTGGGTGACGTGCGGTCACTCAAACAGAAGCGGTCGGTGATCCGACCGGTCGTCGCGGAATTGCAGCGCAAGTTCAGCCTGTCGGCCGCCGAGACCGGCTCCCAGGACCTGCACCGCCGGGCAGGCATCGGGGTGGCCCTGGTGTCGGCCGACCGCCGGCATGCGGTGGACGTGCTGGACGCTGCCGAACGGCTGGTGGCCGCGCACCCGGAGTTCGAGTTGTTGTCGGTGCGGCGCGGGCTGAACAAGAGCGACGACTAACCGTCGCGCCCCTCACGCTTGCGGCCCAGCGGAGCCGGCGCCACCGCGCCCGGTGCGAGCCGGCGGGCGGCGACCAGGAACGCCGTGTGCCCCCGCATGGAATGCTGCGGCCGCACGGCCAGCCCCACCACGTTCCAGCCCCGCTGCAGCGTCTCCCACGACCGCGGCTCGGTCCAGCATTGCTGGGCCCGCACCGCCTCCACCACCTTGGACAGCTGCGTGACGGTCGCGACGTAGATCAGCAGCACACCACCGGCGACCAC
>NZ_LZKQ01000022.1 GCF_001668675.1 Mycobacterium asiaticum | reverse complement strand
CCGACCCGTCGATCAGGCCGGGCAACAGCCGGGCTTGCTGCTCGGCGCCACCTGCGTGCGCGATCACCGCCGAGGCGATCACCGTCGGCACGAACGGCCCGGGCGCCACAGCGCGGCCGAGTTCTTCGATCACCACCACCAATTCGGGCAGGCCGTAGCCGGAGCCGCCGTGCTCCTCGCTGATATGCAAGCCGAGCCAACCGAGTTCGCCGATGCCCTGCCAGATGGCCGGCCGCTCTTCCTCGGGCGCATCGAGTAGCGCCCGCGCCGCCGCTCGCGCCTTCTGCGAGTTCAGAAACCCGCGGGTGACCTCCGCAAGTTCGCGGTGGTCGTCGGTCAGTGCGATACCCATGCGGATCCTCCTCGCAGCGCTGCCAAGTACCTAAAGAGTGTACTTAATGAGCGAGGAGGGTGCTCAGGCTGGTGGACGACGACGCCGGGATTACTTCGGGGCGAACCGCTGCCCCGCGTCCAGGCGCAGGCACTGGCCGTTGAGCATCGGGTTGTCCACGATGGCCGCCACCAGCTTGGCGTACTCCTCGGGCCGGCCCAGCCGCTTGGGGAACGCGGCATCCTTGGTCAGCGCGGTGGCGAACTCGTCCGGGATGCCCTTGGTCAGACCGGTGGCGAACAGGCTCGGCGCGATGGCCAGCACCCGGATGCCCACCGAACCCAAGTCGCGTGCCATGGTCAGGCACATGCCCGCGATTCCCGCCTTGGCCGCGGTGTAGGCGACCTGCCCGATCTGGCCCTCGAAGGCGGCGATGGACGCGGTGTTGATGATGACGCCGCGCTCGTCGTCTTCGGGTTCGTTTTTGCTCATGTGCGCGGCGGCCAGGCGGCTGATGTTGAAGGTGGCGATCAGGTTGAGGTCGATCACGGACTGGAAGGATTCGAGATCGTGCGGCCCGGTCTTGGTCAGCGTGCGCTTGGCGATGCCACCACCGGCGGTGGTGACGACGACGTGCAGCCCACCGAGATCGTCGACCGCGGCCTGCAACGTCTCCTCGGTGCCGGCGAAGTCCGTGACGTCGACGGGATAGAACTTGCCGCTGACCCCTTCGGCAACCTCTTTGCCGTCCGATCCCTCACGGTCGAGCACCGCGACCTGCGCGCCGCGCTCGTGCAGCAGCTCGACGCTGGCGCGTCCCATCCCCGAGGCGCCGCCGATGACGACGACCTTCTTTCCGCTGATCTCCATCCGGACCTCCGTTTTCTGGGTTGTCACAAAGCCTAGAATTTGTAACGTTACCGAGGCACGCTAGCTGGTCCGTGCGCCGGGGTTGTCAGCGTGTCGTGCCAAGCTCGACAGCGTGCTCCTGTTCGACGTAGCAAGCACCTCGCTCAGCGTGGGCGCAACCTCGTCGCGGCTTGCCAAGGTCGCGCACATCGCCGAGTTGCTGCGCCGCGCCGGGGCCGAAGCCGAGGTGGCGGCAACAGTCGTGTCGTGGCTGTCCGGAGAGTTGCGGCAGCGCCAGATCGGTGTGGGCTGGGCGTCTCTGCGCTCGCTGCCGCCGCCGGCATCGGATGCAACGCTGACCGTCGTCGGGGTCGACGCCACTTTCACCGAGATCGGCGCGGTGTCGGGCAAGGGCTCCCAGGCCCGGCGCGCGGAACTGATCCGCGGGCTGTTCGCTGCGGCGACCGAAACCGAGCAGACCTTCCTGCTGCGGCTACTCAGCGGCGAACTGCGCCAGGGCGCGCTCATCGGAATCATGACCGACGCCGTGGCTAAAGCGGCCGGTCTCCCCGCCGCCGCGGTGCAGCGCGCCGCCATGCTCGGCGGGGATCTGCCCGCGGTCGCCGCGGCCGCGCTGACCGGTGGCGCGCTGGACGAATTCACCCTCGAAGTCGGCCGGCCGGTCGGGCCGATGCTGGCCCAGACCGCGACCAGCGTTGCCGACGCGCTCGAAAAGCATGGCGGGACATCGATTTTCGAGGCGAAGCTGGACGGGGCCCGGGTGCAGATCCACCGCGCCGGTGACGACGTGAAGGTCTTCACCCGCAGCCTGGACGACGTCACCGCCCGGCTACCCGAAGTGGTCGAGGCGACGCTGGCCTTGCCGGTACGCCAGCTGGTTGCCGACGGCGAGGCGATCGCCCTGCGGCCGGACAACCGGCCGCACCGCTTCCAGGTCACCGCGTCCCGGTTCGGCCGATCGGTGGACGTGGCCGCCGCCCGCGACAAGCAGCCGCTGTCGGTGTTCTTCTTCGACATCCTGCACCGCGACGGCGTGGACCTGCTCGACGCGCCAACCACTGAGCGGCTGGCCGCGCTGGATGCGCTGGTGCCCCAACAACATCGGGTTGATCGACTGGCCACTTCCGACCCGGTGCAGGCCGCCGCGTTCCTGGACGCAACGCTGGCCGCCGGGCACGAAGGTGTGATGGCCAAGGCGCCGGATGCGCCGTATCAGGCGGGCCGACGCGGCGCGGGCTGGGTGAAGGTCAAGCCGGTGCACACCCTCGACCTGGTGGTGTTAGCCGTGGAATGGGGCTCGGGGCGCCGGAAGGGGAAACTGTCCAACATCCATCTGGGCGCCCGCGACCCGGACAGCGGCGAATTCGTGATGGTCGGCAAGACGTTCAAGGGGATGACCGACGCCATGCTGGACTGGCAGACCGCGCGGTTCACCGAGCTGGCCACCTCCGGCAGCGACGGCTACGTCGTGCACGTCCGGCCGGAACAGGTGGTGGAGATCGCGCTGGATGGCGTGCAGGGCTCGACGCGGTACCCGGGCGGGGTCGCGCTACGGTTCGCCCGGGTGGTGCGCTACCGCGACGACAAGAGCCCGGCCGAAGCCGACACCATCGACGCGGTGCGCGCCATGTACTAAAGCCCCAGCGACGCCCAGCGTGAAGTACACGACGCGACGCGCCGATCCGGCGTCGGTAGATTCACAGTCGTTGGCGACGCCGGAGAGGAGCCCGGGTGGACCGCGACATCAGCTACATCCGGACCGAGCCCGATCTACCGCCCGTCGCCGTCATCGACCGTTCCCCCATCACCGGCAGGAAAAAAGCCTTGTTTGGGGTGATCGCCGTCGTCGGCGCCATCGCCTGGGCGGTGATTGCGCTCGTTCGCGGTGAGCGGGTCAACGCCGTGTGGCTGGTAGTCGCGGCGATCTGCACCTACCTGATCGGGTTCCGTTTCTACGCACGGTTGGTCGAGACGAAAATTGTTCGCCCGCGCGACGATCACGCCACCCCCGCCGAGGTTCTCGAGGACGGCACCGATTACGTGCCGACGGACCGACGCGTGCTGTTCGGCCACCACTTCGCCGCCATCGCCGGTGCCGGGCCACTGGTCGGCCCCGTGTTGGCCGCCCAAATGGGTTATCTGCCTTGCAGCATCTGGATCGTCGTCGGAGCGGTACTGGGCGGTTGCGTGCAGGACTACCTGGTGTTGTGGATATCCACCCGGCGGCGTGGCCGCTCGCTGGGCCAGATGGCCCGCGAGGAGCTCGGCGCCACCGGCGGGGCGGCGGCCCTGATCGGGATCTTCGTCATCATGCTGATCCTGCTCGCGGTGCTGGCGATGGTGGTGGTGCGGGCATTGGCGCAGAGCCCATGGGGCGTGTTCTCCATCGGCATGACGATCCCGATCGCGGTGTTCATGGGTTGCTATCTGAGATTTCTGCGTCCTGGCCGGGTGGGTGAGGTATCGGCAATCGGGGGGGTGCTGTTGCTGCTCGCGGTGGCCTGCGGCCATTGGGTTGGCGAAACAGATTGGGGCGCAGCATGGTTCGACCTTTCACCGGTGACACTCTGCTGGCTGATCATCGGCTACGGGTTCGCGGCGTCGGTGTTGCCGGTGTGGCTGCTGCTCGCCCCGCGCGACTATCTGTCCACCTTCATGAAGGTCGGCACCATCGCCCTGCTGGCCATCGGGGTCTGCCTCGCCCATCCCGTCCTGCAGGCCCCTGCCCTCTCGCACTTCGCCACCCGGGGTGACGGCCCTGTCTTCGCCGGCTCCCTGTTCCCGTTCCTGTTCATCACGATCGCGTGCGGTGCCCTATCCGGCTTCCATTCGCTGGTCGCCTCGGGTACGACGCCGAAGCTGCTGGAGAAGGAAGGCCAGATGCGGGCCATCGGCTACGGCGGCATGATCACCGAGTCGTTCGTCGCGGTCATGGCGCTGATCACCGCGGCTGTCCTCGACCAGCATCTGTACTTCACTCTCAACGCGCCCGTCGTGCAGACCGGGGGCACCGCGACCGCGGCCGCCGAATACGTCAACGGACTGGGTCTGTCGGGTCCCCGGGTGACCGCCGACCGCATCAACCAGACCGCGGCCAGCGTCGGCGAGCACACGATCGTTTCCCGCACCGGCGGGGCACCCACCCTGGCGTTGGGGATGTCCGACGTGCTGCACCGCGTGTTCGGCGGTGCGAGCCTCAAGCCGTACTGGTACCACTTCGCGATCATGTTCGAGGCGCTGTTCATCCTCACCACCGTCGATGCGGGCACCCGGGTCGCCCGGTTCATGCTCTCCGACGGACTGGGCAATCTGGGCGGGCCGCTGGCCAAGCTGCGCAATCCCAGCTGGCGCGTCGGTGCCTGGAGCTGCAGCCTGGCCGTAGTTGCCGGCTGGGGCAGCGTGCTGCTGATGGGCGTGACCGACCCGCTCGGCGGCATCAACACCTTGTTTCCGCTATTCGGCATCGCCAACCAGCTGCTCGCTGCCATCGCTTTGACCGTCGTTACGGCGGTGGTCATCAAGAAGGGTCTGTGGAAGTGGGCCTGGATCCCCGGGCTGCCGCTGCTGTGGGATCTGGCGGTCACCCTCACAGCGTCCTGGCAGAAGATCTTCTCGGCCGATCCGGCCATCGGCTACTGGTCATTGCATTCGCGATACCTGGCCGCCAAACACGCCGGCAAGACGGCGTTCGGTTCCGCCGGAAATGCCGACGAGATGGACGCCGTCATCCGCAACACCTTCATTCAGGGCACCCTGTCAATCGTCTTCGCCCTCGTGGTCGTAATCGTGGCGGTGACCGGGATCATTGTGTCCTACAAGATTTTTCGTGGCTCCGACGCGCGCCTGACCGAGGCCGATCCGGTGGATTCGAAGCGGTTCGCGCCGGCGGGACTGATCCCCACCGCCGCCGAACGCGCGGTGCAACGGCAGTGGGACACACTCGCGCACGGCACTGAAAAGACGCTCGAGCGGCCCTAGAATTGGGCGGAATGAGAGTCGGTATCGACTTCGGGACCACGCACACCGTCGCGGCGATCGTCGACCGGGGAAATTATCCGGTCGTCTCCTTCGACGGGTTCGACACCTGGCCCTCGCTGGTCGCCGCCAACGCGACCGGCGAGCTGCGGTTCGGACTGGACGCCGCCGCCGTGCGGCATCAGCCCGGATGGTCGGTGCTGCGGGCGTTCAAGCGGCTGCTCAATGACGCCGGCCCGCAGTCAGAGGTGACACTCGCCGGACGGACCTACCTATTGGCCGATCTGCTCACCGGCTTCCTGGCGCAACTCAAGAGCGATCTGTATCAGCGGTCGAATGCCGGCGCAGCGCCGGACGAGCCGGTGGAGGCCGCGATCAGTGTGCCGGCCAACGCGTCCAGCGCCCAGCGCTTCATGACGCTGAATGCTTTTGTCGCAGCCGGTTTTCGAGTGGTCGCTCTGCTGAACGAACCCTCGGCCGCGGGACTGGAATACGCCCACCGGTACCGGTCCACGATCACCGCCAAGCGCGAATACGTGCTGATCTACGACCTGGGTGGTGGCACGTTCGACGCCTCTCTGTTGCGGATGGTCGGCCAGGTCAACGAAGTCGTCCTTAGTGAGGGCATCCAGCGTTTGGGCGGTGACGATTTCGACAACGCGATCGCGCAG
>NZ_LZKQ01000021.1 GCF_001668675.1 Mycobacterium asiaticum | reverse complement strand
GTGCTCGAATACCGCAGCCCGATCAAGTACGGCGAACCGTTGACGATCCGTTCGGCTGCCCGCGGCGACTCGGTGCTGATGCATTTCACGGTCGGCGACGACGTTCGCGCGGCGGCGCTGGTACGCAGTATCTAATCCCGGTCGATCCACTGCAGCTGCGCCGCACTGTGGTGCTCGCCGGCCGCCGGCAGCAGGTCGTCCAGCCGCGCGACCTGTTCGGCGGACAGCTGGACGCCGTCGGCGCCGGCGTTCTCCTCGACGCGCGCGACCCGCTTGGTGCCCGGGATCGGGACGATGTCGGGTCCCTTGGCGAGCAGCCACGCCAGGGCGACCTGCGCCGGGGTGGCGCCGACGTCAGCGCTGATCTCCGTCAGCTGATCGACGCTGCGCAGGTTGTGCTGGAAGTTCTCGTCGGTGAACCGCGGATTGGTCTTGCGGAAGTCGGTATCCGAAATGGCGTCGGTGGAACGTATTGCACCGGTGAGGAATCCGCGGCCGAGCGGCGAGTAGGCGACGAATCCGATGCCGAGCTCACGCAACAGCGGCAACACCGCCGCCTCGGGATCGCGCGTCCACAGCGAGTACTCGGACTGGACGGCGGTGATCGGGTGCACGGCGTGGGCGCGGCGGATGGTCTGCACACCCACCTCGGACAGGCCGAGGTGCCGGACCTTGCCCGCGGTGACCAGCTCCGCGAGCACCCCGACAGTGTCTTCGATCGGTGTGCTGCGGTCGAGCCGGTGCTGGTAGTACAGGTCGATGTGATCGGTCTGCAGCCGTTGCAGGGAACCGTCGACGGCGATGCGGATGTTGTCGGGGCTGCTGTCCAGGCCGCTTCGCCCGGTGTGCGAGATCATGCCGAACTTGGTGGCCAGAACGACCTGATCTCGTCGACCGCGCAGGGCGCGGGCCAGCAACTCCTCGTTGCGGTACGGGCCGTAGACCTCGGCGGTGTCGATGAGTGTGATGCCCAAATCGATTGCGCGGTGCACGGCCCGGATCGATTCGGCGTCGTCGGTGCCGGCGCCGGCATACGCCGCCGACATGCCCATGGCGCCCAGTCCGATCCGTCCGACGTGCAGGTTTCCCAGCTGAGCCCGGTCCATGGGCCCATTGTCCACGCTGGGTAACGTCGCGCTGGTGACCGATACCGATACGACGCGACCGGCCCGCGACGTCGCCGTGGACTTCCTGCGGTCATCGGGTGTGGTCCTGATCGTGCTGGGGCACTGGATGGCATCCGCGCTGACCTATCGGGATGGCAGCTTCGGCCGCCAGAACCCGCTGGTCGACCAGCCCTGGACGCAGTGGTTGACGTGGGTGTTCCAGGCGGTGCCCGCGTTCTTTCTGGTCGCTGGTTACGCCTCCGCGGTGTCGTGGGCGCACCGCAGCGCCGACGCGGGCTTCTCGCCCCAGACCTGGCTCCGGCATCGGGTGGCCCGGGTGCTGGGACCCACCGCTGTGTACGTCACCGTCGTCCTGGTCGTGGTCGCGGTGCTGCAGGCCACCGGGGTGGCCCGGTCGGCGTTGCAGTATGCGGGATGGGCGGTCGCGTTGCAGTTGTGGTTCCTGGCGGTCTATCTCGTGGTGGTGATGCTGACCCCGGTAGCGGTTGCCGCGCAACGCCGTTGGGGGCTGTGGCCCGCGGTGGGGCTGGCGGTGGGTGCCGTCCTGGTCGACGTCGCCGCGGTCGGCTTCGGGGTGCCCTATGTCGGCCTGCTGAATTACCTGTTGTGCTGGGGCACCTTCTACCAACTCGGAATGTCCTGGCGGGCCGGGGATTTGGGTGATCGGAGGCCGGTGCAGCTGGCCGCCGCGGCAGGTACGGCACTGGCTCTCCTGGTCGGGGTGGCGGATTACCCGGTCAGCATGATCGGCGTGCCCGGCCAGCAGGTGCAGAACACGACGCCCCCGACGGTGGCGTTGCTGGCGTTCGGTTGCACGCAGCTCGGAATCGCCACCGCGCTCGCGCCGTGGCTCAATCGGGTGCTGCGCCGGCCGGCCGTGCGGCGCACGGTGTCTCTGGTCAACGACAACGTGATGGCGCTGTACCTCTGGCACATGGTGCCGGTGGTGATCGTCGGCA
>NZ_LZKQ01000020.1 GCF_001668675.1 Mycobacterium asiaticum | reverse complement strand
GGCTCACTGGGGGGTGCACGCCAGATGACGAAATGTGCGCGCTGGGGGCGCGAACCCCCCAAAACCCCCCCCCCCCCCCGCGGGGGGGGGGGGTTTGGCGTCTTTTCGCGGGGGCTAAATCAGCCCTTGCGCGCCTTGATCGCCTCGGTCAGCTGCGGCGCGACCTTGAACAGGTCGCCCACCACGCCGTAGTCGGCGATCTCGAAGATCGGCGCTTCCTCGTCCTTGTTGACCGCGATGATGGTCTTCGAGGTCTGCATCCCGGCCCGGTGCTGAATCGCCCCGGAGATGCCCAGCGCGATGTAGAGCTGCGGGGAAACGGTCTTACCGGTCTGACCGACCTGGAACTGCCCCGGGTAGTAACCGGAGTCGACCGCCGCACGCGACGCCCCGACCGCGGCACCCAGCGAGTCGGCCAGCTCCTCGACGACGCTGAAGTTCTCGGCGCTGCCCACACCGCGACCACCGGACACCACCACGGTGGCCTCGGTGAGCTCCGGGCGGTCGCCGGCGCCCCCGAGCCGGCCGACGGTGCCGGAGAGGTCGTGAACGTCGAGGTGCCCGAGCCCGCCGAGAACGCGACCAAGATCACCTCGCGCGAGCCGGCGGTCGCCGGCGCCCCCCCCGCGCGCCCCGCGGCCCCCGGGGGGGGGGGCGGGGGGCGCGGGGGGGGCGCCGGGCGGCGCCGGCGCCAACGCGGGTACCGACGGCAATGGCGGCAACGCCAGCAACGGCGGGGTCGGCGGGGCCGCCGGCTCCGGCGG
>NZ_LZKQ01000019.1 GCF_001668675.1 Mycobacterium asiaticum | reverse complement strand
ACCGGCAGACGCAGAATCGCACGCGATCCGCGGGCAGCGTGCGATTCTGCGTCTGCTCGCGCCAAGGTCGGCGTTACACAGCGGCCAGCGCGCGCTGGTCCTCGTCGGCGAAGTCGTCCTCCAACTGCACCGGCGAGTAGTCCAGGTCGATCTCGCCGACCGGGCGACCGCGGGCACTGCTGATGGTGCCGAACCGGCGCATGCCCTTGTCGGTGGAGTACTGCAGCATGTCGGCCGGCGACAGGTCGAAGGGCGGCTCGTCGCCATAGAGGGCGAAACCGTCCTCAGTCAGCTGCAGCGCGAGCGGGATGAGCTCGTTCATCCGGTCTTCGAACACCGTCCAGTTGGTGTCGTCGGCGGCAACGTGGCGCCGGCAGGTGAACGTGCCCCAGGCCATGTGGCGCCGTTCGTCGTCACCGATGCGTCGCACCAGCTCCTGCATGCCGGGCAGGATGCCGCGCTCAACGCAGATCTTGTTCCAGGCGTAGTAGCCGGTGAGCGCCAACATGCCTTCCACGATGTGGTTGTAGGTGACCGAGGCCCGAACCTGGGCGGCCGGTGACGGGTCGTCGGTCAGGGCATTGAGGCAATCGGGCAGCACGTCGTAGAAGATCTGCCGGTAGGTCGGCAGGTCGTCGAGGTAGCCGTGCAGGTCTCCGGTCATGCCGACGGCGTCCAGCCACATCCGGAACACCTGGACATGCTTGGCTTCTTCGAACGCGAACTGGGTCAGGTACATCTCGTCGCCGAGCCGGCCCTCGGCGCGCATGGCCGCCATGAACGGCTGGATGTCCTCGGTGACCGCCTCCTCGCCGGCGATGAACTGGGCACACAGCCGGGTGGCGTAATCGCGCTCGCGGTCGGACAGCTTCTCCCAGTCCTCCCGGTCGCGGGAGAAGTCGATGTCGGCCGGGTTCCAGAACTTGGCGTTGCCGCCCGCGAACAGCTTCAGCGGCAGGCTCTCCCAGTTGAGCCCCCCGGCCACCATGGAGCCTGATCGGGTTCGTGTCATGTGATCCCTACCTTTCTTGGGCGATCTTCGGCGGCCGCACAGGGCTGTCGGCCGACCGGCGGGGTGAGAAGGCATCGGAAAGGACGGCAACCAGCCTGCGCACCGCCAGCGCCGGCTGCTCGGGAGTGGGCTCGTCCAGACCCAGGATCGGGTCCAGACCGCGCATGTACGGCGCCAGCGCCAGGTGCGGGAAGATCATCAACAGCAGCGACAACAGCGCGTCCGTGTCCGAGTCCGCCCGCAGGTCACCGCGGCGCTGCGCCTCGGTCACCAACGGCCGCAGCACCTCCAGGTAGTGCCGGTGGATGACGTTCCGGACGCTGATCCGGGCGTCGGTGTCCACTTCCAGCGTGGCCGCCGCATGCAGCGCGCGCTCCCGGGGATGCTCGGCGTAATAGGCCACCCACGCGTCGAGCAGATCGGTGAGGAAGTCGAAGAACGGCCGGCTGGGATCCAGCTCGGCGATGATGCCCTCGACGTAACCACGGACCCGCTGGCTGGCCACGTCGGCGATGAATGCATACAGGTCGCGCTTGTCCGCGAAGTATTGAAAAAGGCTGCCTTTGGCCACGCCGGCCCGTCGGGCGATGACGTTGAGGCTGCCGTTGGAGAAGCCGTGCGCGCCGAACTCCGCCTCCGCGGCTTCGATGACCGCGGCTCTGCGAGCTGGGTCGACACGGGCCCAGGTAACCGTCGGCATGAGGCCCCCTCCCAACAGAATGACCACTGGTCATACTACTGTGAGGGACCTCACAGTCAAGGATTCATGGATTCATTTCGTACGCGCCGTTGAGCGGCAGCACGTAGTCCTTCCACACCTTGTCGTAGGTCGCCGGGTCGTTGGCCGGGCGCCGGATCATCCGCAGCGCGAACCGGGCCTGCTCGTCGGTGGTCGCGGCCTTGTCGTTGAGTTCGACTGCGTAACTGTTGAAGTCGCGGACCAGCAGGCCGAAGATCTCGTCGATCAGCGCCTCGTCCACACCCGACAGCGGTGCCTCCTCGAGAATCAGCTGCGCGTAGGGCACCAACGCGAAGATCTGGCCCACGCCGAAGGCGAAGTCGACGTCCTTCTGCTGAGCGGCGTCCGGAGTGGCGGCGGCCAGCATCTCGGCGAGGACGTCGATCTGCCCGCGCAGCAGTGCCACGTTGGGCAGGTGCGCGTAGCTGTCGAATGAAGCCCGCCAGTCGTGGAAGCGGACCTTGCCCAGGCCGCCGGTGGGTCCCTGATTGAACAGGAACGTGTCGTCGGCAGCGTCGTCGCGGCGACCGATCAGCGGCAGGGTCGTGTCCGGGGCGAACAGGAAGTTGGGCATGAATTTCGCCAGCAGGCCGATGTTGATGTGCACGGTGCCCTCCAATCGGGGCAGCAACCCGATCTCGCGGGCCACCGTCTCGAAGAAGGTGTCCTTCTCCACGCCCTTCGCCGCGATGACATCCCACAGCGCGATGATGACGCGCTCGCCCTCGCTGGTGACCTTGGCCTTGGTGAGCGGGCTGTACAGCAGGTAGCGACGGTCGTCGGCGGACGCGCTGCGCATGTAGTCGCTGGCCCGGCCGGCCACCAACCGCATCGCCACCAACCGGACGTAGGCGTCGGTGAGCAACCGGCGCACGTGGCTGAAGTCGGTGACGACGGTGCCGTACAGATGCCGGTTGGCGGCGTGCGTGATCGATTCGTAGAAGGCGTGGGTGCACATGCCGATGGCACCCCAGCCCAGGTTGTACTTGCAGACGTTGACCGTGTTGAGCGCGGCGTGGAACGCCCCCATGCCGCGGTGCAACAGGTCGGCTTCGGTGACCGGGTATTCGCGCAGTGCGTAATTCGCCACGTAGTTCTGCGAATTCACCACGTTCTTCTTCAGCTCGTACCGGTCGTGCTGGGAGTCGGCGGCGAAGAAGACGTACTCGTCGGGGTTGCCGGACGAACCTGAGATCTTGCCGAAGGTCGACACCATCCGCGCCACGTTGGCGTTGCCGATGTAGTACTTCTCGCCGCTGGCGGTCCAGCCGTGTTCGGACGGGGTGAGGATCATGTCGGTCTGGTAGACGTCGGCACCGTGGGTTTGCTCGGACAGGCCGAACGCGAACACCTCGCCCTGCTCCAGCTGAGCCGCGGCCTTGCGCTTGGCGTCCTCGTTCTCGCTCATCCAGATCGGACCCAGCCCCAGGGCCGTCACCTGGAACGGGTACCAGTAGCTCAGGCCGTAAAAGCCGATGATTTCAGCGAATTCGCTGATCCGGTAGGTGTCCCAACGAGCGGCCGCGGCTGGATCGGAGGCGCCGTACTCGGCGGGGGTCAGCAACGACGCGAAGATCCGGTTCTGCCCGATGAAGTTGAGAAAGTCGGAGTACCAGAGGCGTTCGTGGTCGTCGTGCTTGAGCTTGGCCTTGCCCCGGCTTTCGAAGAAGTCCACCGTCGCCCGCATGATCTCGCCCGAACGGCTGTCCGGATATTTGCGTTGCAGGTTGTTGGGATTGAGCAGCATGAGAGTGGCTCCCGGGCGGTCTGGCAGGAGGTGGGCAGGACGGGTTGACCGTACTGCAATACCGGAAGAGCCGGAATAAAACGACCCTGTTGGTACGCCGCTGCGGCCACCTAGCATCAAGGGCGTGTCAGAACTCAATACAGCACGCGGACCCATCGATACCGCGGACCTCGGCGTCACGCTCATGCACGAACACGTCTTCATCATGACCACCGAGATCGCGCTGAACTATCCGGATGCCTGGGGGGATGAAGAGCAACGGGTGGCCGACGCGATCACCCGACTCAACGAACTGAAGTCGCGCGGCGTGGACACCATCATCGACCTCACCGTGATCGGCTTGGGCCGCTACATCCCGCGCATCGCCCGGGTGGCCGCCGAAACAGAGCTGAATATCGTTGTGGCAACCGGGCTTTACACCTACAACGACATCCCGTTCCGATTCCACTACGAAGGCCCGGGCGGGTTGTTGGGCGGCCCGGAGATCATGACCGACATGTTCGTCCGCGACATCGAAGAGGGCATTGCCGACACCGGCATCAAGGCCGGCATCCTCAAGTGCGCCACCGACGAGCCCGGCATCACGCCCGGCGTCGAACGCGTGCTGCGCGCCGTCGCCCAGGCGCACAAGCGCACCGGGGTGCCGATCTCCACCCACACCCACGCCGGGTTGCGGCGCGGCCTCGAGCAGCAGCGCATCTTCGAAGAGGAGGGCGTGGACCTCACCCGGGTCATCATCGGACACTCCGGCGACAGCACCGACGTGGGTTACCTCGAGGAACTGATCGCCGCCGGTTCCTACCTCGGGATGGACCGGTTCGGACTCGACGTCATCTCACCCTTCGAACAGCGCGTCGACATCGTGGCGCAGATGTGCGAGCGCGGGCACGCCGACAAGATGGTGCTCTCGCACGACGCCAACTGCTACTTCGACGCGCTACCCGAGGAACTGGTGCCGCAGATGGCGCCGAATTGGCATTATCTGCACATCCACAACGACGTGCTGCCGGCGCTCAAGGAGCGCGGTGTCACCGACGAGCAGATCCACACCATGCTCGTCGAGAACCCGCGCAAAATCTTCGATCGGCAGGGCGCCTATCAGTGACGGTAGCGCCGATCGGAACCCAGATCTCGCAGCTGGCCCAGCTCGCCCCGGACGAGCCCGCGGTCACCTGCGCCGGGCACACCCTGACCCGCGCCGAGCTGGACGCCTCGACCAACCGGCTGGCGCGCGCCTACGCCGACCGGGGTGTCACGCAAGGCAGCTACGTGAGCATCGTGCTGCCGAACTGCGTCGAATGGGTGCAGGCGACGGTAGCGTGCTGGAAGTTAGGCGCTATTCCGCAACCGCTGTCCCCGCGGATGCCGGATGCGGAGTTTGCCGGCCTGCTCGAGCTCAAACCCCGCTCCCTATTGATCGGGCGGGCCGACCCTAACGGTGAGATTCCCAGTGTGCCAACGGGTTTCGTTGACAATTCCCAGTCGGACGAGCCACTGCCGGAGGCGGTGTCACCGGCCTGGAAATCGCTGGCCTCCGGCGGCAGCACCGGACGCCCCAAGCTGATCGAGGCCGGCGGCGACAGCCGGGTGCCGGCCGCGATCGGCTACCCGCTGGGCGCGCAGGAAGGCGACACCACGCTGGTGCCGGTGCCGCTGAGCCACAACACCGGGTTCACCACCGCGACGATCGCGCTGCTGATGCGTCACCACCTGGTGCTGCTGCCCCGGTTCGATCCGCACGAGTTCCTCCGGCTGATCGCCGAGCACCGGGTCACCTTTCTGACCACCGTCCCGACGATCATGCAGCGGGTGCTGCCGGTGTACAACGCCGACCCGGGTTCCTATGACCTGTCCTCGATCCGGCGGTTCTGGCACGTCGGTGCGCCCTGCCCGCCGGCCGTCAAAGAGGCCTGGATCAAGTTGCTCGGACCCGAGGCGCTGTGGGAACTGTACGGCGGCACCGAACTGCAGGCGCTGACCTTCATCAACGGCGAGCAGTGGCTGGCCCACCCGGGCTCGGTGGGCCAGGTGGTCGCTGGGGAGATGAAGGTGCTCGACGACGACGGCAACCCGTGCCCGCCGGGCGTGGTCGGCGAGATCTACATGCGTCCCAGCCCGGGCAGCGCACCGACCTACCGGTACGTCGGCGTCAAGGCCAAGAGCCGGGACGGTTGGGACTCGCTGGGTGACCTCGGTTATTTCGACGCCGACGGCTTCCTGTACCTGTCCGACCGGCGGGTCGACATGTTCACCGTCGGCGGCCGCAACGTCTACCCCGCCGAGATCGAGAACGCACTGTCCGCGCACCCGGACGTGTTGTCCTGCTTGGTGGTTGGCGTTCCGGACGAAGACCTGGGGCAGGTGCCGTACGCGTTGGTGCACACCGTCGCCGAATCGGAGCTGGACGCCGCCGCGGTGCAACGGTTCGTCGGGGAGCATCTGGCCGCCTACAAGGTGCCCCGCACCGTGGAATTCGTCGACACGCCGTTGCGCGACGACGCCGGAAAGGCGCGCCGATCGGCTGTACGTGATGAGGTGGTAGCACGACTACACTCTGGCCAACCCCGGGAGGATCGGCCGTGAACCAGCCCCAGTTGGACGCCCAGTATTCGGCCCTCAGTGATGTGGGGTGTCAGCGAAACGAAAACCAGGACCGCTGGGGCGTGGACGCCGACCAGTGGCTGTTCATGGTGGCCGACGGGGTGGGCGGCAGCCGCGACGGGGCACTGGCCGCCCAGACCATGGTCGACGTGTTGCCGCGCTACGTCGCTCATCACCTGCCGATGGATCAGCGCGACCAGCCGGATGCCGCCGAGCGGCTGGGCCGCGCGGTCTCCGAGCTCTCCGACGACCTGCACGCCAAGGCGCAGGACGATGCCCGCTACGCCGGCGCCAACAGCACCCTGGTGACCGCGCTGATGGCCGGCTCGCGACTCTTGGTCGCCCACCTGGGCGACAGCCGTGCCTATCTGCGCCGCGACCAGCAGCTGCAGCGGCTGACCCGCGACCACACCCTGGTGCAGGCGCTGGTGGACGCCCACCAAGTCGACCCCGAAGACACCGGCCAGCACCGGGCCCGCAGCGTGGTGACGAAGTACATGGGCATGAAGCCGCCCGCCCGGGCGGATGCCAGCACGCTGGATCTGCGTGCCGGGGACCGGATTCTGCTGTGCAGCGACGGTCTGCACGGCGTCGTGAAAGAGCCTGGGCTGGCGCAAATTCTGGATGCGAACGCCGATCCCGGCTATGCCTGCGCGGCGCTGATCGCGGCGGCCCGGGAGGCCGGCGGACCCGACAACATCACCGCGCTGGTGATCAATATCGCGCACGGCTAGGGACACGGCCAGGAGCGCCTGGGCCGCGCTCAAGGCGCGATCGCGTCGGCCTCGGCATCGGTGGTCTCGGCCCGCTTCTCGCGTTTTTCCCAGCGGCGCAACGCTTCCCGGCACGGCGACTCGACCAGGGCATAGCTCACGGCCGCGATCGCGAACCCGAACAGCAGCGTCAGCGCCAGCACTGTGGGCATGTGCCCGTTGAAGGCGAAGGCGCCGATCACCGGGAACACCATGTCCAGGGCGGCCAGGTGCCAGATGAACAAGCCGTAAGACCAGCGGCCCAGGGTCACCATCAGCGGGCTGCCCAGCAGCCGATGTCGGGTGTCGAGCCGATCCAGCACCAACGGCGCCACCAACGCGAACGCCACCACCGAGCCCATCGCGGTCTTCACCGAGAACTCCGCGGGCGTACTGGGCACCAATCCGGCCGGGCCGGCCAGCGGCGAGGCGGCCACCAGATAGGCCGCCACCGCGACGACCGCCATCACGATCCTGCGCCGCGCCAGCCGGTGTACCCAGCCGAACCGGCCGTGCACCAACTCGGCGAGCACCATCCCGGCGGCGAACCAGGAGAAGAACGCCGGCGGCCAGTTCACCGGGTTGGCGCCCGGACCGCCGCCCAGCACCGCCAGCGGCAGCCACCCCCACGCCCAGCTGAGCGCGCCGAGCGCGGCGATGACGCCGATGCGCACACCGACCGGCAGCCGGCGGGCCAGGAAGGCCATGATCGGCAGGGCCAGGTAGAAGCTGACCTCGACAGACAGGCTCCACATCTGGGTCAGCCCGCCGGTCAGCGTCAGCGGGACGTAGATCTGGGTGAGGGTCAGATTCGCCAGCCACACGGTCAGGTTGGCGTGGTTGGCGTCGGGCAGCAGGGTCAGGATCACCACCACCGCGACCAGGTAGGCCGGCATGATTCGGACCACCCGCGACCGGAGGTAGTGACCGGTGCGTGGCCGCGGCGCGAGATCGCGGGCCGCCGCGGCGTGCCCGCGCCACAACAGGAACCCCGACAGCGCGAAGAACACCGCGACGGCCAGGTCGAATCGGCCGAACAACCGGCCGTCCACACCGCTGGAGTGTCCGGTCTGGAAGGCGACGTGGGTGACGACGACGCCCATGGCCGCGCACGCGCGCATACCCTCGACCGCGGGCAGGAAGTTGCGGGTGCCACCCACCTGCCGCTCGTCGCTCATGGGTGACAGTTTGCCCGTGCTCGTTGGGTGATCGAACGGGTACACCGCACTACTCGGCGCGCACGGGCGGGTCCTTACATTCTGCTGTTAGGGTCAAACGGGTTTGCCTCGCTGCTTGGTCAGGTCATAGCGGGTCATCCGTTCTTGGAGACCAGAAGGAGGTCACAGCAACGTGAACCGAGCAGTCATGTTGCGCATCGCCGCATGCGGGACAATCGGACTCGGAGCCGCACTGCTGATCGCCGCGCTGCTGTTGTCGACCTACACCAGCAGCCGCATCACCAAGATCCCCCTGAACATCGATGCGACGCTGATCAGCGAAGGCAACGGAACCGCCCTGGACGCGGCGTCGCTGTCCGGTGACCACGTGGTGGTCAACCAGAACGTGCCGCTGGTGTCGCAGCAGCAAATCAGCGTCGAAGCGCCGGCCAACGCCGAGGTGGTGACCCTTCAGGTCGGCAGCTCGGTCCGGCGCAGCGACAAGCAGAAGGACAGCGGCCTGCTGTTGGCCATCGTCGACACCGTCACCCTCAACCGCAGGACGGCAATGGCGGTCTCGGACGAAACCCACCCCGGCGGGTCGGTACAGAAACCGCGCGGGATCGGTGACGAGAACCCGCCGACCGCGATTCCGCTGCGCCACGAGGGCCTGGCCTACCGCTTCCCGTTCAACACCGAACGCAAGACGTACCCCTATTTCGACCCGATCGCGCAGAAACCGTTCGACGCGAACTATGAGGGCGAAGAGGACGTCAACGGTCTGACCACCTACCGGTTCACCCAGACCGTGGGCGTCAACAGCGAGGGCAAGCTGGTGGCCCCGATCGCCTACCCGTCGCTGTATGCCGGTGAAGAAGACCGCAAGATCACCACCAGCGCGGGAATGTGGGGGATCCCCGGCGACCCGGCCGAGCAGATCACCATGACCCGCTACTACACCGCGAAGCGCACCTTCTGGGTGGACCCGGTGTCCGGAACCATCGTCAAGGAAACCGATCAGGCCCACCACTACTACGCCCGCGACGCGCTCAAACCCGAGGTGACGCTGGCCGACTACAAGCTCACCTCCACCCAGGAGACGGTCGAGTCGCAGGTGAATTCCGCGCGCGACGAGCGGGACCGGCTGGCGCTGTGGTCGCGGGTCCTGCCGATCACCTTCACCGTCACCGGTTTGATCGCCCTGGTCGGTGGCGCCGTGCTGGCATCGTTCAGCCTGCGGACCGAAAGCGCGCTGACCGACCCCAGCCTGGACCGCGACGACACCGACTTCCTGCGCCGCAGCGGGCTGGAGCCACCGGTACCGGGCGCCGAAGCCGAGACCGAGAAATTACCCACCCAGCGCCCGGAGCTGGCGGAGGAACCGCCTCCGCCCAGCGCCTCCCCGGACCCACCACCGTCCAGTGCCGCCGCGGAGCCGCCGCCACGGGATCCGCCGACTGAGGCCGGCCCGACGGAGCCGGGCCCCACCCCGCCGGGTTCGCCGGGACCGTCCAGCCCTGGCCCGACCGAACGGACGTAACTGGGTGTGGGCCAGGGTGGCCCGGCCGGGTTACGCCCTGGCACTGGCGCTGATCGTTCTCGCGCCGCTGCTGAGCCCCGGGTATCTGCTGCTGCGCGACGCGGTGTCGACGCCGCGGTCGTATCTGACCGATGCCGCGCTGGGTTTGTCCGCGGCGCCGCGCGCGACGCCGCAGGATTTCGCGGTGGCGCTGGTGTCCCGGGTTGTCGACGGCGGGATCGTGGTCAAGACGCTGCTGCTGCTCGGGTTGTGGCTGGCCGGCTGGGGAGCGGGGCGCCTGGTCGCCGCGGCGCCCCCCCCCGCCGGGCCCGGTGGCGAGTTGGTGGCGATGACGCTGGCGATCTGGAATCCCTATGTCGCTGAGCGGCTGCTGCAGGGCCATTGGAGCTTGCTGGTCGGCTATGGGTGCCTGCCTTGGGTGGCGACGACGGTGCTCGGGCTGCGGTCGGGTGGGTCGGGTTTCTTCACGCTGGCGTTCTGGGTCGCCGTGGCCGGGCTGACCCCGACGGGTTTGCTGCTCGCCGCGACGGTGGGGCTGGCGTGCGTGGCCGTGCCGGGCCGGGGTCGGGCGCGCTGGGTGTGTGCGGGTGCGGTGTCGGGCTTTGCGCTGCTGGGTGCGTTGCCCTGGTTGACGGCATCGGTGCTGGGCTCGTCGCTGACGACGCACAACCCCGCGAACGCGCTCGGGGTGAACGCGTTCGCGCCGCGCGCCGAACCTGGCCTGGGCACCCTCGGCAGCCTGGCCGGCCTGGGCGGCATCTGGAACGCCGAGGCCGTACCCGATTCGCGGACAACACTTTTCGCGGTGCTGTCGACGGTGGTGCTGCTGGGCGTGGTTGCCATCGGGCTGCCGGACACGGCGCGCCGGCCCGCGGCCCGGCCGCTGCTCGTGCTGGCCGTGCCGGCGGTGGTGGGGCCGGCGCTGCTGGCAACCGGGTCGGGGTTGCAGCTGTTGCGGTCGGTCATCGACGCGGTGCCGGGGTTCGGCGTGTTGCGCGACGGCCAGAAGTGGGTGGCGCTGGCCATGCCGGGATACGCGCTGGCCGGCGCGGCTGCGGTCGTGGTGTTGCGGCCCCGGCTTCGGCCTGCCGCGGCGGTGTGCTGCGCGGCGCTGATTCTGGTGTTGCCCGACCTGGCCTGGGGCGTCTGGGGGAAGGTGGAGGCGGTGCGCTATCCCCCGGGTTGGGCGGCGGTCGCGGCGGCGATCAACCGGGAGCCCGGCACGGTGGCGGTCTTGCCGGCCGGGAGCATGCGTCGCTTCGACTGGGCGGGGCGGGCGCCGGTCCTGGACCCCCTGCCCCGCTGGGTCCGGGCGGAGGTACTGACGTCCGGCGATCTGGTGATATCCGGGGTCACCGTGCCCGGCGAGGGGGCGCACGCCCGCGCCGTCTCGGAGCTACTGCTGTCCGGGCCGCAGCCGTCGGCGTTGGCCCGGGCCGGGGTGATGTGGCTGGTGGTGGAATCGGACAGCGCCGGCGACGTGGGCGCCGCTGCGCGTACCGTTCGGGGGCTGCCGCCGGTCTACCGCGACGGCGAACTGGCCTTGTACCGGATCGGCGGCGACACCGCCCGCGCTTCCTCGACGGATGTCACCGTGACGATCGTCGCGCACTTGGCGTGGCTGGGGTTGCTGCTGGTCGGCGGCACGGGTGCGGCAGTGCGCTCGGTGCGCTCGGTGCGCTAGCGCAACGCGTCGATGAGCTCGCCGACGGTGTGACCGGACTCCAGCGGGTGCCGCAACCTGCCGTCGGGGTTGAGCGTGTAGACGTTGCGCCGGCCCGCCTTGGACTTGATCAGGTATCCCTCGTCGGTGAGGTCGGACAGGATGGCCTGCACCGACCGCTCGGTGATGCCCACTCGCAGCGACAACTCGCGCGCGGTCAGCGGCTCACTCAGGGATACGCACAGCAGGACGTGGCCGTGATTTGTCAGGAACGTCCACCCGCGCTCGGAGTCGGGCCGCTCGTCCTGATTCACCGCCTTGCTAGCCATCACATTTGTGATGCTACTACTGCTTCTTTCGCGTAAACCGTTTCGCAAATTCTCGTGCGTTTTGCGTCGTGCATGTGTCCCTCGAGTCTGGCCAAACTCATACGAAGATTTATTGATGAAGAATATTTCGCTATATAAACTTCGTATCAGCGCCCGGTCCAACGCTGAGAGGGATTGTCCTGATGAGTCCGACGAACGACTCGGCTCGCCACTCGGCGGGCCATGACAACCTTTCCTCCCGTCGCGCTGTGCTGCTCTACAGTGCCTCACTGGCCTTTGTGGCCGGCTTCGTCAACGCTGTCGCCCTGCTGATCCTCGCCGTCCCGGTCGGCAACCTCACCGGGATCACCACGCAGCTTGGCATGAACACCGCCAACCCTTGGTTGTACGAAGGTCACGTTCTCGCAGCGATTCTGCTCGGCTTCGGCGGCGGCGCGGCCGCGGCGGGAGTGATCATGGGCGGTTACCGACACCCGACACGCGCGCACCACGCCACCGTGCTGACCCTGGAGGCGGTGCTGCTGCTGGCCGCGGTCGTGGCGGCGGAGACACCACTCAAGGGTCTGATCGGGGTCGAGCAATCCGTCGTCCAGGCATTGCTGGCCGCCGCGGCACTCGGCCTGCAGAACGGACTCACGTCGAGCTTCCGCGGGATGCCGATCCGCACCACCCACTTCACCGGCACGGTCACCGACCTCGGCCTCATGCTCGGCCGTAGCCGCCAGGACGGGATCGACAAGTGGAAGGCGGCGATCCTGACGACGACGCTGCTGCTTTTCCTGGGCGGCGCAACCGTCGGCCTGTTGGTCGGGTCGGGTCTGGACGGCTACGCGCTGCTGGTGCCGGCGGCGATCTGCCTGAGCATCGCGGCCGCCTATGTGGTGCGCAGCCGCACCCTGAGCAGTGTCGCGGTGGCGTCCCCGGTGGAGCAGTTGGCGCCGGAACTGGCCCCGGCGACGGCCTAGCTACTCGGCTTCACTCAGACCAGGCCGCTGACGCGCCCGCCCGCCTGCACCGTGCGCAGGACGGTGTGCAGCGCCTCCGCGCTCTGCCGCCAGGAGAACTCCACGCTGCGGGCCTGGGCCTTGGCGCCGAGCTGATCGCGCAGCACCGGATCCGACAGCAGCTCTTCCAGCCGGTCCACCAGTTCGGCGGGATGGTCGACCAATACGCCGGTCACGCCGTCGATGATCGAGTCGGACAGGCCGCCCGACGAGCGGTAGCCGATGGTGGGGACGCTGTGCTGGCCCGCCTCGACCACGGCCAGGCCCCATCCCTCCTTGCGTGAGGGCAGCAGGTGCACCCACGAGCGTTGCAGCAGTTGATGTTTGGTGTCGTCGTCGACGTGGCCGTGGAAGGTCACGGCATCGGAGATGCCGAGCCGGTGTACGTGCTCGACGAGCCGCTGGTGCCACCATCCGCCGCCGACGACGTCCAGCTGCAGCTCCGGGAAGTCGGGGCGCAGTCGGGCGACCGCGTCCAGGGCGTCCTCGATCTGCTTGTGCGGGACCAACCGGGACAGCACCACCAGGCGCGGCTCGGCGGTCCGCGGGCCGGACAACGTCTGGGGCGGCGCCTCGTCGAGTCCGTTGCGCACCACGGCGATGCGTCCGTCGTCCACACCCAGGGCCACCAGATCCCGCGCCGATGGCAGCGACACCGTCACATACTGGTTGCGCCGGTGCAGCCGCGGCGAGAGTTTCGACTCGACGAACCAACCAACCCGCGACAGCACCGGCCCGGCCACCGGCCACTGCTCCCGGTGACAGTGGTGCACCAGCACCACCGCGCGTCGGCCGTAGACCAGCCGGGCCAGGAACGGAAGACCGTTCTGGGTGTCGACGACGACGTCGGGCCGCACCTGGCGCAGCGATCCCAAGCCGAGGCGGGCCAGCGCCATCGAGAGCATCGCCCAGATGTAGACGGTGTAGCGCCCGCCCGCGCGGCTGATGCGCACACCGTCGACGACCTCACGCCTGGCGGCACCCGGGTAGCGCGCCGTGCGCAGGGTGACGTCGACGCCGTCGGCGGCCAACTGGGCGCCGATGCGCTGCAGATAGGTCTCGCTGCCACCGCCCTGCGGGTGCCCGGTATCGCGCCAGCACAGCAGCAGTACGGAGCGCAGGTCAGACATTGTTCGCTAGCCTAGCCGCCGTCGCGCCCGCGGCCGGTCGCAGCCGCAGAATCGGCGCCCGTATGGTGACCGCGTGGGCGTGACCGGCATCTTCGCGCGGCGCGCGACGCTGCGACGCTCGGTCCGCCTGCTGTCGGAGTTCCGGTTCGAGCAAACCGACCCGGCGCGGTTCTACGGCGCCCTGGCTGTCGACACGGCAGGCATGGTCGAAGATCTCTGGCGGGCCGCAACCGGTGCCGACCTGAGCGGGCGCACGCTGCTCGACGTCGGCGGGGGGCCTGGCTATTTCGCGGCCGCGTTCGACGCCGCGGGCGCGCGCTACGTCGGCGTCGAACCCGACCCGTCCGAGAGCCACGCCGCCGAGCCGGTGGTGGCGCGGCACTCCGGCGCGGTCGTCCGGGCCTCGGGCATGGCGCTGCCGTTCGCTGACGACTCGGTGGACATCTGCCTGTCGTCCAACGTCGCCGAACACGTCCCGCGGCCCTGGCAACTGGGCAACGAGATGCTGCGGGTGACCCGGCCGGGCGGGCTGGTCGTGTTGTCCTACACCGTCTGGCTGGGACCGTTCGGTGGCCATGAGATGGGACTGACGCACTACCTCGGCGGCACCCGGGCGGCGGCGATGTACGCCCGCCGACACGGCCATCCGGCCAAGAACGACTACGGGTCGTCGTTGTTCGCCGTGTCCGCCGCCGCGGGCCTGGAGTGGGCCGCCAGCACCGGCGCCGCGGTGGCGACTTTCCCTCGCTACCACCCACGATGGGCCTGGTGGCTGACCTCGGTGCCGGTGCTGCGGGAGTTCGCCGTGAGCAATCTGGTGCTGGTCCTGTCGCCGCAATAATGGAACAGGTTCTAATCTCGCGCCGGCTTCGGTAGGGTGGCGCGTATCACTGCCGGCGGCGTTCGACGAGGACGCGGCGTGAAGCAACGAGGAGGAACGGCGGAATGACCCAGACCGTGAGCCAGGCGACCGAATACGACAAGCTCTTCATCGGCGGCAAGTGGACCCAGCCATCGACCGACCAGGTCATCGAGGTGCACTGCCCGGCGACCGGCGAGTACGTCGGCAAGGTCCCGCTGGCGGCGGCGGCCGACGTGGACGCCGCGGTCGCCGCGGCCCGCGCCGCATTCGACAGCGGCCCGTGGCCCACCACCCCGCCCAAGGAGCGCGCGGCCGTCATAGCCAAGGCGTTGCAGTTGCTCGAGGAGCGCAAGGAGCTGTTCGCCAAGCTGCTCGCCGACGAGACCGGCCAGCCGCCGATGACCATCGAGACCATGCACTGGATGGGGACGATGGGGGCGCTGAACTTCTTCGCCGGACCGGCCGTAGACCAGGTCAAGTGGCGCGAGGTGCGCACCGGCTCCTATGGCCAGACCATCGTGCACCGCGAGCCGATCGGTGTGGTGGCCGCCATCGTGGCGTGGAACGTGCCGCTGTTCCTGGCGGTCAACAAGCTGGGACCGGCGTTGCTGGCGGGCTGCACCGTGGTGCTCAAGCCGGCGGGCGAAACCCCGCTGACCGCAAACGCTTTGGCGGAGGTGTTCGCCGACGCCGGGCTCCCCGAAGGGGTTCTGTCGGTGGTGCCCGGCGGCATCGAGACCGGCCAGGCGCTGACCGCCAACCCCGATGTCGACCTGTTCACCTTCACCGGCAGCTCGGCTGTCGGCAAGGAGATCGGCCGTCGTGCCGCTGACCTGCTCAAGCCGTGCACGCTGGAACTCGGCGGGAAGTCGGCGGCCATCGTGCTCGACGACGTAGACCTGGCCTCGGCCGTCCCGATGATGGTGTTCTCCGGGATCATGAACACCGGCCAGGCGTGCGTCGGCCAGACCCGGATCCTGGCGCCCCGGTCGCGGTATGACGAGATTGTGGACGCGGTAAGCGCTTTCGTGCAGGCGCTGCCGGTCGGTCCGCCGTCGGACCCGAACGCTCAGATCGGTTCGCTGATCTCGGAGAAGCAGCGTGCCCGCGTCGAGGGCTACATCGCCAAGGGCATCGAGGAGGGCGCGCGGCTGGTGTGCGGCGGCGGCCGACCCGAAGGTCTGGACAACGGGTTCTTCGTGCAGCCCACGGTGTTCGCCGACGTCGACAACAAGATGACGATCGCCCAGGAGGAGATCTTCGGGCCGGTGCTGGCGATCATTCCCTACGACACCGTCGAGGACGCCATCAAGATCGCCAACGACTCGGTGTACGGGCTCGCCGGCAGCGTGTGGACCTCCGATGTGCCGAAGGGCATTGAGATCTCGGAGAAGATCCGCACCGGGACCTACGCGATCAACTGGTATGCGTTCGACCCGTGCTGTCCGTTCGGGGGGTACAAGAACTCCGGCATCGGGCGGGAGAACGGGCCCGAGGGCGTGGAGCACTTCACCCAGCAGAAGAGCGTGCTGATGCCGATGGGTTACACCGTCGAGTAGCGTCACCGAGTTCTGGCGAGCAGACGCTAAAGCCCCCGCACGCTCGGCGTGTCGGGGGCTTTAGCGTCTGGTCGCGGGGGGTCAGCGACCCTCGAAGCGGGCCGCACGGCGCTCGATGAACGACTGCACGCCCTCAGCGGCGTCCGCGCTGGCGAACAGTTCCTTGACGACGGGAGCGAGCCGTTGCGCCGCGGCCGCCTGACCCTGCTCGCGGGCCAGATGCGCCGACGCCAGCGTCGCCCGCACACCGAGCGGGGCGGCGCGCTCGGCGATGGTCTGCGCGATCTGCCGCGCACTGGCCAACGCCGCCGCGGCATCGTCGGCGACCTCCTGGACCAGGCCGATCCGGTACGCCTCGGCCGCGTCGAACTCGTCGCCGGTGAGCAACCATCGCATCGCGTTGCCCCAGCCCGCTTCCCGTGGCAGCCGAATCGTCGCACCGCCGAACGGATAGATGCCGCGTAGCACTTCCATCTGGGTGAAGCGGGTACCCGACGCGGCGATCCGGATGTCGGCGGCCAACAGCAGTTCGATGCCCAGGGTCATGCACCAGCCGTGCGCGACCGCGACCAGGGGCGTGGTCCAGGTGCCTTCCAGGCGGAAGGGATCACGACCGTCTTCGGGCATCAAGTCTTCCCCGCCGGCGACGGCGGGCCCCACATCGACCAGGTCCAGTCCGGCGGTGAAGTGCTCCCCATGGGCGAACAGCACGCCGGCGCGCAGTTCGGGGTCGGATTCCAGCAGGGCGTAGGCGCGGGACAGATCCGCGATCATCGCGCGGTTGAACGAGTTGCGCTTCTCGGGGCGATTCAAGCCGATGAGCAGGACGTGCCCGTCCCGCTCGACGGACACGGTGCTTGTCATTGCCACAGTGAACCGCAGAACGCGGAATTATGCAATAGAGCATAATCTGTCGTAGCTCGATCCGGGCTTCAAACCTGGTCCCCACCGTGGTGTTCATCACGTTCACCGGGCCTTTTTTCTCAGCCAAAGATTAAAACTTGCTTACTTACACTAATGTTTAATATGCTAACTGGCATAGTCATGGGCTGGAGGCCACCGGCACGTGAGAGCACCACCCCCCGTGGGAGAACAACATGTGGATCATCGAGATCAACGTCGCCGGCTATCGATATACCCGCCAACTGCCCACCTACCGTCGCCGCCTCCGGTTCCACCGACGCCAGGTGGTCACCCCGACCCCGCAGCCGGGCCACGTGCCCGCTGCTTGATCAGCACAGGAGACCGACCATGCGAACGTCCACGGATCTCGTGCGGGACCCGTTCGTGACGACCGGTCGTGTCAGTACCCGCAAGAAGATGCTCGTCAGCGCGGCGCAGGTGATGCGCGAGCGCGGAGCGGCCGGCGTCACCATCGATGCCGTCCTGTCCCACAGCGGCGCCCCGCGCGGCTCGGTGTACTACCACTTCCCCGAGGGACGCAATCAGATCCTGACCGAGGCGTTGCGGTACGCCGGCGAATCCATCACTGCCACGATCGACGACGCGGTGGACCGCGGCGCCAAGGCGCTGATCCGTGAATTCGTCGAGTTCTGGGAGCGCCTGCTGTCCGACGGCGAATTCAACGCCGGATGCCCCGTGGTGGCCGCCGCGATCGGCTCGGCCGACGACGAGCTCGGGTTGTCCGCCGAGGCCGGGCTGATCCTGGGGCGCTGGTGCACCGCGATGGCCCGTGCGTTCGTCACCGAGGGATTCGATGAGGAAACGGCCTCGTCACTGGCGGTGACATCGATCTCCGCGCTGGAAGGTGCCATCGTGCTGTGCCGGTCCACGCGCAGCACCCGCCCGCTGCGCGAGGTCGGCGACCAACTCGAATTCCTGATCAAGGCAAGGGAATTTGTACGGCGCAACGGAATGGACCGCTAGCGCCGTTTGTGTCCGGCGGGCATTTGCTCAGCATTGCCGTTACGCTCTCCCTGAATCTTCAGTGCATCCGTACGGGAGGGCCGAAGTGTCTTTTCTTATCGCACAACCTGATTGGGTCGCGGCGGCCGCCACCAACCTGTCGAGTATCGGTTCGGCGATCAGCGAGGCGAACGCGGCGGCGACCGCTCCGACGTCGGCGCTGCTGGCGGCTGGGGCCGACGAGGTGTCCGAGGCGGTTGCAGCACTGTTCAGTGCGCACGCTCGGGCCTACCAGGCTCTCAGTTTGCAGGCGGCCGCGTTTCACAGCCAGTTCGTGCAGGCCGTCAACGCCGGCGCGGACGCGTACGCGGCCGCCGAGGCGGTCAATGCCGCCGCAGCGGCCAATCCCTGGCAGGCCGTGCAGCAACAAGTGCTCAATCTCGTGAACGCGCCGACGCTGGCTATCCTCGGCCGTCCCCTGTTCGGTAATGGCGCCGACGGGCGGCCGGGAACCGGTGAAAACGGCGGTGCCGGCGGCATTTTGTGGGGCAACGGCGGAAACGGCGGTTCGGGCCGGCCGTCGGTCGGCGGCCCGGCGGGACCGGGTGGCAACGGTGGGGCTGCGGGATTTATCGGTAACGGCGGGAACGGCGGCGCAGGCGGTACAGCGACCATCGGCGGCGCTTCGGCTGGGAACGGCGGGGCCGGCGGCACCGGCGGCTTGTTGTGGGGCAACGGTGGCGCGGGCGGTATCGGTGGACTGTACGCACCGGCCCTTGGTGCAGGGTCGGCCGGTGCCGGCGGCGCGGGGGGTAACGCGATCGGACTGTTCGGTAGCGGGGGCGCCGGCGGCGCGGGCGGAAACGTCGCCTTCGGCAACACCGTGGGCCTGGCCGGAGCGGGCGGACACGGCGGCGACGGCGGTCTCTTCAACGGGTTTGGCGGCGACGGCGGCCGGGGCGGTGACGGCGGCCGCGGCAACGTCGGCGGGAACGGCGGGTTGGGCGGGTTCCTGAGCGGCGACGGTGGCCACGGCGGCGACGGCACCGGCGGCCAGCCCGGCGGATCCGGCGGCAACGCCCGGCTGATGGGCAACGGCGGCGGCGGGGGCAACGGTGGGTCATCCGGGCCGACCTTCAGCATTGACGGTGGTAACGGCGGTGCCGGCGGTCAGGGCGGGATGCTGTTCGGCAACGGCGGTCAGGGCGGTCTCGGTGGGCAATCCGCAGCCAACACGGGCGGCACCGGTGGGGCAGGCGGCAGCGCTGTTGGGCTGTTCGGCACCGGCGGCGACGGGGGTGGCGGTGGCGCCAGTGGCCTGGTCGCCGGGAACGGCGGCTCGGGCGGCAACGCCGGCATCATCGGCAACGCCGGCAACGGCGGCAGCGCCGGAACCGGAATCGCAGCCGGGAACGGCGGATTCGGCGGCAATGCCCAGCTGATCGGCAACGGCGGCCGGGGCGGTGACGCCTTCGTGGGTACCGCCGGCAAGGGCGGCAAGGGCGGCCTGCTGCTCGGCATCGACGGCGACACCGGCTACCGGCCGTAGCTGGGTTTAGCCCGGCTCAGTCGCTCGCCGGGAGCGGCTTGACTTCCTTCAGGGTCAGCTTGGTCTGGCCAACGCTCAGGCTGCCCGCGCCGGGCTTGGTGACGAGCAGTTCGGCGCCGGCTTCGTCGACGTAGCGCTTGCCCATCACGCTGCCGTCGGCGAATTCGGGGTCGAGCTCACCGGATCGCGGTGCGCCCATCTCCACCATCGGCGAACCGCCGCAACGCAAGTCGTCAAGGCTGTCGGCACTTCTGACGACGATGACCTGGGTGTCACAGACCTGGCTGGCCAGGCGGGTTCCGTTCTTGATCATGTTTGTGCCCCTGCTAGGTTTTCGATGATCTCCCGGCGAAGTACCTTGCCGGTGGCGGTCGTTGGCAGCTCGTCGCGAAACACTACTCGGTCCGGCGTGCGCGACCCCCGCAAACTCGCTCGCACGTACTCTCGCAGCTCTTCCGGATCGGGGTCGACGCCGCTGCGGGGGACGACGACGGCGACGATCGCCTGGCCCCACTGCGGATCCTCGACCCCGACCACCGCGACGTCATGCACGTGCGGATGCTCGATCAGCACCTCCTCCAGTTCGGCGGGCGCTATGTTCTCCCCGCCACGGATGATGGTGTCGTCGCTGCGGCCACCGATAAACAGGTAGCCGTCCTCGTCCAGCATTGCGATGTCTTTGGTTGGGAACCAACCGTTTTCGTCGAGCACGGAGCCGATCCCCGTGTACCGCCCGGAGACCTGCTCGCCGCGCACGAACAGCTCGCCGGTCTCCCCCGGGCCGAGCACGGTGCCGTCCTCGGCGCGGATTTCCAGCTCGATGCCGGGCACCGGCCGTCCTACCGAACCCAGCCGCCGGGCGGCGGCGGCGTCCGTGGCCGATTGCGCCTCGCGGTGGTCCTCGGGTGTCAGCACCGCGATCGTCGAGCTGGTTTCGGTAAGGCCGTAGGCGTTGACGAAGCCGACGTCCGGCAACAGCTCGAGGGCCCGGCGCACCAGCGGCAGCCCCACTTTCGAGCCGCCGTAAGCAAGGTTGCGCAGCGCGGCCGGCCGGTGATCCCCCGACTCCAACACCGCAACGATGCGGTCCAGCATGGTCGGCACCACGGTCGCCGTCGTCACCCGCTCGTCGTTGGCCAACCGCACCCATTCCTGGGCGTCAAAGTTGGTCAGATAGACCATTTTTCGGCCGGCGTACAGGTTGGACAACGCCGCACCCACGCCGGCGATGTGGTAAGGCGGCACGCAGATCAGCGCCGCGTCCTCCGGCGCTGCCGAATCGAATTCGACTGTTCCCATGACATAGCTGGTGAGGTTGTTGTGCGTGAGCTCGACGGCCTTGGGCTGCGACGTGGTGCCCGAGGTGAAGAGCACGATCGCGACGGAGTCCGGGTCGGGGAACTCGGCTGTGGGTTCGGCGGTGCGGGCGGCCTCGACGAAGTCGTCGGAGGTGACCAACCGCTTCGAAACGTCCCCGAGCGTGTCGCGGTAGCGCTCGTCGACGATCACCAACGGGTCGGGCAACCGGTCGATCAGGGCCTGGATGCCGTCGGCGGAGAGCCGGTAGTTGATCGGCGTGAAGGCCAGCCCGGCGCGTGCGCTGGCGAAGATCAGCAGCGGCAGCATCGCGCCGCCGACCCCGACGTACACCACGTGCCCGGCACCGGAGGCGGCGATCACGCCGGCGCCGCC
>NZ_LZKQ01000018.1 GCF_001668675.1 Mycobacterium asiaticum | reverse complement strand
CTGATCGACGCCAAGGTCGGCGAGACCCGTAGTTACAAGGTGCCCAACGGCAATACCGTCGAGGTCACCCTGGTCAGCGCGGAGCCTTACCACTCCTGAGCGGGTTTCCCGCGAGCAGACGCAAAAGCCCCCGCACGCACGGCGTGTCGGGGGCTTTCGCGTCTGCTCGCGGTGGTTAGGCGAGTGCTTGCTCGAGGTCGGCGAGTAGGTCAGCGACGTCCTCGATGCCGACGGACAGCCTGACCAGATCATCAGGCACCTCCAGCTGCGAGCCGGCCGTCGAGGCGTGGGTCATCGCGCTGGGATGCTCGATGAGCGACTCCACCCCGCCCAGGGACTCGGCCAGGATGAAGATCTCGGTCTTGGCGCACAGCTTCTCGGCCGCCGCCCGGCCGCCGGACATCCGCACCGAAACCATGCCGCCGAACCCGCTCATCTGCCGGGCGGCCACCTGGTGGCCGGGGTGTCCTTCTAGACCGGGATAAAGCACTGCGCTCACCGACGGCTGCTCGGACAGGTATTGGGCGACGGCAGCGGCGTTTTCGCTGTGCCGCTGCATCCGCAGCACCAACGTCTTCAACCCGCGGATGGTCAGATACGCGTCGAACGGTCCCGGCACCGCGCCCGCGCCGTTCTGCAAGAACGCGAACGCCTGATCCAGTTCTTCGTCGTTGGTGACGAGGGCGCCACCCACGACGTCGGAGTGCCCACCGATGTACTTAGTGGTCGAGTGCAGCACGATGTCGGCGCCGAGGGTGAGCGGCTGCTGCAGCGCAGGGGAAGCAAACGTGTTGTCCACCAACACTTTTGCGGTACTGTCCGCGCCCAGTTGAGCGATGCCCGCGATGTCGGCGATGGACAGCAGCGGGTTGGTCGGCGTCTCCACCCAGATCAATCGGGTGCGCGGTGTGATCGCCGCGCGCACCGCGTCCAGATCCGACAGCGCAACCGGCGTGTACTCCACGCCCCACTGCGAGAAGACCTTGTCGATCAGACGGAAGGTGCCACCGTAGGCGTCGTCGGGGATCACCACGTGGTCGCCCGGGCGCAGGACGGAGCGCAGCACACAGTCGGTGGCCGCCATGCCGGAACTGAAGGCCCGCCCGAAAACGCCCTCCTCCATCGCGGCCAGCGACGCCTCCAGCGCGGAGCGGGTCGGGTTGCCGGTGCGCGCGTATTCAAACCCGCCGCGCAGGCCGCCGACGCCGTCCTGGGCGAAAGTGCTGCTGGCGTAGATCGGGGTGTTGACGACGCCGGTCGCCGGGTCCGGACGGTAGCCCGCGTGGATCGCTCTGGTGGCCAGTCCGGTGCGGGTGAAGTCTTCAGTCATCGACGGTCAGCCTAGTCCGATGGCCGCCCCTCGTCAGAGCGGCAAGCAGACCGTCGTCATGATCTTGTCGGCCAGCGTCTGACGCTTCTTGTCCCACAACGGGAACAGGAAACCCACGTAGCAGATGATGGCGTCAACGAAGTGCGCGATCTGGCGCACCAAGGACATCCCGAAGCCCAACGGCTCCCCGCTGACCTCGCTGACCACCTTGAACTTCATGATCGACTTGCCGATGCTCGACCCGGTGGTGCCCTGCTTGTAGCCGTAGTTCCAAACCACATAGGCCAGGATCGCCAGCGATGCCAGTCCCTGGGCCAGGAACCCGATGATCGAGTCCTGCGTGTAGCAGTACTGAGCCACGTCGTACTGAGTGACGCTGGTCGTGCACGACTCTTGCTGGGTCACCATGGCGATCACCCACGCGATGCCGTAGACGACGACCACCGGCGCGTAGTCGATGAGGAACGCCAGCACCCGGGTCAGCCACGGCGTGTAGGACTCGGTGGGCAATTCCTTGATCGCCGGTCCCGGCGGTGGTGGCGCATATCCGCCGGCCGACGGAGGCGGCGGCGGGTAGCCCCCTTCCGGCGGCGGCGGAGGAGGCGGCGGACTCGAGCCGCCCGCGGGCGGAGGGAACCCACCGGCCGAACCTGGCGGCGGAGGCGGGGGCGGGTACGAACCGCCGGGCGGCTGATCGGTCATGGGGCAACCTTCCAGAACGGACTAGCTGAACTAAGGCGCATACAGTACCCGAGCACCGAGACGCAGGTCACAGCGATCAGCGTCGCCGCGTTCCCTCCGAAAGGAAACCCAGCAGGTCGTATCGGGTGATCACGCCGACGGGCTTACCCTCTTCCACCACCATCAGCGCGTCCCAGTCGCGCAGCGCCTTGCCGGCCGCGCTCACCGATTCGCCAGCACCGATCAGCCGCAGCGGGGGGCTCATGTGTTGGGACACCGCGTCGGCCAGCTTGGCCCGCCCCTCGAAGACCGCCGACAGCAGCTCGCGTTCGGAGACGCTGCCGGCAACTTCACCGGCCATCACCGGCGGCTCGGCACCGACCACCGGCATTTGCGAGACCCCGTACTCGCGCAGGATCCCGATGGCGTCACGCACGGTTTCCGACGGGTGGGTGTGCACCAGGTCGGGCAAAGCACCCGACTTGCGCCGCAACACGTCACCAACGGTGGATTCCGCAGTCGAACCGTCCAGCGGGCTGCGCAGGAACCCGTACGACGACATCCACGCGTCGTTGAAGATTTTGGCCATGTAGCCGCGGCCGCCGTCGGGCAACAGCACGACGACCAACGCGTCCGGCCCGGCCTGCTCGGCCACCTTGAGCGCGGCGACGACGGCCATTCCGCACGAGCCGCCGACCAGCATCGCCTCCTCGCGGGCCAGGCGCCTGGTCATGTCGAAGGAATCCGAATCCGAAACGGCAATGATTTCGTCGGGAATCGACGGGTCGTACGCCGCCGGCCAGAAGTCCTCGCCCACCCCCTCGACCAGATAGGGCCGGCCGGTGCCTCCGGAGTACACCGAGCCCTCGGGGTCGGCGCCGATGACCCGCACCCGCCCGTCGGAGACCTCTTTGAGGTAGCGGCCGGCGCCGGTGATCGTGCCGCCGGTGCCGATGCCGGCGACGAAGTGAGTGACCATGCCGTCGGTGTCTGCCCAGATCTCCGGCCCGGTGGTCGCGTAGTGGCTCGCCGGGCCTTCGGGGTTGGAGTACTGGTCGGGCTTCCACGCACCGTCGATCTCGCGAACCAACCGGTCGGAGACGCTGTAGTAGCTGTCCGGATCCTCGGGCGGGACCGCCGTCGGGCACACCACGACCTCAGCACCGTAGGCGCGCAACACATTTCGCTTGTCTTCACCGACCTTGTCAGGGCACACGAACACGCATTTGTATCCACGGCGCTGCGCGACGAGCGCGAGCCCGACACCGGTGTTGCCGGACGTCGGTTCGACGATGGTGCCGCCCGGCTTGAGCGCTCCACTGGCCTCCGCGGCGTCGATCATCTTGACCGCGATCCGGTCCTTGGAGCTACCGCCCGGGTTGAGGTATTCGACCTTTGCGGCCACGGTGCCGGCGCCTTCGGGGACGACGGAGTTCAGGCGAACCAGCGGCGTGCCGCCGATGAGGTCACTGAGGTGCTGGGCGATTCGCATGCGCCTATGGTCTCAGGCGCTGGCGAGCGGTGCACTTGGGCCAACCCTGCGGGCACCGATTCGCTAGCCGGTGGCCTCGCGGATGTACTCACCGATCTGGCGCAGTGAACGGATCGCCTCGGGCAACAACGGCGCGGCGACCTGGAAGTCGTGCACCTGCCCCGGCCAGACTCGAACCTCGGCGGGTACGCCGGCCGCGGCCAAGCGGGTCGCCGCCAACTGCGCGTCGTGCAGTAGCACCTCGGAGCCGGACACGTGAATCAGCGTCCGCGGCAGCCCCGGCTCGATGTGATCCAGGGGCTCATAAATTTCCTCCGGCTTACCGTTAACCTTGTTTTTAGCGGCACAGCTAGCAACCAATTCGCCGAGGGCATCAAAAGCCTTTGAGGGGAACATCGCGTCCGTTTTGATGTTCGGATGCGATTGCTTTTGTTCCTTTGCCAGCTGCAGCAGGGGCGAGATGGCCACCAGGGCCGCCGGCTCTTCACCTTCGCGCTGCAACCGCTGCGCAAGGGACAGCGCGAGGTACCCGCCGGCGGAGTCACCAGCCAGCACGATCTGGTCGGGGTCGTATCCCAACAGCCGCAGCCAGCGGTATCCGTCGTAGCAGTCGTCGAGAGCCATGCCGATGGAATGCTTGGGCATCAGGCGATAGTTGACAACCAGAATCGGCGCGTCAGCAAACTTTGACAACGCCTCGACCAATCGGCCATGTGAGTTTGCTCCACAAGTCAGGAACGCACCACCGTGCAGGTAGAGAACCACCCGACGGGTGCCGTCCGCCGGCAAGACGCCGGGCGCCCGAACCAGCTGTGCGCAGGCATTGGGCAGCGATACCTCGGCCCTGACAGCGTCGGTAGCCGGCAGCAACACGCGGGCAGCCTGGTCGATGAGACCCCACGGAAACGGTAGATGAGGGACGTAGCTACCGACCGCCAAGAAGGGCCGGATCGTCACGCGCGACGCAAGCGTGGCTAATCGCCCAGCGACCGTCGGTCCGGACTCGAGAACCTCGACTGGCGCGCCGTCGCTGATGGCGAACCTGCGGGCTTCAAGTCTACGAGCCTTCAACGCGTCGCGCGGGCGAATGGCGACTCTGGGTGCGCCAGATACCTCACTTGGTGCAGTCATGCTCAACACTTCCTACGCCGTTGTAGTCCGATACAGCATGTGACGAAGAAGCTGAGTGGTTGGTTCAGCACCCTCGCGAACTTAGCTTGACAGTCCTTTACCCACTCAACATTCTTTTATTCGCTTTTGATACCGCATCTGTTTCACACCGTAACCGCTTTGTTCTTCAGCTACCCCCGAAATCAGCACAACCGTCCTAAACTGGTGCCGTGGGCATGCACGTGCCGCGGCGTTCAACGATCGCTTTGGCCACAGCCGGTGCACTCGCCTCGACAGGCTCGGCCTATCTGGGCGCACGCAACCTGCTGGTTGGTCAGGCGATCCATGTGCGCACCGTGATTCCGAAGAAGTGGGAGGCGCCGCCCCGCGCCGATGGCGTGTACAGCCCCGGCGGCGGACCGGTGGAACGGTGGCGCAGCGGGACTCCGTTCGATCTGCACCTGATGATCTTCGGCGACTCGACGGCCACCGGATACGGCTGTGCCACCGCCGAGGAGGTACCGGGCGTGCTCCTCGCACGCCGGCTCGCCGAGCAGACCGGCCTACGAATCAGGCTGAGCACCAAAGCGATTGTCGGCGCGACGTCCAAGGGCGTCTTGGGTCAGGTCGACGCCATGTTCGTGGCGGGCCCGCCGCCGGACGTCGCCGTCATCTTGATCGGCGCCAACGACATCACCGCGCTCAACGGCATCGGTCCGTCGGCGCAGCGGTTAGGCCTTTCGGTGCGCAAACTGCGCAACCGCGGTGCGGTGGTGGTGGTCGGGACCTGCCCGGATTTCGGGCTGATCACCGCAATACCCCAGCCACTGCGTTCGGTGGCGCGCACGCGTGGCCTGCAGCTGGCTCGAGCGCAGGCGGCGGCGGTCCGAGCGGCCGGTGGGGTGCCGGTGCCGTTGGCGCACCTGCTGGCCCCGAAGTTCCGGCAGATGCCCGATCTGATGTTCTCCGACGACCGCTATCACCCGTCGGCCGCCGGGTACGCCGAGGCCGCCGACCAGTTGCTGCGGGCACTGTACGAAGCACTGCCCGAAAAAATCGGGACTCCGCTGCCGGAATTGCCCGATGCCGTGCCGGTGACGAGCGCCCGAAGCAGCCGTCGCGCGTTGGCCGCAAAGCTATGGCGCCGGCCGGTGGCGACAGGCGCGGCGGCCGCCGCTGCATTGGGGTAAACCGTCGGACTAGGCTCGGCTTCGCCGCATTCATATGGAGGAGCCGTCATGCCGGAAGCTGTCATCGTTTCAACTGCCCGCTCGCCGATCGGCCGCGCCATGAAAGGCTCGCTGATCAACATCCGGCCCGACGATCTGGCCGCACAAATGGTGCGTGCCGCTCTGGATAAGGTTCCGGCGCTCAACCCGCACCAGATCGACGACCTGATCATGGGCTGCGGCCAGCCTGGCGGCGAATCAGGTTTCAACATCGCCCGCGTCGTCGCGGTGGCACTGGGCTATGACTTCCTGCCCGGCACCACCGTCAACCGGTACTGCTCGTCGTCCCTGCAGACCACCCGGATGGCCTTCCACGCGATCAAGGCGGGTGAGGGCGACGCCTTCATCTCCGCCGGTGTGGAGACGGTGTCGCGATTCGGCAAGGGCAACGCCGACGGCTGGCCGGATACCAAGAACCCGTTGTACGACTCCGCGCAGGAGCGCACGACCGCCGCATCCGCGGGCGCCGAGGAATGGCATGACCCGCGCGTCGACGGGAACCTGCCCGACATCTACATCGCGATGGGTCAGACCGCTGAGAATGTCGCACTGCTGACGGGTATCAGTCGCGAAGACCAGGACCACTGGGGCGTGCGCAGCCAGAACCGGGCTGAGGAGGCGATCAAGAGCGGGTTCTTCGAGCGCGAGATCGCCCCGGTCACGCTGCCGGACGGAACGACCGTCACCACCGATGACGGACCCAGGGCGGGGACGACGTACGAGAAGATCAGCGAGCTTAAGCCGGTGTTCCGGCCCAACGGCACGGTGACTGCGGGCAACGCCTGCCCGCTCAACGACGGCGCCGCCGCCGTCATCATCACCAGCGACACCAAGGCCAAGGAACTCGGCCTCAAGCCGCTGGCGCGCATCGTCTCCACCGGCGTCAGTGGCCTGTCTCCCGAGATCATGGGTCTGGGCCCGATTGAGGCGTCCAAGCAGGCGTTGGCCCGCGCCGGCATGTCCGTCAATGACATCGACCTGTTTGAGATCAACGAGGCCTTCGCGGTGCAGGTGCTCGGCTCCGCGCGTGAATTGGGGATCGACGAGGACAAGCTGAACGTCTCCGGTGGAGCGATTGCCCTGGGCCACCCGTTTGGCATGACCGGCGCGCGGATCACCGCCACGCTGCTTAACAACCTGACGACGCACGACAAGACGTTCGGTTTGGAGACCATGTGTGTCGGTGGCGGCCAGGGCATGGCGATGGTGATCGAGCGGCTGAACTGAGTCTTTCAGTGCGTTGACTCTGCGTTGGTGGCGGCGAATGTCGAGTAGCTCGCGCCGTCAGCGCAGAGTCAGCGCTTGGCCGAGGCGTCCCAGGCGCGTCTGACGCGGCGAATCACATCGGCGGGCCGGTGGCGGGAGACCACCCTGACCACGGTCCAGCCGACGCGGTCGATGTACTCTTTGCGGTCGACATCCCAGGCGTACTGCGACGGGTCGGTCCAATGCTGGTCGCCGTCGTACTCGGCGGCCAGCATCATGTCTTGCCATCCCATGTCGAGGAAATATCGGGGAAAGCCGTCGGGCCCTGGCACCGGGATCTGCGTCTGTGGCTTGGGAAAGCCGGCGCCGATCAACAGCAGTCGCAGCCACGTTTCCTTCGGCGATTGCGCCCCGCCGTCGACGAGCTCCAGCGCTGCGTGGAGCTGGCGCAGGCCGCGGGTGTGCGGATGGCGGGCGGCCAGCTCTGCGACGTCGGAGACCTTGAAGTCAGTGGCGGCGGCGAGCGCATCGAGGCTTGCGACGGCGCGCCCGAGCCTTCCGCGCCGGCCTAGGTCGAAAGCGGTGCGCTCGGGGGTGGTCACCGTAAGGCCGTGCAGTTGCTGGGCTTCGCCGTCCAGCAACAGCTCGTCGCGCGTCACGACGAGCGGCGGCGTTCGCGCGTTTCGCCAGATCAATTCGATCGGTGCGGCTTGATCGACCCACTTCGAGCCGTGCATGGCTGACGCGGCGGCGCCGGCAATCACCGACTGGCACTGTGACCACAGCCAGGCCGCGACGGTGCGTTGATACAAAGTCGGCTCGACCCGTTTGTCCAGGTAGATATTCGGCATGATCGCCCGGTAGTACCTGCGCAGTTCGTACCTGGTCAGGTGGCCCGCGGCCACGGCTTCACTACCGATAAAAGGCTCGCGCTCGTAGGCCATGGCGGCATGGTGGCAGCGCCTACCGACACCCGCGCTGACTCTGCGCTCAGGGCGCAATAGTGCGAGTGCGCTGCACCATCAGCGCAGAGTCAACGCGGCGGGCGGCACCATAAGCGGGCCTCGCGCCGCGCCGACAGCGCGGCCCGAGCCACACCCACACCAAAGAAAAAGCCGGCACGCAAGACGCGTGCCGGCTTTGCCCGTAAGGAATTAATCGTTCTGCAGATAGCTGAGCAGTCGCAGAATCTCCAGGTACAGCCAGACCAGCGTGACGGTCAGACCCAGGGCGATTCCCCAGGCGGCCTTGTCCGGTGCGCCGGCGCGGATCATCTGGTCGGCCGCGTCGAAGTCGATCAGGAAGCTGAACGCGGCGATCCCGATGCACACCAGCGAGAAGATGATTCCGATCGGACCGGCGCTGCGCAGGCCCAGGCCTTCGCCGCCGCCGACGTTGAACATCGCCAACACGAAGTTGCCCAGCATCAGCACCAGCACGCCGAACATCGCGGCAACCAGCATCCGGGTGAACTTGGGCGTAACGCGGATGGCACCGGTCTTGTAGACCACCAGCATCCCGAAGAACACACCCAGCGTGCCGAGTACCGCCTCGCCGATCAGCACACCCGCATTGGCGGAGCCCACCGAGAAGTTGGCCAGCACGAATGAGATGGCACCCAGGAACAAGCCCTCGAGCGCGGCGTAGCTCAACACGATCGCCGGGTTGTCCTGCTTACCCCCGAAGGTCGCGATCAGCACCAACGCCAGACCACCGAACGCACCCACCAGGGTGAGCGGCATAGCGAGGCTGAGGTTCGTGGCAACCAGGAAATAGGAAACAACGGCCGTCACCGACAGCATGGCCAGCGTCAAGCCGGTCTTGGTGACGACGTCGTCGATGGTCAGCGGCCGCGAGACCCTGCCCTGCTGGTAGGGGGCATAGGGGTCAGCCGGGTAACCGGTCTGCACTCCCGTGCCGAATTGCGCATATCCACCCGCCTGCTTGGGCAGCGAGCGAAATACGGGGTTACTTGTCTCCCGCACCGTCGGATCCTCTCTTAGATGCTGTGGCTTCGAGCTGTGCGAACAACTGCTCAACGATCAGTGGTCCGCCCGAGTTCCCAGCGGAGCTGCTGTTTTCTGGTGGTCCAGCACCTTCCTACCTCGTCTGGATCAACCTAAACCTTAGCCCCGCGGGCATCGCCGAGCGAGTCACGATCTAGATTGCACGTCAAACTCATGGGCAGCTTTCACCGAACCCATGGACGGATTCCGGCGAGGGGAGACGAGGCGTGACTGGGGCCGTAACAGGGGAATCCGACGAAGTCCTGACCAGGGTCGAGGGCAATACCGGTTACCTCACCCTGAATCGCCCCAAGGCCATCAACTCGCTGAATCAGACGATGATCGACCTGCTCAGCGCGGTACTGATCCGGTGGGAGCGCGACGAATCGATCCGCTCGGTGGTGCTCTCCGGAGCTGGTGAACGCGGACTGTGCGCCGGCGGGGACGTCGTCGCCCTGTACCACAGCGCGCGCAAGGACGGGGTTGACGCCCGCCGGTTCTGGCGCGACGAGTACCTGCTCAACGGTCGGGTCGGCCGGTTCGCCAAGCCGTACGTGGCACTGATGGACGGGATCGTAATGGGCGGCGGCGTCGGCGTCAGCGCGCACGCGAACACCCGGGTGGTTACCGACACCGCAAAGGTCGCGATGCCCGAGGTGGGCATCGGATTCGTCCCCGACGTGGGAGGCACGTATCTGCTCGCCCGGGCGCCGGGCAAGTTGGGCCTGCACGCCGCGCTGACCGGAGCCCCGTTCAACGGCGCCGACGCCATAGCGCTGGGATTCGCCGACCATTACGTGCCCCACAGCGACCTCGATGCGTTCGCCGCGGCGGTCGCCACCGACGGGGTCGAAGGCGCGCTGGCCCGCTACGCCGTCGAGCCGCCGCCGAGCGAGCTTGCCGCACAACGGGAATGGATCGACGAATGCTATTCCAAGGACAGCGTCATCGACATCGTCGAGACGCTCAAGGCACACGACGCCGAACCGGCCAACGAGGCCGCCAAACTGATCGCCACCCGCTCCCCCATCTCCCTTTCCGTCACCTTCGAAGCGGTCCGGCGCGCCGCCGACCTCGAGACGCTGGAAGATGTTCTGGTGCAGGACTATCGGACGTCTTCGGCGTCGGTACGCTCGCATGACTTCGTGGAAGGCATCCGCGCCCAACTGGTCGACAAGGACCGCAACCCGAAGTGGTCACCGGCGGATCTGTCCGATGTCACCGTGGCGGACGTGGCCTCCTACTTCGAACCGGTCGAAGACGACCTGACGTTCTAGAGACGCATCGGAGAGGTAACCGCATGGCATACGAAACCATCCTCGTCGACCGCGAGGACCGCGTCGGCATCATAACCCTGAACCGGCCCAAGGCACTGAACGCGCTCAACAGCCAGGTGATGAACGAAGTCACCAGCGCCGCAACCGAACTGGACAACGACCCAGATGTCGGCGCGATCATCATCACCGGTTCGGCCAAGGCGTTCGCCGCCGGCGCCGACATCAAGGAGATGGCCGAGCTGACCTTCGCCGAAGCGTTCGGCGCCGATTTCTTCGCGCCCTGGGGCAAGCTGGCCGTCGTGCGCACCCCGACGATCGCGGCCGTCGCCGGATACGCGCTGGGCGGCGGATGCGAGCTGGCGATGATGTGCGACCTGCTGATCGCCGCCGACACCGCGAAGTTCGGCCAGCCCGAGATCAAGCTCGGCGTGATCCCCGGCATGGGCGGCTCCCAGCGGTTGACCCGGGCCATCGGCAAGGCCAAGGCGATGGACCTGATCCTGACCGGACGCACCATCGACGCCGCCGAAGCCGAGCGCAGCGGTCTGGTTTCGCGGGTGGTGCCCGCTGACGATCTGCTGACCGAGGCCAAGGCCGTGGCGAACACGATCGCACAGATGTCGCTGCCGTCGGCCCAGATGGCCAAGGAGGCCGTCAACCGGGCGTTCGAGTCGACACTGGCCGAAGGGCTGTTGTACGAACGCCGCCTCTTCCACTCGACCTTTGCCACCGACGACCAGTCCGAAGGGATGGCGGCCTTCATCGAGAAGCGGCCGCCTGATTTCAGCCACCGATGAGCGGTTCCACCACCATCGCCACGGGTGAAGAAGCGGCCGACGACCAGTCGGCCGCACCGCGGCAAACCCGGACCCGGCTGGTCCCGGCTCGATGGTGGGTCCGGAACTACACCTACACCGGGACACTGCTCGGCCTGATCTTCGTCTGGCTGTCGCTGACCCCGTCGCTGTTGCCCCGCGGTCCGCTGTTTCAAGGGGTCGTCAGCGGTTGTTCGGGGGCGATCGGCTACGGGCTGGGCGTGTTCACCGTCTGGCTGATCCGCTGGTTGCGCTCGCGCGACTCCACTCCCCCGGCGCCCGGCTGGGCGTGGCCGCCGCTGATCGTGGTCGGGGCGATCGGCGTCGGGGTGATGGCGATCCGGTTCCACGTCTGGCAGGACGACGTCCGCGACATGATGGGCGTCGAGCACCTGAAGTGGTACGAGTACCCCTACACCGCCGCGCTGTCGATGATCGTGCTGTTCACTCTTGTCGAGATCGGCAAGTTCGTCCGTTGGCTCATCAATCTTCTGGTGGCACAAGTGGACCGGATTGCGCCATTTCGTCTTTCGGCGGCCATCGTGGTCATCGGGCTGATGGTGCTGACCGTCAGCCTGCTCAACGGCGTGGTGCTCAAGTTCGCGATGCGGTCCATGAACGACACCTTCGCCTCGGTCAACAACGAGATGGATCCCGACATCGCGCCGCCGAAGACCAAGCTGCGCTCGGGTGGCCCGCAGTCGATTGTGTCGTGGCAGTCGCTGGGGCATCAGGGCCGCATTTTCGTGGCCGGCGGGCCGTCGATGAAACGGCTCACCGACTTCAACGGGACCCCGGCCATGGAACCGATCCGGGCCTACGCCGGGCTGGATTCCGCGACCGGCATCGACGCGGCGGCCGACCTGGCCGCACGTGAACTTATGCGGACCGGCGGCCTGCAGCGCGCCGTCGTCGCGGTGGCCACCACCACCGGCACCGGCTGGATCAACGAGGCGGAAGCCTCCGCGCTGGAATACATGTACAACGGCAACACCGCGATCGTCAGCATGCAGTACTCATTCCTGCCGAGTTGGTTGTCTTTCCTGGTCGACAAGGAGAACGCGCGGCACGCCGGTCAGGCGTTGTTCGAGGCAGTCGACAAGATGATCCGGCAGATGCCGGAGTTCAAGCGCCCCAAGCTCGTGGTGTTCGGCGAGAGCCTGGGGTCGTTCGGCGGCGAGGCGCCCTTCATGAGCCTCAACAACGTGCTGGCCCGCACCGACGGCGCCCTGTTCAGCGGTCCCACCTTCCAGAACACCATCTGGACCCAGCTGACCAGGACCCGCGACGCCGGTTCGCCGGAGTGGCTGCCGATCTACGACGACGGCCACAATGTCCGGTTCGTCGCGCACCCGGACAATCTGGACCGCCCGAAAACCGAGTGGGGCAAACCCCGGGTGGTCTACCTGCAGCATGCGTCCGACCCGATCGCGTGGTGGACGCCCGACCTGCTGTTCAGCCAGCCGGACTGGTTGCGGGAAAAACGCGGCTACGACGTGCTGCCGCAGATGCGCTGGATTCCGCTGGTCACGTTCCTACAGGTGTCCGCCGACATGGCCGTGGCGGTCGACGTGCCGGACGGCCACGGACACCGCTATGTCGCCAACGTGGCCGACGCCTGGGCGGCTGTGATGTCGCCGCCCGGCTGGACACCGGCGAAGACCGAGCGGCTACGCCCAATGCTGCACGCCAACGTGACGCTGGAAGGCTCCTCCGGCGACAGCTCCGCCGGAGGCTAGCGCCCCACCGGCTCGAGCTCGCGCAGCACGCCCGCGGCGGCCAGGGCGTGGTATCCCCCGATCACGTCGGTGGCGCGGTGCAGGCCCAGATCCAGCAGCGCCGCCGCCGCCAGACTCGAGGTGTAGCCCTCCGAGCAGAGGATCACCCATTCGACGTCGTCATCTACCGCCTCGGGCAGGCGAGCCTCGCTGGTCGGGTCACAACGCCACTCCAGCACGTTGCGTTCGATGACCAGCGCAGCCGGCACCTCGCCCTCGCGGGCCCGCTGCGCCTGCGGGCGGATGTCCACCAGCACCGCCCCGCGGCGCCGCGCCGCGGGTACCTGATCGGCGGGCAGGCGTTGGTAGCGCCGCCGCGCCTCGTCCAGCACTCGGTCGATCCGGCTCATCACGGCCCTTCGGGTTGGTCGGTCAACTCGGTGCGCTGGCGACGCAGCGTGTTGCGGCCGGTCACCTCGTAGTACGACATGGCGGTCAAGGGCGGCGAGTAGGCGTGCACGCTCAAGGTGGGCTCCAGCGGGGGCGCGGGCGTCGTCACCTGCACGGGGGCCGCGACCGGGCGAGGCGCCCACACCACGTCATGCACCCAGCCCAGCGGGAACCCGGCCTGGTCACCGGCATCGAGTCGCCGTCGCCGCAGTTTCCTTCCGTCCCAACGGTATTCGTTGAGGGATCCGGACAGCACGGTCAGCGCCCCCAGCGAACCGCCGTGGTCGTGCAGTTCGGTCGGATGGCCGGGAACCCAACTGATCAGCCAAATGTCGAGTTCTTCGTCGCCGTGGATGCGGGTGAACCAGCGTTCGGTGGCGGGCACGCCGCCCTTCGGGAGCAGGTGGTCACAGCGTCCGCTGAGCACGTCGTCGGCGGCTTGATCGGTGGCGTGCAGCAAATCGGGCACGCGGAGCCGGGTCGGGCCCGGGGAGGGGACGGTCGGTGCGTAGCGAGGCGTGGCGAGGGAGACAGCCATAAAGAGAACTCCGGAGTGTGAAGCGGACAGGGCGAACGGCGGCGCGTCAGGGCCGACAACACTCGCAAAATCCGAACCACTCCTGCACGACAGCAGTGTTGCATAGATTGGGGTTCATGCGTGGGCAGCGGCAATCCTTCCAGCGGGTCACTGTGCTGTCTTGGTTACTGCTCCTCCCGCTGAGTTTGTGGATGGTGGCCGGGTGCTCGGACGGCGGCAAAGGCGGCAGTGCCACCTCCTCGTCGGCACGTCCGTCCGGCGCCGGCGGTTCGCTGCCGGCGGGCGCGATCGGCGTCTCCCCCGGCGGCATCACTACCCGGGTGGACGCGCCCGCGGAATCGACCGAGGAAGAGTATTTCCAGGCCTGCCACGCCGCCAAGGAGTGGATGGACGGTCAGGGCGGCGCCGGGGAGGCGTTGATCGAGCCCTACCTGAAAATGGTTCAGGCTGCCGGATCGGGCGTTGCCGGCAGCTGGAATCAGCGGTGGGCGGACCTGTCGCCGGCGCGCCAGGCTGCGGTGATCGTCGCGGCGCAAGCTGCCGCCAACCAGCAGTGCGGTTGAGGCCGGATAGGCGCCGTCCCGCAATTCCGATCAGGGGTGCATGAAAGTGTCCGCCGAGACCCCGGGCGGCCGTCGGCCAAGGCAGCCGCCAAGGGAGAATGAAGCAATGTCCGGACCGACCCCGCTTCGCCCCCGCGGCTCCGCTGGAACTCGTGTCGCGCTGGCGCTGGGTAGCGGGGGCGCCCGCGGCTACGCGCACATCGGCGTGATCCAGGAACTGCGGGCGCGCGGCTACGACATCGTCGGGATCGCCGGCTCGTCGATGGGTGCGGTGGTGGGCGGCGTGGAGGCCGCCGGACGACTCGACGAGCTGGCCGACTGGGCGAAGTCGCTGACCCAGCGCACCATCCTGCGGTTGCTCGACCCGTCGTTGACCGCGGCCGGGGTGCTGCGTGCGGAAAAAATCCTGGACGCGGTGCGCGACATCCTGGGCCCGGTGACCATCGAGCAGCTGAACATCCCTTACACGGCGGTGGCCACCGATCTGCTGACCGGCAAGTCGGTGTGGTTTCAGCGCGGTCCGCTCGACGCGGCCATCCGCGCGAGCATCGCGATCCCCGGCGTCATTGCCCCGCACGAAGTCGACGGGCGACTGCTGGCCGACGGCGGCATCCTCGACCCGCTGCCGATGGCGCCGATCGCGGCGATCAACGCCGACCTCACCATCGCGGTGAGCCTCAACGGCAGCGAGCCGGGCGCCACCCGCGACGCCGAACCCGGTGTCACCGTCGAATGGCTGAACCGGATGCTGCGCAGCACGACGGCGCTGTTCGACACCAGCGCGGCTAAGGCGCTGCTCGACCGTCCCTCGGCCCGAGCGGTTCTCGGCCGATTCGGTGCGACCATCCCGGATCTGGAGGACGATCCGGATCCGACGGGCGGACGGGATGACGTCATCGATGTGCCGGAGCTACCGCGACTCGGGAGCTTCGACGTGATGAACCGGACCATCGACATCGCCCAGTCCGCGCTGGCCCGCCACATCCTGGCCGCCTATCCGCCCGACCTCCTGATCGAGGTGCCGCGCACCACCTGCCGCAGCCTGGAGTTCCATCGCGCGACAGAGGTCATCGGGACGGGCCGGACGCTGGCCGCTCGTGCCCTTGACGCGTTCGAAAGCTCCGACTTCGAGGACGAGCCGCAACCCGCGATCGAGGGCTGATCAGAGTCCATCAGAGTCCTAGGAACCGCGCGACGGACTCGGCTTCGCGGCGGCCCTGCGCGCGTCCCGCTCTCGCCGAGCCGATCCGGCAGCGTGGATCCAGCGGGTTGGTGCCGAAGGCCGCCAACGAGTCGTCGTCGGCGAACACCGTCAATGCCCGGCCGGCGCGGCGGGTTTGGAAGGTTGTGATCTCGGCGGCCGGGCCCGGCCCGAATGGCGACGGGGCGTCCGCGCCGGCGGGCACCAACACCACCGCCTCGTCGCAGTCGTACGCGACGTCGACGTTGACGGTGCTCTTGACGCCGCCATCCATGAAGCGCCGATCGCCGATGGTGACCGGCGGCCATGCGCCGGGCACCGCACAACTGGCCGCGACCGCATCCACCAAGCCGACGCCGGATTCCCGGTCGAACACCACGAATTCGCCGGTGGCGGTATCGATTGCGGTGACCCGAAGCACCCGGTCGGGCCATTCGTGGGACGGCAGGCGCGCAGCGATCACCTCGCGCCGAACGGGTTCCGGGACGGTCTCGGTAGCTAGTGCCACCGAACCGATGCGTTGCAGCCGACCCTGCAGGTCGTCTGGCCCGCGCAACGCATTCAGGAACAGCCCGGTGATTTGCTCGATGTCGACATTCGGGTCGATCTCCGCCGACGTCTCGGCGGTCTGCCGCTCGTAGAGCGCGTCCAGCGTCCAGCCGCTACCGAGTTGCGCCGCGACCGTCGACCCGGCGGACGTACCGACCAGCACATCGGACTCCACCAGCAACCGGGCGGCCTGCGGGATTTCGTCCGCGATGCCCCGCAAAACGCCTGTCTCCCAGGCAATTCCCGCTACCCCACCGCCGGCCAGCACAAGCGCTCGTCTGGTTGTCACGCCTGCCTACGTTACGGGAGGTGCCGCGTGCCCGGCATCGCGTGCTGCGCGCGAAAGACCGGCTGGCTCAGATCATCCCTGCGAATCAGGTTCCGGGGCGGGTCGGGAAGGGCGATGCTGCGGCTGATGTTCAGGCTGGCGTCGACGTAGACCAGTTCGCCCGGATCGAGCAGGCACCAGCGGGGGTCGTCGTCCATCGGTTCGGTGGCGAACACCACCGACGGCCGCTCGGTCAGCACCTCGCTCTGCGCGTGGATCCTGCTGGTGGACAGGTCGAAATCCGGGTCGCCGTCACGACGTCGGTCCAACATGAACAGCTGATGGGTCTGCGGGTACCGCAGCGCCCACATCTGGGTGCCCATACACAACAAAATGTTGAGGGCGTAGACGGGGACATTGTCGGCGAGCCAGCTGATCGCGTCCACCAAACCGGCTGAGACGTCACCGTTTTGAGCGCGAATGCAGGCGGTGATCAGCGCGAACACCCGCTCGGAGTCGGTTTGGCCCAACACCAGGTCCGAGGTGCCGATTTCGCGGAGCCGTTGGTCGACGACGTCGAGGCCCTCGATCATGCCGTTGTGCGCGAAGAGCCTGCCGTCCTGCAGAAACGGGTGGGTGTTGCGCGCATCGAGCGAACCCGTCGTCGCGTACCGGACATGCGCAATGAACGTGGTGCCGGTCAGTTCGTGCGCCTCGGTGGAGAAGGTCGCGTCCTGCCAGGCGGCGATCGGCTCCTTGCGCAGCCGCGGGCGGCCGTGTTCGTCGAACACCCCGAGCCCGGTGCCGTCGGGATTCTTGCGGCTCTGCTGGGTCAGGCTGTCGGGAGCGTCCAGCAGCCAGAAGGTCGCGGTGACGACTTCCGTACCGGCGTGCAGACCGAAAAGACGACACACGGCGGCAGTCCTTCAGCCGACCAATTGTGCGGACAACTTCTCCAGTACCACCCGCGCGTAGCCCTTCCACATCTTGGCGAACACCGGCAGCAGCGGCGCCGCGCTGGACGACTTCGGGTGCAGCGTCCACTGCCAGTTCACCCGGGTTCCAGTGCCGGCCGGGGTGAAGGACCACTTGCCGTCGACCGTACTGACCAGCGTCGCCAACGGGCCAGTGATGTCGGAGAGCGTGTACCCGAACGACCGTGGCGGATCGAAGCTGGTCTGTGTCTCCTTCACTCGGCCGCCACCGACCATCACCAGGGTTCGGGTCTGCCCGGCCGGGCCCCATTCGCCGCTCTGGTCGCGCACTTCCTTGATCGGCGGGATCACCCCGTACCACTGCGAACAGATCACCGGCAGGGAGATCGCCAGCGTTCCGGCGAATGCGTCCTCGACGGAAACGGGTATCGCACGCCACTGCTCAACTACGACAGACCTTGCCATGATTGCCTTCTGATTCGGAGTGGTTGGATTCTGGCGACTCACCTGGACAGGTGCGGGGCGGCCCGGCCGGTAATGAGCGGCAGGTCGAAGAAGCTCTGGATGCCTGCCGGTGCCGCACAGGTGGCGGGAACGGCGTTGACACAATGCGCGGCGGTCGCGACGATGCCCGGATTGCTGGTGAGCCCTTCCTCGACCGTCTCCGGCTGCCATCCCTTGACGGTGACGAAGGTGTCGGGGTTTCCCCGCACCTCGATCTCGTAACGCTCCCCCGTCGGCTCGAAAGACCAAGGCGGATCGAGGTTTTCCGATCCCATCAACCAGTTCACGGTGATCTGGACGACCGGGATGTCACCGGCCAGGGCCTCCCAGGTGAATCGGCGTCCCGCGACCTGTCCGGGTTCGATCACCCCGATCGGCGAGTCGATCGGGGCGGTTGCGACCGCCACCTCCTGAGACGGGCGGATTTCGGGATCGGCGGCGAAACCCAGCTTGTCGACGATCAGCCGCACCGACTGGAAGAAGCCGCCGTTGAGCAGTTTCTGCATCGGCCCGGTCAGGGCGCTGTCCGGGGAGCCCCCGAAGCCCATCACATAGCGGAGCACGTCCGGGGCCCCGTAGGTCCGCAGGTCCGAAAACTCCTCGGCGCGAACGAAAGTGACGCCGGTAGACATCACCGAGAGCAGCAGCGGGAACAGCTCGGTGGCCGCGCCGGGCCCGATGCCGGCGCCGTGCAGAGTGACGTTTGCGGCTTGGGCGGCGACCTCGAGCGGCGCGGCCTCCTTTTCGGTCGGGTAGAACCAGCCCAGCGGTGTGACCACGTTCTTGCCCGAGCGCAGCAGCGCGGCGACCTCGTCGACGCTGGGCAGCAACGGCGCGTAGATGACGGCGTCGGCGTCGAGCGTGAGGATGTCGTCGATGTTGTTGGTCGCGGTCACCCCCAGCGGCGGCCCGCCGATGAGATCGCCGACGTCTCTGCCGCTCTTGGCCGGCGAATGCACCCAGCACCCGACGAGCTCGAGCTCTGGGTGCTCCAACACCCCTTTGATCGCTGCCCTCCCGACGGACCCCGTTGCCCATTGCACGACCCGCAGTGTCATGGTCACCTTTCTACCGCGACTTTTTAGCGCGAGCAGACGCTAAAGCCCCTGTTTCGGCACGAAACCGGGGGCTTTAGCGT